>CAIJMU010000058.1 GCA_903821875.1 uncultured Spirochaetota bacterium
AGCGCGAACGTCGAGTGGTGGTACGGCCACAACGTGGTCGGCTTCCTCCTCACGATGCCCATCCTCGCCATGTTCTACTATTTCCTGCCCAAGTCGACCGGGCTTCCGATCTACAGCCACCGGCTCTCGATCGTCGCCTTCTGGTCGCTGGTTTTCGGCTACCTCTGGACCGGCGCCCACCATCTGGTCTATTCGCCGCTGCCTGACTGGATCCAGACCCTCGGCATTGCCTTCACGGTCTTCCTCATCGCGCCTTCCTGGGGCTCGGTGGTCAACGGCTATTACACCGTGGGCCAGGACTGGAAGAAGATGCAGAGCAACTACCTCACCAAGTTCTTCATACTCGGCATCACCTTCTACGGCCTTCAGACCGTACAGGGCCCGACCCAGGGTTTGCGAACCGTGAGCCAGCTGGTCCACTTCACCGACTGGGTGCCCGGCCATGTCCACATGGGCACGATGGGCTGGGTCACGATGGTAATCTGTGCCTCGGTGTACTACATAATTCCCAAGATCTACGACATCGCGATCCACAGCGAAAAGGTCGCCAACATCCACTTCTGGCTGGTCCTGATAGGACAGCTCATCTTCTCCATCTCCATGTGGATCGCGGGACTCATGCAGGGCTCGATGTGGAAGGCGACCGACGCCGATGGCAGCCTCTCCTACACCTTCAACGAGGTGCTCGCGAAGAACTTCCCCTACTGGGAGCTCAGGACGGTCGGAGGCCTCATCTTCACCGTCGGCATGCTCTTCTTCATCTACAATATCGCCATGACCATCGTCACCGGAACGCGCCAGGGCGCGAAGGCCCGCAAGGGCTCTGCCGCAGCCGCTGCCGCAGCCGCGGCGAAGGCGTAGGAGGGCATCATGGCAAAGAACCTGGCCTCACGGCCCATCCTTTTCGCGGTCACCGCCGCGGCTGTCATCCTCGTCGGTACCATCGTCACGATGTTCGTACCGATGTTTACGGTATCGATGCATCCAAGACTCGATAGCCTCAAGCCCTATACGGCGCTCCAGCTCGCGGGCCGCGACATCTACCAGCGGGAGGGCTGCAACAACTGCCACACGCAGGAGATCCGCCCCCTCAAGACCGAGGTCATGCGCTACGGCGAGTATTCCAAGGCCGGCGAGTTCGCCAACGATAGGCCCTTCCTCTGGGGTTCCAAGCGGACCGGTCCGGACATCGCCCGCGTCGGCAGCAAGTACCCCGACGCCTGGCACATTCAGCACTTCAAGGATCCCCGAGCCGTGGTGGCCATCTCGATCATGCCAGTCTACGGCTGGATGGCCGACTACAAGCTCGATCCTGCGCGTGCCGAGTCCCACATGAAGGCGAACGGCTTCCCCTATACCGCCGACGACATCGCGCAACTTGCCTCGAAGACAGAGCTCGACGCCCTCATAGCCTACATGCAGCAGCTCGGCACGGCGGTGAAGAAGGTTCCTGTCGCGGTCGCCTCCAGCGGTATTGCCGTCAAGGACATCGTCAATCCCAAGGCTGGCGACGCCGCCGCCATTACGCTGGGTTCGAAGCTCTTCGCCGACAAATGCGCCATGTGCCATGGTGAGGACGGCAAGGGCGGCATCGGCCCGAGCGTAGTCGATGACGTATTCTTCAGCATCCCCGGCGACCTCCCGGATGGGGACTACCAGGAAGTCATCAACAATGGCATCCATCCCGGGCAGCTCGAGGAGGGACGTGTGGCCACGGGCACCATGCCTGACTTCGCCTCGGAAATAAGCCAGGACGAGATCTGGTCCACGGTCGCCTATATCAGGTCCCTGCAGGGGAAGAAGTGATGAGGGAAACCATGAACGACAACGATGACCTCAGTGCCTTTGAATCAAAGACGACGACGCACAAGCTGCCAGCGGGCTGGCTCGTGCTGTTTTTCGGCCTGATCGTCTGGGCAGCCGTCTATATCGGCCTGTATACGCCAGCCTTCAGCGGCTGGACCCAGGCCAAGGCCTTTACCGAGTCGACACAGAAATGAGAGTGTAGGCGGGGCGCAAGGGCGCCCCGCTCCTCCTCGCTCCCGTCCTATAGGAGTACCCATGGATATCTCGCTTATCGTGACAATTGCTTTCACCGTCATTCCGACGCTGGCGATCATAGTCCTCGTTTTCGTGGCAGGCCCGGCTGTCCTTCGTGCCAAGGGCAAGTCGAAGTAAGGAAGGATAGGGGCGATGACATTCCTGGCTGTAGCTGAGGTCCTGTTCGGCGTAGCCTTGGTCGGGCTCTTCGTCGCGATCATCGCCTACTACTATTCCCGCAAGAGGAAGAAGCCCGGCGAGGAAGTCAAGTACAAGATGCTCGACGACGATGACTGACCGTTTCCGCAAGGCACGGTCTGTTGTCGGCCTTTTACTCCTCGCCCTCTTCCTTGCCCTTCCCTTTGTCAGTATCGGGGGTGAGAGCGCCCTCCGTTTTGACGTCCCGACGCTCAGGCTCCATGCCTTCGGCGCTGTCGTCGGAATGCAGGACTTCTTCCTCCTCCTCATCGGGCTTTTTGCCATTGTCTTTGCTGCCATCTTCCTGACCATCCTCTTCGGCCGCCTCTGGTGCGGCTGGGCCTGTCCCCAGACTGTGCTCCTGGATATCGCTTCCCTCGGAGGACGCAGGCGAAAACAGGGCCGTACTGCGAAGATCCTCCGGCCGATACTCATTGTCGCCCTGTCCGCAGCTGTCTCCGGCGCCTCGGTCTGCTACTTCGTATCACCCTTTGACCTGCCTGCCCTGCTCGGCGGGGGGAGCCGGACAGCAGGGCTCGTGATCGGGATCTGGGGTATTCTCACGCTGCTCATCGCCCTCGAGCTTGGTTTCATTGGCAGGAAATTCTGCGCGAAGATCTGTCCCTACGCCAAGCTTCAGGGCATCCTCTTCGATGACCGTACCCTCGTGGTCGCCTACGACAGCACGCGCGCAGGCGAATGCATGAAATGCGCAGCCTGCGCCACGGCCTGTCCCGTCGACATCGACATCCGCGATGGAGCCCAGGTCGAGTGCATCCATTGCGCCGAATGCGTGGATGCCTGTACCGAGCGCATGGCGCGCCGGGGCAAGGCCTCGCTAGTGCGTTATTCCAGGGGTTTCGTCCAACCGGCTCCGAAGGGTCCGCGCGTCTCGCTCATCCTGACAGGCCTGCTATCGGTGGCATTCCTTGCATTTTTCCTCTTCCTTTTTCTGACAAAAGCGCCCTTCGACGCAAGTTTCAGGCCAGCCGAGGGAGCCAGGGCAGCCTTGACGGGCAGCGGTGCAGTGATGCTGCAATGCAGGCTCAGCGCACGGAACCTCTCTACTGCCGACCTTGACCTTGAACTCGAAGCCTCGAGCGCCCTGGGCAGTGTCGAGGCCTCGCGGACGCGATTCGCCCTGCCCAAGGGCTCGACGCCGCTCAAGATGGCGGTAACCCTCACCATACGAGGTGTCTCCGACCCCTCGCTCCTGATTCCCCTCACCGTCACCATCAGGTCGCTGAGTCCCGGATATTCCATCACGACGAGCTTCGCGGCCATGCCGCGGCCAAGGAAGTGAAGGCCATGAAAGCCCTGCCCTTGATCATCGCATTCATCGTTGTCGCCATGACCGTTGCGACGATCGTCTTAGGTAACAACACCTTCGAAGGCACTGTCGTGGACAAGCCCTACGAGGCCGGCCTGGCCTGGGAATCAGACCAGGCCAACCGCCAGGCCCTTGGTTGGTCAGTGCTGCTTTCCGGGGCTGCCTACAAGGTAGGGGAGGAGGAGCTCTGGATAGAGGCTCTCGGCCGCGACGGGAAACCCTTGTCCGATGCCGAGGTCTCGGTAAAGGTATCGCGGCCCTCGACCACGGCTCATGACAAAACTTACAAGGCCGAGCTCCAAAGCGACGGCCGCTATCTTTCAAGGGTCTCGCTCCCCCTTCGGGGCAACTGGGACATCGTGACGACCGTCAGTACGAAGTCCGGCTCCTCCTCGTACACGCAGATCCTCAGGGCCGAAGCGGAGAAATCACCATGACACACAAGAGCAAGGTTTTCACTGGCATCATCGTAGGTACACTGTTCATCATTGTGGCCGTTGGTAGCCAGGCTGCGGCCGTCTCCGCAACCACCGTCGCAGATCCCGCTCGGGGCGAAGCGGTCATGGAGCTGGGAGGCGAGGCGGGGCGGGGACTCCTTGTCCGCTTCGAGATCCTTCCCCGCCCCGTCAAGGCCTTGTCCGATTTAGTCCTGGTCGTGAACCTGTCTCGCGCGGGCCGGGCCCTCGTGGACGCCGAGGTCCAGGTGGACCTCACCATGCCTGCCATGTTCATGGGCAAGAACAGGCCAGTCCTGAAGCACGTAGGCGAGGGGCGCTACGAGGGAAAGGCTGTCCTTCCCCGCTGCATGAGCGGCGACAAGCGCTGGCAGGCCGAGATCCTGGTCAAGGAAGGTAGCGGTGAAGCCAGGGCTCTCTTTCCCTTCGAACTTCCCTGACCGTGGATCCGGCCTTCTCCCTGGCGCTCGGTACGGGACTCCTGGGGGGCTTCGGGCACTGCATGGGCATGTGCGGACCCATCGTAGCGTCCGAGGCAGTGTCGCGGGGGGCGAAGGCGGAGGGCTGGAGTGCTGGCTTCCTCGGCAGCCTCCAGTACCACGCCGGACGGCTCTTCACCTACTCGGCGATCGGGGCCCTCATGGGCCTTTCAGGCTCCTTTGCCAACACCGCCGGAGCGTTGGCTGGTATCCAGGACCTGGCTTCGCCACTTTCGGGTCTTGCCATGATCGCGATGGGAGCCGGCATCCTCGGGCTCTGGCGCGGGACAGCCCTCATGGAACGTAACAATTCCTGGATTCTCGGCAGGGCCGGCAAAATCCTGGCCGGAACGTCCACGCTCCGCAGCCTTGCCTTCGGAGCCGCGATGGGCTTCCTGCCCTGCGGCCTTTCCTACACGGTCTTCATGGCGGCAGCTGGCAGCGGTGGCGCCATCCCGGGACTTCTGGTCGCCCTCCTCTTCGGACTCGGCACCCTGCCAGCCCTCCTCCTTTTCGGGACCCTCGCTTCCAGGCTCGGCGCCACGCGGAGGCTCATGATCACGCGGGCGAGCGGGATCGTAGTAATGCTGACAGGTGTCTACTATCTTGCACGCGGACTCGGATTCCATGCCCCATTGTGACCACTGCGCCTTGCCGGTGAAGGAGGGCGGGGAGATCTGGGGGGATTTCGACGGCGAGCGGAAGATCTTCTGCTGCCATGCCTGCCTTGGCGTCTATGGCCTCATACACGGTGAGGGCCTCGATGGCTTCTACGAGAGGCGGCGGGGCTGGTCGGCCGGCCCGGTGGATACGCGGGCGATTGACGCCGCTGCATTCCGGGACGCTGTGCGCGAAGTCGGTCCGGAGTGCGAGACCGACATCATGGTCGATGGAATACGCTGCGCTTCCTGCGTCTGGCTCAACGAAAAAATCCTGGAACGCACCGAAGGCGTGACCTTCGCCCGGCTCAACTACGCAACCCACCGCGCCCGCATACGCTGGGATCCCTCGCGCCTGGATCTGGATGTCATCCTTGCGCGCATCGCGTCCATCGGTTATGTGCCCAAGCCCTACATCCCGCGCGCCTTTGAGGACGAGCAGCGGAGGCAGGCCAGGGACCTCCTCCAGCGTTTCGGCACTGCCGCTTTCTTCTCGATGCAATTGATGCTTTTTTCGGTGGCCCTCTACGCCGGCTTCTTCCAGGGCATGGAAGCGGGCATCAAGCGGGTCTTCCATGTCATTTCCCTCGCCCTGGCGACTCCCGTGCTCTTCTATTCCGGTTGGCCCCTGATCAAGGGTTCGATCCGGGGCCTCATGAACCGGGCCTTCACCATGGACCTCCTCATCGTCGTTGGAGCCTCCTCCGCCTACGGCTACAGCATCATGGAGATGGCCAGGGGCGGAGAAGTCTATTTCGATACTGTCGCCATGATAATTACCCTCATCCTGCTGGGCCGCTACCTCGAGCGCATGGCCAAGAACAAGGCCTCGGAGTCGATCAACCAATTAGTACAGCTTGCCCCCCGCGAGGCCAGGCGGATCGAAGCAGTGTCCGGCCCCGGCCTCACGGAGACTTCCGCAGAACCGGCCGTCGCCGCCCGGACCATGATCCCCGTTGAGCTCGTAGCGGTCGGCGACAGCATCGAGGTGCTCCCGGGCGAGCGCATCCCCCTCGACGGCATCGTCCGCTTCGGCACATCGGAAGCCGACGAGTCGATGCTCACGGGCGAGTCCCGGTCCCGCGCGAAGACTCCGGGTTCGGAGGTCTTCGGGGGCACCATGAACCTCCACGGCCACCTCGTCTTCGAGGTCACCGTGACCGGAAAGGACACCGTGCTCGCGGGCATCATCAGGGCCGTCGAGGACGCGCAGGGGCGGCGCGCACCCATCCAGGCCATCGCCGACCGGGCTGTCGCCCTCTTTGTTCCGACAGTGCTGATCATCGCAATTGCTACCTTTGTCGGATGGCTCCTGGCGGGAGCGACAGCCTCGAAGGCCCTCATGGATGCAGTCTCCGTCCTCGTGATCGCCTGCCCCTGTGCACTCGGGCTCGCGACGCCACTGGCCATACTCATCGGCACCTCGCACGCAGCCTCCCTGGGAATCCTCATCAAGGGCGGTGATGTCGTCGAAAAGGGAAGCCACATCGACTTCGTGGTCTTCGACAAGACCGGCACCCTGACCGAGGGCCGGCCGGTACTCAGCTTTTTCCGCGCGACGGGCCTTCCCGAAGCCGAAGTTCTTGGCCTCGCGGCCTCCCTCGAGCGTCTGTCGGAGCATTCGCTGGCGAAGGCTGTCCTCGAGGCGGGCAGGGGCCTGGAAACCCGCGCTGTTACGGACTTTGCCGCCGTCCCGGGCAGAGGCGCAGAGGGAAGGATCGAGGGGAGGATGCATCGCATCGGCAGCTCTGATTTCGTCCAGGGCGGAGCTGCTGTCAGGGAGAGCGTGGGCCTTCAGGACCTGGTCACTGCTCCTGAGATCGAAGCCCTTGAATCTTCTGGAGCTTCGGTCTTTTTCCTGGCAATCGAAGGCCGGATCCACGGCGTCTTTGGCGTATCAGACAGCCCGAGGCCCGAGGCTGCGGAAGCGGTATGCGCTATCGGGCGAATGGGCATGGGAGTTTCCATGATCACGGGCGACAACAGGGGAACGGCGGCTGCGATCGCGGGGAAGGTCGGCATAACCGAAGTCCATGCCCAGACCTCGCCTGTGGGCAAGGCTGCTGAAATCGGGAGGCTCGAGGCGGCGGGCCGGAGCGTCCTCATGGTCGGAGACGGCATCAACGACGCCCCCGCCCTTGTGGAGGCATCTATCGGCATGGCTCTCGGACGCGCAACCGACGTCGCCCTCGAGAGCGCCGACATTGTCACCGTCCGCCCCGATCTGCTTCTGGTGGCCAGATCCGTCGCCATCATGAAGAAGACCTTTTCTGTCATTCGGCAGAACATCTTCTGGGCATTCTTCTACAACGTCGTGGCCATCCCCCTTGCGCTGGCCGGACTACTCCACCCCATCGTCGCTGCGGCGGCCATGGCCCTGAGTTCCCTCACCGTAGTGGGCAACTCCCTCCGTGCGAGGAGGTCCTGATTGGGTGCGATGTTCCTCCTGATATTCCTGATGCTCTGCGTCGGGGTTGCCAGCTGGCTCCTTTTCATGTGGGCAGTGAGGAGCGGCCAGTACGAGGATGTCGAGGGTCCGAAATACCGCATGCTCGATGACGATGGCGAAAAAAAACCGCGGAAGCCGCAGAATCCCCTTCCCTGACCAGTGAAGCTTGCCGGCACTGTAGCCCGCGATAGAATAGGAGGAGCAATTGGAATTCTTCGAATGCATTGAATCGCGGCGGAGTTGCCGCTCCTACATGCCGGATCCCGTCGAGCCGGAAAAGCTTGCACGGATCCTCGAGGCGGCGCGCCTGGCACCGACGGCGGCCAACAGGCAGCCCTTCAGGATCCTGGGCATCCCGACTGCGGGTCACGAATCGGAACTCAGGAAGGCCTACGACAGGGAATGGCTTGTCGCGGCTCCGCTCGCCCTCCTGGTCTGCCATGTTCCAGCCGAAGGTTGGGTCCGAAAGGATGGCGCTAACTACTCCGATGTAGACGCGGCGATCGTGATGGAACACATCGTGCTCGCGGCGAACGCCCTCGGACTGGGCAGCTGCTGGATCGCCAATTTCGACGCTGCTGCCCTGCGCCTTTCCTTCGGCCTCGAGGAGGGCTGGGAACCCCTGGCCCTCACTCCCCTGGGCTACCCCAAGGAAATTTCTCAGCCAAGGCCCAGGAAGGATATCCAGGCCCTGTACCGCGCCTTGGAATAGGGCGCCTGGCGAGCATGAGCCTTTGGTGCGAACTCGCCTCGCGGGCTTGTGTGGCAGGCCCGCGATGCGGCTGAGGAGGGTCTACTCCAGATACTCAGTGTACCTGGGTTCCCACATGGCGGACTTCACGAGGGCGGCCAGGTCACTAGGTCGCTCGATGCCGGCTAGCCCGTCCTTGAAGGCTACCTCCGCGACAGCCACCGCGATGGCGGCTGACACTTCCTTGATGCGCGTGAGGGAGGGGTAGACGCGGCCGACTTCGAGGTCGCCCGGCAGCACCATGGACGCGAGGGTCTTGGCCGCTTCGGAGAACATGCGGTCGGTGACGTGCCGTGCCCGGCAGGCGACTACGCCCAGGCCCACTCCCGGGAAGATATATGAATTGTTTCCTTGTCCGGGTACGTAGGTCTTTCCCTCGTACAGGCAGGGTGGGAAGGGGCTGCCGCTCGCGTAGATTGCCCTCCCCCTGCTCCAGGTATAGGCTTCCTCGGCGGTACATTCCGCCTTGGACGTCGGGTTGGAGAGGGCGAAGACGATCGGGCGCGCGTTGTACGACGCCATCGCCTCCACTACTTCCCTGGTGAAGGCCTTTGGCATGGTCGAGACCCCGATGATGGCCGTGGGCTTCAGTTCGCGGACAGCGCTGATGAAGTCGGGACAGGCCGCAAGGTCATGGGCGTAGCTGAGCTTGTGGACAGCCAGGTCAGTGCGGCCCTTCACCACCAGGCCCTTGGAATCGACAAAACAGCAGCGCTTCCGTGCCTCCGCAACTCCGAGCCCTTCGCTGACCAGGGCAGACACGATGAGGTCGCCGATGCCTATGCCCGCCTCGCCCGCCCCGAGGAAGAGGATGCGCTGGTCGGCGAAGGCCGTGCCGGTCAGGCGCTGTGCAGAGAAGAGGCCCGAGAGCACGACAGCCGCCGTGCCCTGGATGTCGTCATTGAAAGTGCAGACCTTGTTCCGGTACTCCTCGAGGAGGCGGAAGGCGTTGAGGTTGCCGAAGTCCTCGAACTGGATGAGGGTTCCGGGCCAGGTCGCCTCCACCGCAGCGATGAACTCTCCGACGAAATCGTCATAGTCCTTACCTCTGACGCGGCTCTGGCGGAGGCCCATGTAGAGTGGATCGCGGAGGTACTGCTCGTTCTCGGTGCCCACGTCGAGCATGACAGGCAGGGAAAGTGCAGGATCGATGCCCGCGCAGGCGGTATAGAGGGAGAGCTTGCCCACGGGTATGCCCATGCCGCCGGCTCCCTGGTCGCCAAGCCCCAGGATGCGCTCGCCATCGGTCACTACGATGACTCCGACCCCTTTGTGGGGCCAGTTGTGAAGGATCTCGGCGATGTGGCCCCTGTCCTTGATGGAGATGTACAGGCCGCGCGGTCGGCGGAAAAGATGGCCCCAGTTCTGGCAGGCCTGGCCGACGGTGGGAGTATAGATGATCGGCATCATCTCCTCGAGGTGATCCATCACGACGCGATAGAAGAGGGTCTCGTTGCGGTCCTGGAGGCTGACCAGGTGGATGTAGCGCTCGAGGTCAGTGGTCTTGGCGTGGTAGTTGTCCATGACGCGGGCAACCTGCTCGTCCATGCTGTGCACGTGGGGTGGGAGGAGGCCGGCCAGGCCCAGGGCCCAGCGTTCCTCCTGGGTAAAGGCGGTACCCTTGTTTAAAAGGGGATCGTGGAGGAGCTCTGCTCCATGCGGGAGTCCTAGCTTTGAGTGGCGGCCAGTGGGAGAAGCTGTAGAAGATGATGTGTCTGTCATGGGGACAGGCTAGCGACCGAATCTCCTTCCGTCAATAGATAATTCCTGATCGATAGCTGCGGCAGGGTAATTGTGATATCTGCTGAGGTCCGTCACTATAGATAGGAGGGTGGCAGAAGCGATCGGCCCTGGACCGATGAGGAGACGTGGTGGCGCGAACATTGTTTTTCATCGAGGCCCTCATCCTGCTTGCGGCTTCGGCCCTCTTTTCCCTCCTTGGAGCGCTTTCGGCCCTCGATTTCGCTATTCCCCTCGCGGTATCCCTCCTCGTTCCCCTTCTTGCCTGCATGTCTGTCTGGCGGCCCTCCTCGGTGTTCCGGGCCTTTGTCCATGCCTTTTCCCCTGGACGTCCCGGACTTGGTGGCAGGGAGTCTTTCGAGATCCTCGAAGCCCTCTGTGGCTTTATCGGTCCCGGCGCCACAGCTGGGGCCCTCATGGCCCTCATCATCCTCACAGGAGGTGGTGCCAAGGTCGGGGGTCCCGAGGCTCTTTTTTTCCAGATCCTCGCCTTCCTCCTCTTCGGAGTGCTTTACGCAGAAATCGCCCTCGTCCTCGGGCGTGTCGTTGGGCGCTCCTTCGAGAGGCCGGAAAACCTTGAGATCGAAGCGGGACTTGGGGAGCTCGCCGAGCGCCATGGTCTGTCACCCCGGGAAGCTGAGGTGGCCAAGGGTCTACTCGAAGGGAAGAGCTACCGCCTGATAGGCGAGATCCTTTTCATTTCGGAAAAAACCGTCAAGACCCATGCCTCGCACATCTACGAGAAGACTGGATGCCCGAACCGCATCGCTCTCGTGCTATTGCTCCACTCGGCCGGAGGGCGGAGGGTCGGAATAACGACCGAATCCTCCCTGCGGCCGATGGCGAAAAAAACCAGCTTGGACGATGTTCGGGAAAGCGGCGCCAGCAGCGTCGCAGAAGTCCGGAAGAGCGACGCCGAAAGCGCCGCGGGAGGTAGACCATGAAGCGTTTTCTTTTAGGAACCCTGGCGACACTCGGTGTCCTGCTTTTCGCCTTTGTCTTCGAAGGGGGCAATCCACTCAACTTTATCCTGCCCTCGCCCCTCATCATCACCTTCGGCATGCCCTTTTTCGCGGTGCTTGCGGTCTGGGATTTCAAGACCTGGGGAAGGGCCTGGGCTGACGCCTTCGCTGCCCAGACCGATCCAGCGAGACGTCAGGCCTCCGAGCGGCTCTGGGAGTTCTGGGAAAAGCTCTGCTACCTCGCGGGGATAGTGGGCTTTATCGCGGGTCTCACCATAATCTTTGCGAGCGCCAAGCCTGACTGGAGCATCCAGGATTTCGGGAAGTATTTTTCAGTCGGCCTCATCTCTCCCCTCCTCGGGCTCTGCTTTGCCATAGTAGGGCGCATCCTACGCTATCGCGTAACCACGCGGGGGAACTGAAGGCCGAGCCCTACTTCAGGCGCCAGCCGTTGACGAAGCGCGCGAGGCTCTTGCCGTCGCGGCTCGAGGTCCACCCGCTGTCCCGCGTGACTTCCTTCTGGCTGCCGGCCTCAAGGAGGCGGGCCGTGGTTTCGTAGAGGTCGCGTTTGCCCGAGCGCAGGTTGATGATGCGTACTATGAGGATCCTCGTGGCATTGGGCGCCATGGCCGCGATCTGTGCGTCGTGCTCGGAGCTGAGCTTCTTCTGGGCAGCCTCCTCGGCAGAGGAGGGGGCTGTCGTGCTCGGCGGCCGCGCACGCTTCGAAGCGAGTTCGGCCGCAGCGAGGCTGGAAGCGTCGAAGCTCCCCTCGAGGGTGACGCCTGCCTTGCCCTCCAGGAGGGCTTCGAGCCTGGCTGTCTCGGAGACAAGGAGGGGGTCGGAACCTTCTCCTGCCCACTGTGGCAGCGTAACGACCTCGACGGCTAAAAATATGCGTGCGGGGCCTGCTGAGGTCATTTTATCGAGGACATTCTGGTACTCCCGTGTCGAAGCCTGGCCTGTGAGCGAGGTCGCCGCCAAGGTCGCGACCATGATCGCAATTGGTAATATGATGCGTCTCATTTGACCACCTCCGCCTCGGGTATCACCAGGACTTCGACTTCGATGCCCTTGTCCGACAGGGCCTTGGCCGCGTCGTACCAGGTGATGCCTCCCTTGGGCCGAGTATGGATCGGCGCGTCGGTCAGGAGGACTGCCAGGCGGCGGTCGGCCTGCCATTCGAAATCGGTGGCCGCTACGTAGAAGGCCTCGCGGATGGCCTCGGGCACATCCGCCCCACCCTTGGCCTTGAGACCCATGATGTATCCGTTTACCTGTTTCAGGTCGCTCGTGAAGGGCACCTTCTGGGTGATGTAGTCGTCGGGCCAGTAGTCCTTGAAGAGGACTAGACCGATGCGGAAGTCCTTGAACTTCGCAATCCGGTCCTTGAGGAGCTTGATCAGGTTCTTCTTCAGGTCTTCGAGATAGGGCGTCATGCTGTCTGTCGTGTCTATACATACGACCAGGTCGAGCCTCTCTCCCGTTATCGCGTCGATGGCTGCTCCGATCTGAGCCGAGGGTGGGCCCTCTGGAGGGGGCGGTGCCGGCGGAGGCACGGGCTGCGGGGGCGGTGGGGGAGGAACTTCCACGACCTCAAGGGGAGAGGGAAGGAGTGAGGGTGCCTTTCCCGCAGGAGTTTCACCGGGCGGGAGCTCTGGCCTCGGAAGCGGAGTCCGAAGCTCCTTCACTACGATATTGTAGGGATTGTCCAGGAAGGCAGCGCCATAATCGGCATAGGGTTTCTGGAAGGCCCTGATGTTCACGAAGGTACCATTTCCCACGGCCACCGACCCCGAACGGCTCCAGGTGTATCCATAGACGATCACCGCGGGCAGATAGATGTGGAAGGCCAGGCCAAAGGCATCATCCTTCAAGGCCTTCGAGGAAATGAGGGAGTAGAGCTTGTTCTGCGGCGGGAGGAGCTTCCCGTTGAGGAGCCTGAGTTCGTCCCCGTTCACGGGATTCCATTTTTCCGCGCGGTAGGCGAAGTTGTCAGCCTTGCCATTCGGGTCCTTTGTCGTCTCGACGAGGAGGACCGAATTGATGTCGGGCTTGGCCCGCACGTAGAGGTCAAAGCCCCCTGCGGGATTCCTCTCCACACGGAGATCGCCAGGCGCGAGGCGGAGATCGAGGGCACCCGCGGCCAGGGGGAGGAGGAGGAAGGCGGCAAGGGCAAGGTGGGTCCCGCCTGGGATCCTGTGCTGTCTCGTTTTCACCCTTCCATTTTCGGGCGTTTATAGGGGAACTACGATCAATTTCGTAAGGAGTCAGCGTCCCCGCCATTTCCCGAAAGCGGCCGGAGGAGGCCTTCAAGCCCGTTTTCCTTTATGACGTACAAGGATTGCAGGAGTTCACCGATCTCCCCCTGGGGCCAGCCCTTCCTCGCAAACCAGACGACATAGGCTTCGGGCAGGTCGATGAGGAGACGGCCAGCGTATTTGCCAAAGGGCATTCGGCTCTGGGCGAGGCGGATGAGGAACTCAGGATCGCTGAAAACGGGCTCGGTCATGCTGGGACTGACTATCGGCTTTCCGCGATGCGGGAGTCAATCTCCGGCATGAAAGCACCGGAATCCCATTTCGTCGACCTGCGGAGCGCACTATGGTAAAGCTGCACGAGAAAAGAGGAAGGCGCATGGACGATCAGAGGACCCTGGTTTCCTATCTGGCAGAGGATCGCGTCCATGCCATGTCCTGCGGGGAGAGCCTGGCCCCGCGATCGCAGGGCAGCGCCCTTTTTGCCGATATCTCGGGCTTTACTGCCTTCACCGAGGGTCTTCGTGCCCGGCTCGGGCCGCGCCGTGGCGCCGAAGAGCTTTCCCTGATCCTCGATGCCACCTATGCAGCCCTCATCGCCGAGGTCGAAGCCGAATCCGGCAGCGTCATCTGCTTTGCGGGGGACTCGATCACCTGCTGGTTCGACGCAGGAATTGCTGCGGGGACTTCAGGCAGGCGGAGCGCGGCAGGGCAGGCCCTTCGCTGCGCCTTTGCACTTCAGCAAGCCATGGCCACCAATATAGTGACAAAGGATGCGGGCGAGGCCCTCAGGATCAAGGTCTCCGTAGCCAGCGGCGAGGCCAGCCGTATCGTAGCGGGCGATCCCGCCAGGCAGCTCCATGACACCATCGGCGGTCTGACCATTTCCCGCATGGTGATGGGCGAACAGCTCGCAGAGAGCGGCCAGGTGATCATCGACTCCTCTACCGGGGAACTTGTGGGCGAGGCCTTCCATCGGGTCGGAGAGCGGATGGATCCGACCTCCGCTGAATCGTTCAGCCTTGTCGACTCAGGGCCGCGACAGCGCCCAGGCCGCGCCGCTCCGCAGAGGGGGGCAGGGAGTACTGCCCTCGATCCCGATTCCCTCAACAACCTGGGCATCCTTGTCATGGACCAGGGCAATTATGATGAAGCGCGCCTCTTCCTCGAGGAGAGCCTCGCGCTCAGGCGGAAGATGGGTGACAAGTCCGGCATCGCCTTCTGCCTCTCGAACCTCGGTACGGTCCGGCATCACCTGGGGCTTTTTTCCGAGGCCGGGACCCTGTTCCGTGAATCCATGACCCTGCTCCGCGAGTTGGGCGACCATAGCTCCCTGGCCATGTGCCTGGCCAACCTCGGTGCCGTCGAGGGAGAGCGTGGAAATCAGGATGAGGCGAGGTCAGCGTTTTCCGAAAGCCTCGGGATACTGTCGGAAATCAAGGGACCGCAGGCAGCAGCATGGCTCCTGGCCTGCATCGGGAAATACGCTTCCCGGCGAGGCCGTCACGAAGCTTCGCTGCGGCTCGCCTCAGCAGCCACAGCCCTCGCCGCTTCCATAGGGCTCGCCCTCGAGCCGCTTGCGAAGGCTGCGATCGAATCGACGCGGGATGCAGCCCGCGCAGCCCTCGAGCCAGCTGTCTTCGGGCGGGAGGAAGGCCCGGGTGCCGTTTTCAACGAGGCTGTGGCCTTCGCGGAGGCGCGGGAGGCACTGGAAGGCCAGCCTATCCGTCCTTGACAATTCGGGCTTCGAGCGGGTATTTTCCGGATTACGGTTATGAAGGAGACGAGTAACTGCGGGCCCCGTCACAGGGAGCCGGGGGCGCGATTGAGAACCCCGGCGTCGGAAGCCGCAGCGAATACCCCTCCCGAACCGTTCCGGTGAAAGCGCCTCGATCCCCAGGATCGCGGTCCAGTAATCGGGACCGTTGGCCCGCGAAAAGGGCGAAGAGCGCGGCCATCCTTCAGGGTTGGCCGAAGCAGGGTGGTACCGCGGATTGACAGGCGGCCTCGTCGAGGCCGAAGGCCCATGAAAGGCCCTCCCTTCGATTCGTCCTTGCGCATGACGGGAGCAACCCGCGCGCGGACGCGTCATCGCGATGGAATCAGGGATTCCGTCACGGGGGAGGGCTTTTCCGTTTTTGCTGCTGATCGAGAGGGAAGCGTGCAACGCGGCCCCTCGCGCGGGCGCGGCCAGCGCGCCCGCAAAGGAGACTCCATGGCGTCCTCTTCCCATTCCGGAGCACCCACCCCGGTCGAGACCATCCGCCACTCGGCAGCCCACGTGATGGCCGAGGCAGTCACGAAGCTGTATCCCGGAACCCGGGTGGGCATCGGGCCTGCCATCGATGATGGATTCTATTACGACTTCCAGTTCGACAAGCCCATACAGCCGGAGGACCTCCCGGCCATCGAGAAGGAGATGCGCCGCATCATCCAGGGGGGGGCGGAATTCAGGCGCCGCGAGGTAAGCAAGGCCGAGGCGAGGCTCTCCTTCGCCTCCGAGCCCTTCAAGCTCGAGCTCATCGAGGGTCTCGAGGACGGCACGATCTCCCTCTACGAGCAGGACGGCTTCACCGACCTCTGCCGCGGCCCCCACGTAGCCAACAGCCGCGAGATCAGGACCGACGCCTTCAAGCTCCGCTCCATCGCGGGTGCCTACTGGCGCGGTGACGAGAAGCGACCAATGCTGACGAGAATATACGCATACTGCTTTTCCACGAAGGCCGAGCTCGAGGGACACCTCAAGATGCTCGAGGAAGCCGAGAAGCGGGACAACCGCAAGCTTGGCAACGAGCTCAAGCTCTTCTCGACCCACGAGGAGGCGGGACCCGGACTCATCTACTGGCATCCCAAGGGTGGACGCTTCCGTGTCGAACTCGAGAACTGGTGGAGGCAGGAGCACTACGCCAACGGTTACGAAATCCTCTATACTCCCCACATCGGCAAGAGCTGGCTCTGGGAAACCTCGGGCCACCTCGGCTTCTACAAGGGCAACATGTACTCGCCGATGAAGATCGACGAGGACAACTATTACGCCAAGCCGATGAACTGTCCCTTCCACATCATGATCTACCAGAACGAGACCCACTCCTACCGTGACCTGCCCCTCCGCTGGGCCGAGCTGGGGACTGTCTACAGATACGAGAAATCGGGAGTCCTCCACGGCCTCATGCGCGTGCGTGGCTTCACTCAGGACGATGCCCACATCATCTGCACCCCCGAGCAGGTCGAGGACGAGATCCTCGAGGTCCTGAGGTTTTCCCTCCACATCTGGAAGACCCTCGGCTTCAAGGACATCAAGGCCTACCTCGCCACCAAGCCGGCCGAGTCGGTCGGCGAGAAGGAGCGCTGGGACACGGCCCTCGAAAGCCTGCGCAAGGCTGTCGACAAGGAGGGCATCCCCTACGAGATGGACGAGGGCGGTGGTGCCTTCTACGGCCCCAAGATCGATCTCAAGATCAAGGATGCGATCGGACGTGAGTGGCAGATGACCACCATCCAGTTCGACTTCAACCTGCCCGAGCGCTTCGGCATGGAATACGTAGACAAGGACGGACTGCACAAGAGACCCTACATGGTGCACCGGGCCTTGCTGGGATCAATTGAACGCTTTTTCGGCGTCTTCATCGAACACACGGCGGGAGCCTTCCCGGTCTGGCTCATGCCCGACCAGGTGATGGTCATTCCCGTGGCCTCGGCCTTCGACGACTACGCGAAGAAGGTCGTCGCCGAACTCAGGAAGGCTGGCATCCGTGTCAGTGCCGACCTCTCCGACGCACGCATGAACGCGAAGATCCGCACGGCCCAGGGCCAGAAGATCCCATACATGCTCGTTGTCGGCCAGAAGGAGGCGGACGAGGCTGCGGTTGCAGTGCGTTTCCGCGACGGACGAGACCAGGTCACGCTCGCTCTCGACGAGTTCAAGGCACGGGTGCTTGCCCGCATAGCGGAAAAATCGCTCGATCTCTAGGAAAGGGGAAGGACACATGTACGAAAGGGAAGCGCGCTCGGCCTCTTGACCGTGAGGTTGTCTGGCTAGCCCTACCAGTCGCTGTGGGTCGAATCGGGGGGACTGATGATCCGCGTGTTCTGCCGGCTGAACTCGTAGTCGAGGTCGAGGCCGACAGCTCCGAAGAAGGTGCCCGAAGCGGAAACCGCCACATAGGGAAGGCCGAAATCAGTGAAGGGAATGCTGATCTTCCCTTGCGAAGCGTAGAGGGGATCCATCGCAAGGCTGAGTGAGTTGAATGAGGCGAAGGCGGGAACGAGTACAAGTCTTGGGTCGAGGCAAAGGGGACCGAATTCGAGGGAGGTTTCGAGCGTAAGGGCAGGTCCGAGGAAGATGGATTCGCTCGCCTGTTCGTAGGAATTGGTCGGGGCGATGCCCAGGCTGCCTGCTACGCTGTCGCTGAGCTTGAAGAAACCGATGTTGGTGACCGCGTTCCGGCAGACATATGCTCCCAGTGCGGCTTCGAAGACCGAGGAAAGAGGGCCGGAAAATCCGTACTCCACCGGCATGAGGAAGAGCTCGGTGACATCGGCGCATTCGAGGTTGAGCGAAGAGCCCGAGATGTCACCGAGGTCGGTGCCGCCATGGCCCGTCTCATTCCCCTCATCCCCGCTTCGTCCTCCTGATCTCGGAGAAACCACAGTAGGGAACCAGCGCCGGAGGGATGGCGACGGAGCCATCGGCCCGCTGGAAATTCTCGAGCACCGAGATGATGCCCCGGCTGCAGGCCATCGCTGTTCCGTTGAGCATGTGGACAAACCTGTTCTTGCCATCTGTGTCCTTGTATCGGACGTTCAGGCGCCTGGCCTGGAAATCGGTGCAATTGGAGGTACTTGTGACCTCGCCCCAATCGCCGCCGTTGCGGCCCGGCATCCAGGCCTCGAGGTCCCACTTCCGGTAGGCCGGTGCTCCGAGGTCTCCGGTGCAGGTATCGACGACGCGGAAGGGGATGCCGAGTCCGAGGAAGATTTCCTCCTCGATCTGCCTGAGCTCCTCGTGGATGCGGTCGGAGTCTTCGGGCAGCGTATAGGCGAACATCTCAACCTTGGTGAACTGGTGGACCCGGTAGAGGCCCTTGGAAAACTGGCCCGCCGCGCCGGCCTCGCGCCGGAAGCAGTGGGAGACTCCCGCGAGCCTGAGTGGGAGCCTGTCGCGCTCGAGTACCGAGCCCGAGTAATAGCCGCCGAGGGTGATCTCTGCGGTGCCGATGAGGCAGGTACCCTCGCCCTCGACGGTGTAGACATTGGATTCCGGTCCTCGGGGATTGAAGCCGATGCCCTCGAGGATCTCGGTCTTCGCTACGTCGGGGGTCGTGAAAAGGGTGAAGCCCCTCTTCAGGAGGATGTCGAGGGCATAGCGGACAAGGGCCAGCTCGAGGATGACTGCCTCGTTTTTCAGGTAGTAAAATTTTGTGCCGGAGACGCGGGTGGCGGCGTCGAAGTCGATGATGTCGAGATCCTGCCCGAGCTGGACGTGGTCCTTGTGCGGGAAATCGAACTTCGTGGGCTCTCCCACCCGTTTGACCTCGGTGTTGTCCTTGTCTTCCTTGCCGACAGGGGCGTCGGGATGGGCCATGTTCGGTATCTTCCGGCCCTCCTCGTCGAGCTGCTTCTCGACTGCTGCGGACTCGGCCTCGAGGGCGAGGATGCGGTCCTTCAGGGCCTTTCCCTCGTCGATGAGCTTCTGGCGGGCCTCGGCATCGAGCTTGCCCTTCATGGCCGCAGCGTTGTCGTTGCGCTTCTTGCGCTCGTCCTCGAGCTCACGGAGGGCGACATTGCGTTTTTCGTAGAGGGAGACGACGAGGTCGGCATCTGCCTTCATGTAGCGGTCCGCGATGTTTTTCCGGACGGCGGGGAGGTTGTCTTTGATGAAGCGGTAGTCTAGCATGGTGGCGTGATTATAGCCTCCGCTGCCAGTATTTGCGCAAGCTGGGTGTAACCCGGCTGTCGGAGGAGCTCCCGGGGCCGGGGGGGGGGCTTCGCCAGGCCTCCAGCCCTGCATGAAAGGTATTAATTGATGGCATCACGTTTCACGCCCCTAGCGGGATCTTCCAGGACCGGTACTGCCGGGCTCTCGCCTTCAGTCCTGCCGCGCGCGACCCCCGATCCCGACCTGCCCGGCTTCGCGTCCCTCGGGAACAGGGCCGGACCCTGGGTTAGCGGCTATCTGGCCTCGGGCACGCGCAGTGTAGCCCTCGTCTCGACGAGGCTCACGCTGCGGGACAGGTTCGGGAACCTCGGCGTGCGTCTCGGTGTCAGGCGGAACCGCCACCGGGTGACGGCAGGCCTCTATGCCGTAGGTGCCCCGAACCCGGCGAGCCCGGTCCTCGTCACCTCCAATTACAAGCTTACCTTTGACTCACTCCGGAAGGAGCTTGCCGGCATCGATGCCTGGATCCTCGTCCTGGATACCAGGGGTGTCAACGTCTGGTGCGCGGCGGGGAAGGGCACGTTTGGCACATCGGAGCTCGTCGCGAAGGTCTCCGGGACCAGGCTGGGAGAGGTCGTGGAGCATCGGGAGCTAATTTTGCCCAAATTGGGTGCACCCGGAGTCGCGGCCAGGGAGGTCCGGCTCCGTACGGGCTTCCGGGTCCTCTGGGGGCCTGTTCTTGCGGCGGACATCCGCGCCTATCTGTCCGCAGGGAAACGCAAGACAGCCGGGATGTCGGTTGTCCGCTTCGGACTCCGGGACAGGCTCACGCTCGCACCGATAGAGCTCGTCCATTCCTGGCCGGTCGCACTCGCGGCACTCGCCCTCGGCCTTCTCCTCGCTGCGCCCTGGGGCGCCGGCTGGATGGATCAGGCCCTGGCCGCAACGGTCCTCCTCGAGGGTGCCCTCCTCCTGGCGACACTGGGCTTTCCAGCCCTCCTCTTCGTCCTGCCCTTCCGCGCCTTCGCGCCGAAGGGCGCCGTGCTCGGGGCGGTCTGGGGCTGCATCGCAAGCCTGGCCCTCGGCCTTCCCTGGGGACTGGGAACCGGGTTGACCCTCGTCTCGACCGCGGGGACCGCGTGGATCGGACTCAATTTCACCGGCTCTACGACCTACACCTCGCCGACAGGGGCCCTCCTCGAGGTCGAGAGGAGTCTCTGGCCCTGTATCGCTACCCTGGCCCTGGGGCTCGGAATATCGGTCCTGTCCCGGATCATCGGATTCTAAAGGAAGTGGCAATGCTGAATACAAGCTATGTATTGAATGGAACAAGCCTCGTCATAGACGAAGCTGCCTGCGTCGGATGCGGAGATTGCCTCGATGTCTGCCCCCACGCCGTCATCGCCCTGGACGGGGGCAAGGCCTGGGTTGCCGACCGGGGTGCCTGCATGGAATGCGGTGCCTGTGCCAGGAATTGCCCCGTGCGTGCCATTACCGTGAAAGCGGGGGTTGGCTGCGCTGCCGCCATCATCCAGGGAAAGCTCCGGGGAACCGCACCGAGCTGCGACTGCGATTCGGGCAGCGGCGACTGCTGTTAGGGATATCATGGAGCAAACCGTCATACAAGGAAAGGTCGCCGGTGTAATCCGGGCACCCGCCTCCAAGAGCTCGACGCAGCGGGCCATCGCCTCGGCCCTCCTGTGCTCCAGGGAAGATGGACCCTCCATCCTCAGGAATCCCGGGAGGAGCGCTGACTGCCTTGCGGCCCTCACGGTCGCGCGTGCCCTGGGAGCCTTGGTCGAGGACCAGGGGGATGCCCTGGCAATCCTCGGAGCCGGTCCCGGGCTTCCCCAGGATTCGCTGGAAGGGACGCGACGCGAGCTCTACTGCGGCGAGTCCGGGCTCGCCCTCAGGATGTTTTCACCAATTGCGACGATATTTCCCGGGGAGAGCATCCTTGTGGGCTCGGGCAGCCTCGAGCACAGGCCTGTCGCCATGCTCGAGGCGCCGCTGCGTGAACTGGGAGCATTCATCGAGACCAGGGCAGGGCTTCCTCCCGTACGGGTCCATGGCCCCCTCCTCGGTGGCGCAGCGTTGGTCGATGGCAGCGAGAGTTCGCAGTTCCTTACCGGGCTTCTCCTCGCCCTGCCCCGTGCTCTGAACGACACAGTGCTTGACGTCCCCACGCTCGCCAGCGGGGGCTATGTCGACCTGACCATTGCAACCATGGAAGCCTTCGGAGTCCGCGTTGCCGAAAAGTCCCTTCCAAGGGGCGGCCGCCGCTTCGGGGTCCGCTCGGGGCAGTCCTACCAGGCCACCGATTTCGACGTGGAAGGCGACTGGAGCGGCGCTGCCTTCCTCCTCGTGGCAGGAGTGATCGCCGGTGCAGCCGGGGGTCTCCTTGTGTCGGGCCTGCAGCCCGATTCGCGCCAGCCGGACCGCGCGGTGCTGGAGGCCCTCTGCCGCTGTGGCGCCCTCGTCTCCGCAGATGGACAGGATGTCATGGTCCGGCCTTCGACCCTCGCGCCCTTTGATTTCGATGCGACCAATTGCCCCGATCTATTTCCGCCCCTGGCGGCGCTCGCTGCCACGATAGGAGGCGAGTCCCTGATACGAGGTGCCCGCAGGCTCCACGCCAAGGAGAGCGACAGGGCCGCCACCATCGCGGAAGCATTCAAGGCCCTCGGTGCCGAGGTTTCGGTGGAAGGCGACCTGATGCGGATCAGGGGCGGAGCCCTCCATGGCGCGACCATCGACGCTGCCGGCGACCACCGGATCGCCATGGCGGCCGCCGTGGCAGCCCTTGTCGCGGACGGAAAGGTCGTCATCCCGGGGGCAGAATGCGTCTCGAAATCCTGGCCTGGCTTCTTCGCCGACCTGGAATCCCTCAGGCAGTGATGTTCATAATTGCCAGAAACGGACAAGCGGTCCGGGGCTGGCAGGAAGGGACGGCCAGCCCGGCCTGGCAGGCAGGGGCCGGGCAGCCCGGATCGAGCTGCCCGGCCTGGCATCTCAGTTCGGCGGCAGGGCCTGTTCGGGGGCCGAGGCCACGTTCTCCCTGAGTCCCGCCAGGAAGCGCTTCATCTCCTCGTAGTCGCGGTCCCTGATGATATGTCCGAGCCAGGAGAGCTGCGAGGAGATGCGTTCGAGCTGGCGGGGAACGAGGGGGTTGAACATGATTTCGGTGAGAAGCCTGTCGTCCTCCGAGAGGAGTCCCTTGGCTATGGCGAGGTGGCGCTTGAAATTCGTGCCGGGGGCTTCCTGGTGTTCCATGCAGGCTGCGAAGACCATCGTCGAGGCGAAGGGAGTGGCCAGCGAATAGGCCATCGTCCTGTCATGGTCCTCGAAGCCTTCCTCGATGACATGGATTCTGAGACCCGCGTAGAGGGCCTTGAAAAAGGCCTTTCCGCGGGGGTCGGACTGCGAGATCAGAACCGCGCTCTCGCCTGACAGGTCGCGGATGTTCGCGAAGGTCGGACCGAACATGGGATGGCTCGAGACAAAGGGGTGGCCCGAAGCCTGGTACCATTCCGCCAAACCAGTCTTGACGGACGCGATGTCAGCGAGCGTGCAGTCGGCAGGGATGTGCGGCATCACTTTCTCGAAGGCTGGAATGGTGTCTCCGAGGGTGACACAGTTGATGAAGAGCTCCGGCCGGAAGTCCGTAACCTCGGAGATGTCCAGGGCGCGGCTTACCCTTATGAAGTATTTCATTTTCGCCGGATCGGCATCGTGCACGAGGAGTTCGTGCTCACCGCAGAGTTCCTCGGTGAGCCAGGCGCCCATCCGGCCCGTACCGAGTATGAATATCCTCATTGCGAGACCCTGCGCTCCCCGTAGCAACCGAGGACCCTGAAGCCACGGGCCACGCTTTCGGAGGCCTTGATGGCGGTCGCGACCTTCGGGTCATCCTCCTCGCCCTCGAAGTCGATGAAGATCGCATAGTCGCCGGGTTTGTCGGGCACCGACTCGATGCGGGTGAGGTTGATTCCTGCCTTGGCGAAGATCTCGAGGATGCCGAAGAGGCCGCCGGCCTTGTCCGTCGCATTGAACACGACCGAGCATTTCATGATGGGCGCAGTGAGGCCCTTCTGCGAGGCGACGGCTTCGGCGAAGGCGGGCGAGGGTACCGCATCGCGCTTTGACAGCACGAAGAATCTCGTGCGGTTGACCTCGGCGTCCTGCACCCCTTCCTTGATCGTCTCGAGGCCGTAGAGTTCGCCGGCAAAGCGGCTGGCGAGGGCTGCCGCCGCTCGTGGCCGCTCCTCCGCGATCATGCGCGCGGCGCCGGCAGTGTCGAAATAGGGCATGGGATCGAGGCGGTTGCGGGAGAGGAAACCCCTGCACTGCGAAAGGGCCTGCTCGTGCGAATACACCTGCCTGATATCGCGGTGGTCTGTACCGGGGAGGGTGAGGAGGCAGTGGGAAACCGGGAGGTCTATCGCCGCGACGATGCGCAGGTCTGCATAGACCAGGAGGGAGTTCACCTGGCCGACAAGTCCGCCCAGGGTGTTCTCGACCGGTACTATCCCGTAGTCGAACCAGCCGTCGCGGACCGCCTGGAAGACGTCTGCGAAGTCGGGGCAGGGCATGGTGGCGAGGGTAGGGCTCCAGGCCCTGGCCGCGACCTCGCTCCAGGCGCCATGGGCGCCCTGGAAGCCGATGGTGACAAGGCGCTGGGCCTGGATCGAGCGGCTCTCTTCCATGATCCTGGACCACAGGCCTCCCGAGAAATCCGGGGAAACCAGGGGCCGGAGCGGGCGCCGGGCGCGCTCGAGGACAGACTCCTCCCGCTCGGGGTCGCGGATGCCGTCCGGCTTGAAGGTACGGGACAGGAGGGCCTTTTCCATGCGCTCTTCGAGCAGGGAAAGGAGGCGTTCGTCGATGCGGTCGATGTCATTGCGGAGGTCTTCGAGGTTCATGGTCTCTCCCGGGAAGGTTGTGCGAAATCATATGACGCGGAAGCGATGGCCAGGTCGGCCAGGACGATGGCGAGGGAAGCTTCGAGGACCACCGCGGCACGGAGGGCGATGCAGGCATCGTGGCGGCCCTTGGCCTCCAACGTCGTCATCCTGCCGCTTTCGAGGTCGATGGTCGTCTGGGGCAGGGCGATGGAGGAGGCGGGTTTCATGGCCACGCGGCAGACGAGCTCGTTCCCGTTGGTGATGCCGCCGTTCACGCCACCCGCCCCGTTCCTGGAAGTTGTTCCCGTAATTGTGACGATCGGGTCGTTATGCAGGCTGCCGCGCATGGCAGCGGCTGCGAAGCCGTCTCCGAACTCAACACCGCGAACGCCTGGCACCGAGAAGAGGGCGTGGGAGGCGAGGGCCTCGACACCGGAGAAGAAGGGATCGCCGAGGCCTGCCGGCAGGCCCCGCACGCGGAGCTCCACGAGCCCGCCAATCGAGTCTCCCGCCAGCGCGGCCTCCTCTGCCGCCAGGGAAACATCCTCGCGGCCTCCCGCAGACAGGAGCCTCGTGGAAAAGCTGACGCCAGGGAGGAGTCGTTTCGCTATCGCGCCAGCAGCCACCAGGCCAGCGGTGATCCGCCCGGAGAAGTGTCCCGAGCCACGGGGATCGCTGTGGCCGCGGTAGCGGAGCATCGAGGTGAAATCCGCATGGCCGGGTCGCGGTACCTTCGCGAAGGCTGAGTAGTCGGCCGAGCGCGTGTCGGAGTTGCGGAAGAGGATGTGGAGGGGGCTGCCGGTAGTGTGGCCGCGGTAGAGGCCAGAAAGGATTTCGGGGATGTCCGCCTCGTGCCGGGGCGTGGTGCCACTGGCTCCAGCGCGCCGGCGCGCGAGGTCGGGTTCGAGGTCCTCCGCCGACAGGGGGAGCCCGGGAGGGCAGCCGTCCACGATGACCCCCACCGCGCTTCCGTGCGATTCGCCGTAGATCTCGACGCGGAAGGCCGTACCGAGGGCATTCACGGAAGACTCTTCATATGTGTTGCAAGTTCGTCCAACGCGATCCGGTGCTCGACACAGGCACCGAAGCCCGCGTCTGCGCCGGCGGGGAAAGCGATGAGCAGCTCGCTGCCGGCGCGCTTCTTGTCGGCGGCGAGGGCCTCCGCCGCGAGGACGCGTCCCTGCCCTTCGTCGGGTTTTCCGGCCAGGGCGAAGGCCGCGGCCATCGAGGCGGGCAGTTTCCAGGCTGAAAGCAGGTCCAGAAGGCGCTTGAGGGTCGCGCTGTCTACGTGGCCCAGGATGACGCCGAGCCGGGCCTCGGAGGCGAGGCCTGCGGCGACGGCGTGGCCGTGGGGGATGCCGAGGATCGCTTCGAGTGCATGCCCGATGCTGTGGCCGAGGTTGAGGAGGCGTCGCTCGCCTGATTCGCGCTCGTCCCTTGAGACGATGCCAGCCTTGATCTGGATGGAACCGAAGACGAGGGCTTCGAGGGCTGCCCGGCCAGCGGCAGTGGAGGCGCGGGGACGGATTCCCCCCAGGTCTTCCACGAGGGCGGCGTAGGTTCCGCCGGCGAGGACGGCGTGCTTGATGGCCTCGGCCATGCCAGAGGCGAACTGGAGTTCGTCGAGGCTGTCGAGGAAGGCTACGTCGCAATGGACGCGCCTGGGCTGGGAAAAGGTACCTACCAGGTTCTTCCGGCCACGGAAGTCGATGCCGGTCTTCCCTCCCACCGAGGCATCGACCATGGCCAGGAGGGTCGTGGGTGCATACTCGAAGGGAAGGCCCCGCATCCAGGTCGATGACGCAAGGCCTGCAAGGTCTGAGGTCGAGCCTCCACCCACAGCCAGGACCATCGAGGATCGGTCGAGTCCCAGTTCGAGGAAGGATTCCCAGACCGCTTCGAGGGATTCGAGGCACTTGGCCGACTCCCCCCGCGGAACCTCTATCCTGGGACCGGGGGGAAGGAGAGTGCCGAAGACCCGGAGCACGAGGGAATCGGCGATGATGGCAGCGGGAGCGGACCCGGAAAAGGCCTTTCCTGCCTCGAAGGGACCAATGCTGATCTTCGAGGACGAAGCGCTGCCGGCTACGCGGAGCTCGAGCTCAGGCACGCGCTGCCCTGGATCTGGATTGCGTGGGCCCGGTCTTGTCTTGCTCCGCAAGCATATGCTCGGGATCGGCGTTGAGTTCGGCCATGAAGGCGCGGAGCCGCCGGATCTTGTCCATGAGCCGCATGAAGGCTTCGGGCGTGAGCTGCTGGGCCTTGTCGCTCATGGCGTTGGGCGGGTCGATGTGGACCTCGATCTCCAGGCCGTCAGCCCCCGCCGCGATGGCCGCGAGGCTCATGGGCTCGATCATCTCGAGGATGCCCGTTCCGTGCGATGGATCGATGATGACGGGAAGGTGGCTGTTGAGTTTCACCGCCGGTATCATCGACAGGTCGAGGGTGTTGCGGGTATAGGTTTCGAAGGTGCGGATGCCGCGCTCGCAGAGGATGACGCCGGGGTTCCCCTCGGCGAGGATGTATTCAGCGCAATTGAGCCATTCTTCGAAGGTCGCGTGCATGCCCCGCTTGAGGAGGATCGGCCGCCCCGACTTTCCCGCTTCCCGGAGGAGGGAGAAATTCTGCATGTTCCGCGCGCCGATCTGGAGGATGTCGGCATACTCGCCGACCCAGGATACGTCGCGGGTGTCGATGACCTCGGTGACGATCGGGAGGCCCGTCTCGCGGCGCGCCTTCTCGAGTATCTTGAGGCCCTTGAGTCCAAGGCCCTGGAAGGCATAGGGCGAGGTCCGTGGCTTGAAGGCCCCGCCTCGGAGCATTGTGGCCCCGGCTTCCTTGACGGCCACCGCAGTCCGGATGGTCTGATCCTCGCTCTCGACAGAGCAGGGACCGGCGATGACGGTGAAAACTTCACCGATGCGTACGCCTCCGACCTCGACGACACTGCGGCCTTCCATCGCCAGGTTTCCGGCAAGCCTGAGATCTTTCATGCGGGCACCCTTCCTGCGCAGCCCGCGCTCGCGCGATGCCTGACTGTGTTGCTGTCGATCATGGTTGGCGATGGTATACATCACTATGGAGAGAGTCAATCGCCGTGCCTCACGGCACGGCGAGTCTATATTCACGTTGTTTTCGCAGCTGAGCTCACCGAAAGACCTTCCCGAGGGCAGATTTTCTCGCTAGGGATTTATCAGCACCCGAGGGGAATTTCATTAGTAGAAACATCATTTCATTAATCGCTTTTCAGGATCGGGCCGACAAAGGTGAAATCTTCGATTTTTCTGAAAAATTGAATCGAATTCCTTGTGCGGGATTCGTGACAAGGCCCTTGTCCATGCTAGGGTCAGCAAGATCGTCGGAGCCGGAAGGCCAGACGGGCGGCCATGCCTCGCGTGGCCAGGAATCGGTTTGGGTCTTGATGGAAAGGTGTCCATGGATCGTTTTGTGCTTTCGGCGCTTGTCCAAAACAATGCCGGCGTACTCAGCCGGGTTTCGGGGCTTTTCAGTCGCCGGGGTTTCAACATCGACAGTCTCACCGTCGGAGAGACATCGGATGCAAAACTTTCGCGCATGACGATCGTCGCCCAGGGTGACGAGGCCAGGCTCGAGCAGATCGAGAAACAGCTTGCCAAGCTCATCGAGGTAGTGGCCGTCCATCGCCTCGACCCTGACCGCTCCGTGTTCAGGGAAATCGCCCTCGTGAAGGTCAAGGCCAGTTCGGATACCCGTGCCTCGATCATTCAGATAGCAGATGTCTTCCGTGCGCGCGTTGTCGATGTCGCTGCAGAGAGCCTCATCGTCGAAGTCACCGGGGATCAAGCCAAGGTCGACGGGCTCATCGAGCTCCTCGTACCCTATGGCATTCTCGAACTCGCCCGCACCGGAATCGCGGCCCTTAGCCGCGGCCCCCTCGTACTTTCCCTTATTTAGCCGCCTCCGGCCCGTTCGCGGGTTGCGGGGGCGGCAAAAAGACTCACCTTAGGTCGCGCGATGCTGGGAAAACGGCTTCGCGGAAGGAGTGGCATAGCCATGGCAATTATGTACTACGAGAAGGATTGCGATCGGGCCGCGCTGGCTGGACGCAAGGTCGCAGTGATCGGCTATGGGAGCCAGGGCCACGCCCACGCTCTCAACCTGAAGGAGTCCGGCTTCGACGTTGTCGTCGGGCTTTACGAGGGTTCGCCGAGCTGGAAGAAGGCCGAGGAGGCTGGGCTCAAGGTCATGACCGCTGCCGACGCGGCCAAGGCCGCCGACATGATCATGATCCTGATCAACGACGAGAAGCAGGCGAAGATGTACGCCCAGGACATCGCGCCAGCCATGAAGGCGGGGAAGACCCTCGCCTTCGCCCACGGTTTCAACATCCACTTCAGGCAGATCCAGCCTCCCGCCGAAGTCGATGTGGTCATGATCGCTCCCAAGGGTCCGGGCCACACGGTCCGGAGCCAGTACCAGGAAGGGAAGGGCGTGCCCTGCCTCGTCGCTGTCCAGCAGGATGCGAGCGGCAAGGCGAAGCAGAAGGCCCTGGCCTATGCGGCCGGTATCGGCGGCGCCCGCGCAGGCGTACTCGAGACAACCTTCAAGGAAGAAACCGAAA
>CAIJMU010000059.1 GCA_903821875.1 uncultured Spirochaetota bacterium
CCAGTCTAGGACGTTGCCAAATGGCTGAGTACTCGAAGCCATTTGGCAATGTGGGTGAGCCCGGCTCCGCTTGCCGGGCCGGGCGAATCCCCGAGGAGGGAGCGCAGCGACCGACGAGCCTGGACTGGGTGTTAGGCGCTGACCCCCAAATGCGATTTGGACTATAGGATATTTATCGTTATTTCATATCCACTCAATGCGATACCCTTTGCTTTCTGCTATTGTCTTTACATTTCGCTGTAAATCTATCTCAGAATAGCACATGGTCTTTACACCAATTCCGCCTTCTTTTGCTAACTCAACCCTATTACCATCTACAATATAGCAGTAGCCAATTTTCTTCATAAATGCTTCAATGCCATCAAGTCTTAGCTTAATGTCAACTGGTCCTATGACCTCAGATATTTCTTGGCCATGATTTTTAGCAACTATATCGCTTTTCACTGAAGAAGAGTCAATATTATTATCCTTATCAACTCCAAGTGACTTTCCGCAGAAACGACAAAGTATTGCTTCGGCTTTGATGGTTTCCGCACAATATGGACAAGTTTTAGTATTTTCTACCGGGGCAGTATTTGCTTGGTCACTGCTTGAAGAGAGGATATTTGAGCAGGATTTGCAAATAAATGCTTCTATCGGATTTACCGCCTTGCACTTGGAACATATTTTGGTGTTACGCACATCCAAGTTTGAAGAAGTGTTTTGCTCTTCTGAATCAAACTTACCAAAACCAATGATCATAAGAGCGATTGCTGTACCGCCCCATACAAACCATCCCCATTCATATTGGAGCAGACTACTAGCGAGACTATTGCTTTTCATGTTTTCATTTATTCTGATTAAGTTGAAGATTACATCTCCAGCTACTGCTACACCCACCCATCCAAGCACTTTGAAGCTTTTTACGAATGACCCATAGAGGCCGATCGCAGCCAAAACCAAAATCTCTATCAATAGCGTATTTCCTTGCTCTTGAAGCTTTATGGCATTAAAGCTTCCCAGAATAGGAATGCTAAATAATGGAAGGAACAAGACCACTGTCAACAGAACCGATAAAACCATACCAAATACCTGTCTCTGATTCATAATCTCTCCTTATCTTAAAATTGTGCTCTTAGGAATGAATACTTAGCATTTTATCCTTTTCACATAGAATGGAACAAGTACCGCGTAAATGCAATTTAGGCATTTGGGGGTTTGCGCCTAACTCGAATTAGGTGATATCCCAAGTATTTTCTAGTCCTCCCATGAGAATTCGCGCAGTATAGTAATTTCAGGGACCTTAATAACCTCAGTCGTGTGCGATTTTGCTGAGCCTTTCATGACATGCAAAAGCGAAAGGTGCATTCCGAGTGAGCATCTCGCGAATTATGCGGCAGTATCATGTATAGGGCTAGCAGCTAAGGCCTTTGGGGTTTCGGTATCTGCTACTCGGTGTCAAACGGACTGCGGATCTTAAGGACATCCCGCTTTGCAACATGGGTATAGACCTGGGTTGTCTTTGGGGACGCATGGCCAAGCAGGACCTGGATGAAGCGTAGGTCAGTACCATCTTCGAGAAGGTGCGTGGCGAAACTATGCCGGAGATTATGGATGGAGACGCGTTTCCCTATTCCTGCCTCCTCGGCCGCCTTGTAAAAGACAGCCTGCAAGGTGCGAATCGCGAGGGCACTTCCATCAGGACCCTCAAAAAGCCATATCCTCGGTCGTTCAAGATCGAGATAGTCAGCAAGCATCTTCTTCAATGCAACAGCCAGGATGGAATACCGGTCCTTGCGCCCCTTTCCTGAACGGACATGGATTACTCCGCGAGCCGTATCGATGTCGCCCAGTTTCAAGCGGGATATCTCGCTGACCCGCAAGCCCGCGGAATACGCGATGGAAAGGATCAGACGATGCTTGAGATTCCTTGGAGACATGCAAATGCGCATGGCCTCCTCTTTTGAGAGTACCCCGGGCAGTTTCCGGTCAGCTCGGGGCCGCCGGGTTGATACTACGTCGCGGCCATAGACTGAGCTATAGAAGAATTTGATAGCGCTGATTGACTGGTTGAGGGTTGAAGCGGAAGCGCCACGTTTTCTTTCCATCATGGAGAGATAGCGAGTGATATCGGCATGTTGGGCTTGTTCGGCTGAAACGGAGATAAAAGCCGCGAAATCGGAGATGATTGCGATGTAGCGCTTTCGTGTTCGGGGAGAGTACTTCCGGACAGCGAGGGCTTCCTCCATCCGCGATATCCAGCTTTCGCCTGGCAACGTTGCAAGGGGGCTGCCTGGAGCTGCCGCAGCGCAAGGAACCCCATGCTTACCTGATCCCGGTGGGGCAAGGGGTGGGTGGGGAAGGCTTGATTCCTGACTCTTGGATTTTCCAGTCGGTTTCTCGGACTTGGAATATTCTGTGGCGCAAAATAGGCCTGTTTCAAATAGTGAGACCAAGAGGCTGTCCACGCTCCCCTGGTTATCTGGGATGGTCCAAGAATCAATGGCAGGGTCCCAACTGCTTCGGGGAACCTGTTCCAGCGCGCCAACTATTGCCGCGTTGAAAGGAAAGCTGATTGCCAGGAACTTGTTCCGATGCCCGCAGATCGAAAGCAGTGCAGTTGGCGTGCGGAGAGCGGACAGATCTGGCCCATCTACGAAGAGAGGCTCAAGGCCATTCGCCGTAGCAGACAACATTATGGCTGCCTCCCTTGGAAGCATCGAGGTACCGCTTTGTCCGCAGCAGGCCAAAGGCGCCACAGTGACGCTAGGAATCGAGGATTCTTTGACAGGCGCGCGACGGCCTCGGTCGAAACACAATGACCATCAGGTTGCCTTACCCGATAATGATACTCGGAGCAGGCAGATTCTGCTTGTAGATAATCGTCTACATTGTTCTTTATCCATTTAGCAGCAGCGTGAATGGGTGATATGGCATAAGAAATGCTGGATGATACTTGTTCTGGATTAGTCGATCCATATGGGCTTTTCCAGAGTTCCAGCAACGATCGTCTTTTGAAGCGCACAGGACCCCTCCTGCCCATTACTACGCATGGAGGGTGGGTCTATGCTTCTGTTTCCAGGGAGAAAAAAGCAGGAAACTTCAGTTCCTGTGCTGCTTGGCCAAGGCCGAGATGGCTCCAGCCATTTCAGGAAGGGCTACCTGCTTCTGCACATGCCCGAGTTCGAAAGCTACCTTGGGCATGCCATAGACAACGCTCGAAGCTTCATCCTGGCCGAGGGTGTAACCGCCCTCCCTCATGATTGAACCCAGTTCCCGGGCTCCGTCACGGCCCATCCCCGTCATGATTACCCCAAGTGCCCTGTTTTGGTAGTGCTTCGCGACGCTCGCGAACAGCACATCGGCGCTGGGACGGTGGCCATTCTCGGGCGGAGCATCCGAAATCCGCACGATTGCGCCAAGCGGGCGCTTTTCCACCTCGATGTGGTGGTCTCCTGGAGCGATGAGGATGCGGCCGGGGCGGATGAGGTCGCCATCGGCAGCTTCCTTTACGTCGAGGGGGCAGAGGCGGTCGAGGCTCTTGGCAAACTCTTCGGTGAAACCGGGGGGCATGTGCTGGACGACGAGTATGGGCTGGGCGAGATCGGCGTCGATCCTGGCGAAGACATCGCGAAGTGCGTTCGGCCCTCCTGTGGAAATACCAATTGCGATGATCTCGATGGGACCGCCATTACGGACGGGCTTGGGCGCTTCCGGTTTGGACGCATGGAGCCGCTCGAGCTTCGGAAGGGGTTCGAACATGCGTTCAGGTGCCGCGAAGTCATAGTGGAGCGGGACCTTCCCCTTGCGTCTCTGGTACTGGAGCCCCCATGCAAGGAGGAGCCGTGCGAGGTCGCCGGCGACCGTGTGGATGTCAGAGGAAACTGAACCGGAGGGCTTTGTGATGAAATCGGCGGCTCCGAGGGAAAGGGCTTCCATGGTCACTTCGGCGCCTTTCTTGGCGACAGAAGACAGAATGATGACCGGAATGTCGATGCCGAGGCGGCGGCGCTCCTTGAGGAACTCGATGCCATTCATCCCTGGCATCTCGATATCAAGGACGATGACGTCCGGGTTGCAGCGTGGGATCTTCTGGAGGGCGAAGATGCCGTTCATCGCCTTGTCGGCGACCGCAAGGCCGGGAGTAGTTTCTACGATCTTCGAGACAAGGTTCCGCATGAGGGCTGAATCGTCGACAACGAGGACCGAGACTGGATCGGACACAAAAAGCTCCTCTGCTTATTTCTTGTAGAAACATGCCCAGTCGGTTTTCACGAATTCAAACTTCGTGTTCATTCCGAACAGGGACTCCGAGTGGCCGATAAAGAGGTAGCCATGGCTGGCTATCGCATCCCAGAAGCGTCCCACCGCGGCCTTCTGTGCCGCTTCGTCGAAGTAGATCAGGACATTCCTGCAAAACACTACATCGAGGTTGCGGAGGCCCAGGTCATTCTTGAGATTGTGGTAGTCAAAACGAACCAGTTTCTTGATCTCGTCGCGGACAGAATAGCCACCGGGCTTCTTCTCGAAGTACTTGGTGAGATAGTGCTCCGGGATGCCCTGGATGCGGCTGTCGGAATAGAAGCCTTCCTTGCCGACCATGAGGGACTTGAGGCTGATATCGGAGGCTACAATCTCGAAGCTCCAGCCAGCAGGGAGGATTTCCTTGAGCAGCATCGCGATTGTGTAGGGTTCCTCGCCGGTGGAGCAACCGGCGCTCCAGAACTTGAGCTTCTTGTCGTATCCCTTTGCCTTGATGAGGGCTGGAACGACGAATTTCTCTATGGCATCGAAGTGCGCCTGGTTGCGGAAAAAGCGGGTCAGGTTAGTGGTAACCGAATCTAGGAAGGTCTTGAGCTCTTCCTTGTCGCTGGTGATGACCTGGAAGTATTCCCGGAGACTGGCAAGCTTCTTTTCACGAAGACGTTCCTTGAGCCTGCTTTCGAGGATGGAGCGGTTCGTCGTCGAGAAATGGATGCCGCTTTCATCATAGACGAGCTTTCGATACAGCTCGAAATCGGCATCCGAGAGAAACTCCGACATCCTGCCCCCTGCCTCGCCTGACGCTGCCCGGGGATTCCGAGAAAGGAACAGCCTCTCCTCGCGGCCCCGATCGTGCCGATATGCTCAAAAAAGTGTAGGGCCACCCTTTGGGGGTGTCAATAGCGGCCATGGACGATGAAAACGGGCAGGGCGAGGGCTATCTTCGAATGATGGATACGGACTTCGTGACTATGTCGATACGCGGCGTGTCGGTGGGAGATGGCACTGCATTGCCTGTCGTGACCCTGAGGGAAGTAGCCGAGTCGGGCAGATTCATGTCGCTGCAGGTTGGCCCCTTCGAGGCAAGTGCCATCATACTCGAGCTCGAGGGCATCGAGCCGGCCAGGCCGCTCACGCATGACCTGCTCGCGGCTGTCTTCAAGGAAGGCGGCCTCGCCCTGCTGCGTGCAGAGCTTTTTGGCAGCACCGGCGAAGGGCCGCGTGCGCGCCTGGTCTATCGAAGGGGTCTTGGCCACCGGGTGCGGGAAGTGCGTCCCTCCGATGCGCTGGCCCTGGCGCTCAGACTCAAGGCTCCGATTCGAGCCTCGCGCGGGCTCCTGGCGGGCATTTCCTGAGCCAGGTTGGGGATCTGCCCTTTCTCATACGGGAAGTGGACCCGACATGCTCCACATGACCTTCCTGGAGCTGGTCCGCAGCCTTATTGAGCGCGTGTTCGGCGGCGATCCGGGAAAGCTCCGGAAGCGTGCGGAACTGCGAAAACTCTACGCCATCCTCGATAGGCAGCCCCTTCCCTACTACCGGCCCAAACAGAACCAGGTCCTGCCCGGCTTCGCAGAAACGCTGTTTGCCTGGGCGCGAACGATGCGTCCCCTCCACGACCTGGTCCTTGCTACGGTCGCCCACACGGACTCGCGGGTCGCACAGAAGCACATCGATTTCCTGATAGAGTGCAGGATTCCGGCAGGGGATCCCGATCGGGTTTATTCTTTTAATTATGAGACTATTTGCGACAGCCTGCTCAATTCCCTCGATCCAGAAAAGGACATAGATGCGCTGGAAGCCAAATTCAGGGATTTCATCGCAGGGATCGACCAACTCGGGGGCCGCCAGGTCAACGAGGACCTGGACTTGGTGGAACGCTTTGTCGACATTGTCCGCTTCGACTGCGGGCGTTTCCTGGCGATGTTCGATCCCGCCGTTTCCTTCGACAGCCGCAGCCGCCACCCTGGATTTTCCCCCCTCGATGCGGACCAAGCGCTCCCCGAGTTGCTGGACCTGCACTACGTGCTCAAGGATTTTGTGTTCGAGCCAACCTTGCGCGACGATCTCACGAGGCTCTTTGCGCACCACTCAAAGACCGGCCTCGACGAGACGAAGCTGAAGAAGCTGACGAAAATCTTTGAGCAGCTCGATTCTGCGCTCTCGGGTCCGCTTTCCCCCACGGTCATACTCACGCTGATCCGCGCCTTGAAATCCGATCCCGAATGCGAGCTGACGGCGCCGAGGGAGCGCAAGGACCACCTCGCGGCCTATAGACACCGGGTGGTTTCCCAATTCGAAAAGGACATCGCGCGGGTCCGCCACGAACGACAGGAAAGCACGGTCATGGCCGATCTTGCGAAGCTCTTCCTGGGCATCGAGTTCATGACGGTCGATGGATACGACGAGGAGACGGATTCCTACCTCAGGAAGGAGACACCCAACGGCCTGCTCTGGATCAAGCCGTTCCGGGCGCTAAGGACCTTCATAGTACACATATTTGAACCGGCAATCTTCGAGCCCGTCACGAAGCTGCTGCTCGAGGGCAATTTCGATAACAAGGAATTCCAGAACAATGTCGCGAACATACTGTACCAATGCGAAAAATCATCGCAGAAGGTCAGTGCGTTCGAAGTGCAGATCAGCGGCAGCGGCCGTTACTCGATGACGGCGATCCGCCGCTACGTGGAGGAGATGAAGAAGGGCAAGGACCTCGCGCCCTTCCTCGCACGACTCATCGATTCGGTGAACGAGATCGCCTTCGACCTGATCCGCAACGAAACGGAGATCCTGGCGATGCTCGGCCATGCGCTCGCCGAGGTCACCGCCGACTCCAGTCACACTTCGACGGCAGTCGTTCCCAACCTGCGGAAAATCGGAGGCGGACGCAACCGGCAATTCCTCGCACAGTTGAATTCCGCCCAGGAAAGCTTCACACTTTTCACGCGGATAATGCGGAGCTTCGGGATACTGGCTGCGAGAGACAACACTGTCGCGGTGAGCACCGATCCTGAAGCTGTTCCGGTACTGGACGTAGCCGAGATCGAAGCGGAACCTCCCCGCTCCGGCCATCTTCTGGAAAACTGACAGGCGTTTACTGGGCCTTCGGAAAACCCTTCTCGAACCAGGAGAAAAAGGCAGCTGCCCGATTCGAGAATGAGTCTTCGAGCCTTCCGGAGAGTATGGGTATCCTCGCCACGGTTGCAGCGCTTGCCACATAGAAGACGATTCCCTCGTCGGCAGGTATCACGAGGATGCGCGTCCGAAGGCTGCCGGCGCCCAGCATGGGGATCAGGCCATAGGACATCGGAGTGAGGTTGGTCTGTGTAACCATGATCGATCCGTCCTCACGAAAATCATACTCGTAACTATACACATTGGAGCCAAAGCTGAGGTCTCGCTGGAAGGCGAGGAAGGCGAACCCTGGCTGCTGTCCATCGGGCCTGAGGTCGGGAAGGCGTATGCGGTTTTCAAGGCTGTCGACTCGATACGACTCGGCGAAGAAGGTCCGCCAGCGCTTCCGGCTGGCCGACCAATACTGGATCCCCTCGAGAGTCGAGATCGAGGTGATCTGGCGCAGGAGGGAAGCCCTCTCCCTCGCCGGGTCGGAAGCCTGAGGACGGGCGAGTACGAAAACAGCCTCGACGCGCAGGCCGGGCTTCTCGGCCTCGAGGGCTAGCTTTATCGGCGCGAAGCCTGGCTGGCTGAGCCAGCCAGCCCCTGCAAGAGCGGTCTGCCCCGAGCTTATGGCTGTAACGCGTCCCTCGGCTCGAACCTGGGCGAGTACCCCTGCTTCGAGCAAGGAAGAAAGGCGGGGATACGGGGCTGCCGCAAGCGTCAGGCTGATGGCGAAAAAACTGGCAGCCATGAAGGCAGGTCGCTTCAACATTGGTGAAGCATAGCGGGAAAAGGCAGGCGCGTCACGCAGGGAAATGGGCTGTCGGTGACTGGATGCCCTGTCCCCAGGTGCCAGCCCATGATGAAAGGGAGCCCGTACCTTGGCTGCGCCACTTTGAGGAAGTATAATCTCCTACCTGTGGTACCTTGCCTGGCAAGCTGCGCAAGCGCCCTTGAGCCATCGCTGACAGGAGGACAAGCATGTCGAACGCGGGCACGGCCTCGCTGACCGTCGATGAGCGCGACTACTATGAGCGGCAGATCTTCGACCTGCGGCAGCTTCTGGAAGTCTCGAAGATCCTCAACTCGACACTGGACTACGCGACGCTCATCGACTCGATCCTCTATTCGATCATGGGGCAGTTCAAGGTGCTCCGTGCCGGCCTCTTCGCGAAGAAAGGCATTGACTCTCCCTGGCTCAGTTTTCATCGTAACTATAAAGGATTTGAGGTTGCCAAGGCGGTCGACTACTCCATCTCGGAGGATCATCCCGCGATCAGGCTCTTCCAGCGCCAGTACGGCTGCTACACCCTCGACGACCTCCAGGGCCGCTTCGGCTCCCTTAAAGGCCTTGAAGCCCTCACGGCCCTCAAGCCAGACCTCGTCGTGCCGCTCAAGGTCAAAGGCGTGATCAACGGCATCATCGTCATAGGTGAACGCATCGAAGGTGAATCGGATTTCACGCCCCTGGAGCGCGAGTACCTGATCAACGTGGCAGTGATGGCTGCGATCGCCATCAACAACGCCTTCCTCTTCGAGATGACGACCACAGACATGATGACCCGGCTGAAGATGAAGCATTACTTCTATTCGGTCCTCCTCGAACGGATGGAACGGTCCGGCATCTCGGGCAAGCCTCTCTCCGTGATGATGCTCGACATCGACCATTTCAAGCACTTCAACGACGAGCACGGCCACCAGTGCGGGGACGCCGTGCTCAAGAATGTGGCACAGGTCCTCCAGAAGCTCGTGCGCGGGGAAGATATCGCCGCACGCTATGGCGGAGAGGAATTTTGTGTCCTGCTGCCTGACACCGATGGCCAGGCGGCTGGATTCGTAGCGGAGCGGATCCGCTCGGCGGTAGCGCGCTCGGTGGTCGAGTACGAAGGCAAGCGTCTTTCGGTAACCATATCCATCGGAGTGGCCCAATTCCAGGCTACGACAGACTATACAGCGAAGGTCATCATAGAACGGGCCGATCGCGCCCTCTATTCGTCCAAGGCCGACGGACGCAACCGCACAACGATAGCCGGGAGCTGAAACGTCCATGGCAACGCTTAGGTACTTTCCCGCTGATGGAAGTCCGGCCATCCTGGCCGGGCTTACGCCCTCTTCCTCATTCCTTGTAGCCCTCATGAAGGCTGGTGCGCCCATCCGGCATGACTGCGGAGGCAAGGCCCTCTGCGGTACCTGCAGGGTCGGGGTCACCCGTACCGAAGGACTGAGTCCGATGCGCCATCCAGAACGCGAGAGGCTCTCCGCCCTCGGGCTCGCCCTTGAGGGGGGTATCCGGCTGGCCTGCCAAACCCACTCCGCCCGGGACAGCGAAGCCCGAGGCCTTGTGCCGCTCAAAAAGGAAGGACAGCCATGACCCGATGGTGGCAGGATTCGGTCTTCTACCAGATCTACCCTCGCAGCTTCGCCGACTCCAATGGTGACGGCATCGGCGACCTGCAAGGCATCATCGGGAAACTCGGCTACCTTGCTTCGCTCGGCATCGATGCGCTGTGGATCTCCCCCTTCTTCCCGAGTCCACAGAAGGATTTCGGCTACGATGTAGCGGATTATCGCGGGGTCGATCCCGTTTACGGGACCCTCGACGACGCCAAGGCTCTATTTGTGGAAGCCCACAGGCGCGGCCTCAGGATTGTCCTCGACCTCGTAGTTAACCACAGTTCCGACGAGCATCCCTGGTTCAAGGCAGCACGAGCCTCGAAGGAAGCACCCGAGCACGATTGGTACATCTGGCGGCCCCTGGAGGGCAAGAAACCCAACAATTGGGTCTGCCTCTTCGAGCAGTCCTCGGCCTGGTTCCCAAATCCCGCGACGGGGGAGCGCTACCTCTGCACCTTTACGCCCTTCCAGCCCGAGTTCAATTGGCGCAATCCCGAATTAAGGAAGGCTATCTACAGCGTGATGCGCTATTGGCTCGACCTTGGCGCGGACGGTTTCCGCCTCGATGTAGCGACAGCCTACATCAAGGACGAGGGGCTGCGATCGAATCCCTTTTCGCCAAAGCTTATTCCCGACCTTTTCCAGAAGCACATCTACGACCGCAACCGCCCCGAGGTGCACGGAATATTCCGCGAGATGCGCGCCATCATGGGCGATGATCGCATCCTGGTCGGGGAGACCCACGGCTTCGCGCCTGAACTCGCTGCAGCCTCCTACGGCAGGGGTGACGAGCTCCACCTCAATTTCAACTTCGACTTCATGGCAACAAAGTGGAGCGCGCGGAAAATGCGAGAGGCCGCCGAACGCTGGTACGCGCTGTTGCCGGATGGCGCCTGGCCCGTCTTCACGCTTTCGAACCACGACCAGAGCCGCCACGCCTTCCGCTACCGGGGAAGGAACGGGGCCGAGGCCGCGGGCCGCGCGAAAATAGCTGCCGCCCTCCTCCTCACTCTGCGAGGCAGCCCCTTCCTCTACTACGGCGAAGAGATTGCGATGAGCTGCGAGCGCGTTCCCCGTGCGCGGCTCCGGGATCCCCTCGGCATCAGGACCTGGCCCCTCGGTTTCCTCGGCCGCGACCCCGAGCGCAGCCCCATGCAGTGGGAGGGCGACGAGGCCGGAGGCTTCACGACAGGCCAGCCCTGGTTGCCGGTGAATTCGGACGTCGCAACGAGGAATGTCGCAGCCCAATGGGGCGCCCCGGATTCGGTCCTGTCGCGCTATCGCGAACTCATCGCCCTCCGCAGGGCCCACCCGGCCCTCCGGGAGGGCACGATCCGTTTCCTCGACGCCCCGGAGGGGGTCCTGGCCTACGAGCGGAGCGCTGGCGAAGGGGGCGAAACTATCATCGTAGTACTTAATTTCGCCTCGCAGGCCAGGCCCGTTGACCTGGGGATCCCCGGGCGGGTTCTCCTCGGCGAGAATGGACGCGAAGCGCAGGTCAAGGCCGGAACCCTCGAGCTGGGGGCGCTTGAAACGCTGTTGATCCTAGCCTCTAAGGATCCTTGACTCCGGAGAAGGATCAAGGAGCGGTGAGAGCCCGAAACTATTCATAAATAGGACGAATCGAAGGCGATCTTCCCCTTCCTGACCACGATGGCGTAGACCATCGTCTGGAGCAGGGTGCGCTCGAGCTGGCTTCCGGCGCTCCGAGCCATGGCGTCGAACTCGGTCAGCAGGGCGAGCACGCGCTCGCAGTCCTCGCGGCGGAAACGGCTGCAGGCAGTGCGATGCACTGCCTGCAGGCTCTTGGCCCGAATGCCGGACTTCAGGCAGGCACCATCGAAGGACTCGCCATCGTCCTGGAGTACATGGAGGCGGAGCAAACGCTTCCAGCTCCACACCAGGGCGGCGATGAGGGGTACAGCCCCTCCCTGCCGGTCGGCGAGGACCGTGTCGAGACATTCCATGGCCCAGACGGGCTCGTCCGACACCATGCGCGCAAAGAGGCTAAAAGCATCCTCGCTGCGGTTGCGCGCAATGGCATTCTCGATGTCCTCGCTGGAAAGCCGGCTACCCGGGGCGAACACGAGGGAAAGCCGCGCACAGGCAGCTTCCATGGCCTGGGTATCGTTCTCCACCAGTTCCAGGAAGGTCTCGAGACCCTCCTCGTCGATTTCGAGGCTGGCCTCGGCGAGGCGTTTGGAGACCCATCGCGGTTTTTCGTTTTCAAACAACTCATAGAAGGTTTTTTTGCGGTCCCTGCCGACTGCATCCTCGACAGACTTCTCAAGGCCGAAGGTATCGGTAACGAGGAGAAGCACGACGTCGGGGGAGGGATGGGCAAGATAGCCGAGGAGGGCCGCGACATCAGCCTTGTTTTTCACAGCCTCTGCATCCCGGTACTCTATGATGCGGGCTTCGGAAAAGAGGGCACCGTTCATCGCGATCGACAAGAGATCCCCGACAGGGCTCTCAGAGGCGTAGAGCCGGTGCTCTTCAGGCTTCGATCCCGAGGACTTGGCCAGGTCCCGGCGAAGCTCGTCGACAAACTGGATGCGCCTCCCTGCGTCGGGTCCGGCAAGAATGTAGGCGGAATCTATCTTCATCGTGCTCAGTAATTGCGGATGATGCCGCGAAGCCTTCCGATGATGCGCGCATCCTGGGTAAAGATCGGCGAGTAGGCGGGGTTCTCCGCGATCAGCTTGATGCGGTTGTTCTCGTTGTAGAAACGCTTGAGCGTGACTGCATCATCGATCATGGCAACGACGATCTCGCCGTTTTCGGCGGTGGGTCGCTCCTCGATGATGGCGAGGTCGCCGTTGAAGATGCCCGCGTCTCGCATGCTGTCGCCCCGAACGGTGAGCGCAAAGCAGCTACCCGAGCGGGTCATTTCCACCGGCACCTGGATGGTGCCCCGGAAGTTCTCCTCGGCAAAGATGGGCTTTCCGGCCGCGACCGCGCCAAGGAGTGGCACCTCTGAGATGCGGCGGGCCTGCCGCTCGGTACCGACAATCTATATGGCGCGCGATCTGCCCTCGCCGACCCTGATGCGCTCCTTCTTCTCGAGAGCCTTCACATGGTCATAGGCGCCCTTCACCGATATTGCGAATTGATGGGCAATTTCACGGATTGTCGGCGGGTAACCATGCTCCTCGTGGAAGGAAACAAGAAACCTGAGGATCTCAGCCTGTCGTGGTGTTAGGGCTTTCATTTTCCTGTCTCTATCCCCAGCTTGCGGATGCGGGCGTGAAGGCCGCTAGGATAGGCGCCGACGGCCTCGGCGGTGCGAGCTACATTATAACCATTCTCCGCGAGCTTGTAAGATATATAGTCGCGCTCGAAAAGTTCCCGTGCATCGGATAGTCCACGATCAAGAAAGCGGTCGGGCAAATCGCATTTCGGACGGGCTGCACCGCTCGATGCGGCTCCAAGCACTCGATCGACCGCCTCCGCTCCTATCGGATTGTCATCGCAGAGGACGCGAAGCCTTTCCATGGCATTGCGCAACTCTCGGGCGTTGCCGGGCCAGGATCGCAGCGAAAGGAGGGTGGCAGCTTCGGGGGAAAGCTGGCGACCCTCACCGAGGAAGGCGCGTGCCAAGAGGGGTATATCGCCAGGGCGTTCGCGGAGAGTGGGCATGTTGATGGGCACGACGGCGAGCCTGAAATAGAGGTCCTCCCGGAAACGGCCGGCTGCTATCTCGGCCCTGATGTCCTTGTTGGTCGCAGCGAGGATGCGCACGTCCACGTGGAGGGTCATCTCGCCTCCAACGCGCTCGAAGGTCATTTCCTGCAGGGCTCGGAGTAGCTTCGCCTGGGCAGCAAGGGAGAGATCCGCTACCTCATCGAGGAAGAGCGTTCCCCCGTCGGCGGCCTCGAAGCGCCCCAGACGACGCGCTCGGGCATCGGTAAAAGCGCCTTTTTCATGACCGAAGAGCTCACTCTCGATGAGGGTCTCCGGGATCGCCGCGCAGTTGACCGCAATAAAGGGCCGAGTCGCCCGAGGCGACAAGCGGTGGATGCGCCTGGCAGCGAGCTCCTTGCCAGTTCCATTCTCGCCTGTTATAAGCACGCGAGCCTCGGAATCGGCCGCTTGGTCGATCAGGTCCCGGATGGCGCGGGAGGCGATGGAGTCGCCTATGATGTCCTCTTCTGCGGCGGCGGTCTTGCGCAGCGCCTTGTTTTCCTTGCGAAGGTCTACCAATGAAAGGGCATTTCTGCAGGTCGAGAGCAGTCGGTCGATCGAGAGGGGCTTTTCGATAAAATCGAAGGCGCCAAGTTTGAGGGTCCGCACTGCCATGTCGATGGTGGCGTGCCCCGAGATCACGACAACCTCGATTCCAGGCCGCCTCTTGCGGAGCTCGGCCAAGGCCTCGATGCCGCCCAGACGCGGAAGCCAGATGTCGAGGAGGATAAGGTCAGGTGAAAGGTTTTCGAGGAGTTCGAGTCCGACCACGGCGTCTTCGGCCACCTCGACGCGATAGCCCTCATCGGCCAGGATATCGCGTACGGTGGCCCGTATGCCCGGTTCGTCATCGATGACCAGAATAGAGGTCATGTACCCTGAACTCCTTATGTGCGGATCGGAAGGTCAAGCCAGAATACGGTACCTATGCCCTCGGCTGACTCGAAGCGAATGCGCCCACCATGATCATGGACAATCCGCTCGACGATTGCCAGACCGAGCCCCGTACCCCGGTCCTTGGTGGTAAAATAGGGAAGAAAAACGTGATCTCGTATCCCAAGAGGGATGCCGCGGCCTGTATCTCCCAAGCGAAGCCTACAATAGCTTGAGTCACCTGTCTTTACAAGGTTTGCAGAAATCGTGATGACCCCTCGCCCCGCCATGGCCTCGATCGAGTTCGAGATGAGATTGCCCAAGGCGCGTTTCATCATCGAGCGGTCTGCATGCAGGCGCGTCTCATCGGGCAGGGTGGCACAGGTGAAGGCAATGTCAGGATAGGAAGCCTGGAATACGGCGATCGATTCAGCCACAAGGGTCTTTAGGTCAACCCATTCCATCTCGGGCGTCGGAAGGCGCGCGAAGGCACGAAAGTCAGCCAAGAGCCCGTCCATCGAGTCCACTTCCGCAATGATGGCTAGAGAAGAGCTTTCAATGATGCCAAGGGCCCGCTGTGGATCGCTCCTGCTCATGCGGAGGAGCCTCTCTGACGCGAGGCGGATGGGAGTGAGCGGATTCTTGAGTTCATGGGCTAAACGCTGGGCAAGGTCCTTCCATGCATCGACACGTTCCTGGATTCGCTCACCTTCGCGCGTGCGCTCCAGTTCATCGAGCATTCTATTGAAGGACGCAACCAGCCAGCCTCGCTCATCCCCGGGCTTGGCGAGGATGCGTGCGGAAAAGTCGCCCCCGGCGACGCGACGAGTAACCTCCTCGAGCCCCCCCAGAGGCTCGGCCACAAAATCTGCGGCGGCTATGCCCAGCAACAAAGCCAGAAGGAGGAGGGGCACGACAAAGAATAGATAGACGAGTCCGATGAACTGCGGCCACCGTGTTGAGGCGGCAAGGGATTGGGTGCTGGTCCGCTCGGTGGCTGCCATTGCGGAAATCGCATTTTCGAGCCCTCCGGGCATCCGAAGGCAGAGCACTGCGATGAGGGTCTCGGTCTTTATGGCGTAACGTTGCCTCCGGATCCCGCCCTTTGTTTCGGTCGGCAGGGGGCCCGAGACTGCAACCGAGATGGGGGTGTCCAGGCGGGCAGCGGGGGGACCAGCAGATTGCCGCTGCCCCTTTTGGCCATACAGTTCAATGGCTTCGATGGCGGGATCGAGTCTTTGCATTTCTTCAAGGAGCGCTTCCGGAGACACCGAGGCTTTCAGGCGAGGAAACAGCGCTTCTTCCGCGAGCGATTTCAGGCGCACGGCTTCCGCCGATTGCCATTCCACGAGCACTGATAAGCCCGCCGCTAGCCCCATCCCAGGCAGGCTTTCCTTTTGCTTCTCTGCTGCAAGGGCTACGAGACGAAGTGAAAAATAGGCTTGCGGAATTGTCGTCACAAGCATGAACCCGAGAAACAAGAACCCGAGCTTGATCCGGAGCCTCGCACCATAGCGTTTCTTGGTTATGCCGGAGACAAGTCGTCGCAGCTGGATAAGGAAGAAGATGAAGGTCAGGACCGGTAGGGCTCCAAGGAGGAAGAGGGGGGGGCTGAGGACGAGGTCTGCCGAGCTTGATTCGATCAGTCGACTGCCGATAATCAGAAAACCTATGCCTGCGATGATGAAGACCAGGAAGGCCGAGACGATGTCAGGGGATAAGCGGCGTCCTGAGCCCGAATTGGACAATGGGCCCGGCTGCGGAGCCGGTCCCGGCATCAATCCTCCTCGAAGCGAGTGGCGAAAAGGTGCTCTATCGATGCAACCGCCTGCTTCTCGTCGGCCCCATCGGCGATGATGCGGATCTGGGTGCCAAAGCTCGCACCGAGAGTCATGACACCCATGATCGACTTGGCGTTGATCTTGTCGTTGGCCTTGCCGAGCCAGATCTTGCTCGTGAACTTGCTCGCTGTCTGGACGATGAGCGCCGAGGGACGGGCGTGGATGCCGGCCCTGTTACCGATCGTCACAATTACCTCGGTCATCGTCACTCCATTCGCTTTCTGGGGAAAGGTTGTCAGATGAAGTCGTCGCGGTTGAAGTAGACTGCCCGCGCGCTTTCGCTTTCGAGCCATCGGAGGATGTTCTGATTGAACTCCTTTGCGGAGTGGTAGCCCATCTTCTTGAGCCGCTCGTTCATCGCTGCCGTCTCGACGATGATGGGGATGTTTCGGCCAGGCTTGACCGGGATCTCGAGCATCGGGACCTTGACCCCAAGTATCTCCTCCGTCTTTTCATCGGTACCGATCCGATCGTAGACTTTTTGCGGGTTCCAATCCTCGAGCGCACAGACAAGCTGGATCTGCTTCTTGTCGCGTATCGCCCCAACGCCGAATAGGTGGGTGATATTGATGATGCCGAGGCCGCGGATCTCCATGTGATGGCCGATGATCTTGTTCGCGCCTTGCCCCATGATGATGGAGCCGTTCACGCAGCGGATTTCCACTACATCGTCAGCCACCAGCCTATGGCCACGTTCGATGAGTTCGAGGGCAGTCTCGCTCTTGCCGACGCCTGAGTCACCGGTAATCAGGATGCCGATGCCATAGACCTCCACCAATACTCCGTGGACAGTCGTCTCGGGAGCGAAGAGATCGGAGAGGACCCGGAGGATACGGCTGGTGAAGTCGGAAGAAGCCAAGGGAGTCTGAAGAACGGGGCAACCCGATGCTTCCGCGATCTCCATGAATAGCTTTCCCGGAGCAAGGTTGTGGGTAAAAACACAGGCTGGCAAGGGAAAGGAGAAAAAGCGCTGCAGGCTTTCGGTCTCTCCCCCCGCTTCGAGCTTGTCGAGATAGGCGTTCTCACCGCGGCCAAAAATGTGCAGCCTTTGCCAAGCGAAGGAATCGAAAAAACCAGAGAGCGGAAGGCCCGGTCTGTTGATGTCAGGCATCGTGATCGTGCGTGAAAGCCCGGCCCGGCCCCCCAGGCAATTGAGGCTGAGAGCGTTTTGTTCCTTGAGCTCGAGAGAAAGGAGGTCGAGGACGGTAAACTGCTTTTCATCCATGATCAGCGGGAGTCTACACCCAAAAGCGGGAAGGCGCAAATGCCAGTGCGCGATTGGCAAGGAGCCGAACTGAAACCTTGACGGGCCTCGATTCGCTCCTTGCCCTGATTCTCACTTGTGCTCCTGCATCTTGTCTTTTTCCTTGGTTATCTTCTGCTCCATGCGATCAACAAGCTTGTCGATGGTCGTCTGGATCTCGTAGTCGGTTTCCTCGAGGTGAGCCTGGGTGCCCTTTCTGAAGTTGATGGTCACCTCTCCCTTGAATTCCTTTTCCCTGGTGAAAATAAAAATCATATCCACGATAATGTCCTTCGCGTACGTGACCCGCTCCAACTTCTTGTCCAGATACTCCCTGCTGGCATCCCCAAGGTCAAAATGCACGGAACGAACATCGATGGTCATGGGCACCTCCTGTCTACACTGTCGGCCCAGTAGCCGACCCCGGCACGCTGGCCGGTTGGACTTGCGCAGTCCGCTTTCGCGGCCGCAGGTAACGAGGGTTCAGCTGTTCTTCCGCCTCCCGAAAGACGAATCGAGATCAAGTTCCTGCCGGTACTTCGCGACAGTCCGACGAGCCAAGCCAATACCCCGCTTCGCCAATGCCTCGACGATATCACGGTCTGAAAGGGATGACTGCTCTGCCTCTATTATTTCCTTGATAACGAGCTTGACACTCGATTTCGAGTATCGCGACCCAGCCGATCCAGCCCCGGAAATGGAATTCGAGAAAAAGTATCGAAACTGGAATATGCCCCAATCGGTCTGGACGTACTTGGAGTTGGCGATACGCGATACGGTGGTCTCGTGCACGCCGATGTCACGGGCAACATCACGCAGGGTGAGGGGCGAAAGATGTTTCGGCCCGTTCGCGAAAAAAGCCCGTTGCGATTCAACCACAGCCTTGGCAACCTTGAGGAGCGTCTGATTGCGCTGGTGGATGCTGCGGATAAAAAACCGCGCACGCTTGATGTTGTCGCGCACATAGGTTGCCGTCTCTCGGTCGCCACCCTTCTTTTCTGCCAGCCGGTCGAAAAAGGGGTCGATACCGAGGACAGGGATCTCTTCATCATTGAGGACTATGACAAAGTCCCCATCCTTCAGCTTGACCAGGAGATCGGGAAGCACAAAACGAGGGTCTTCCTTCGAATAGGCACGCCCCGGAAAGGGTGAAAGCTTTTTTATGAAGGCCAATGCTTCTGCCATGAGCGATTCGGAGAGGTGGAGCTTCTTCTGGATCTCCGAGTGCCGGCCTCTTTCGAGAAGGTCGATGTGCTCGCGGAGTATATCGATGGCGGCGGGCGGGGCAGAAGGAATGAGCTGCGCCTGCACCAGGAGACTCTCCCTGAAGTCTGCACAGCAGGTTCCTGCAGGTTCGAAGGATCGAACAAGGGTCATGAGGTCCTGAAGTACCCGCGGATCAGCGCTTGGTGCGAGGGTAACGGGATCTTCCTTGTGGAATCCATCATCATTGAGGTTCTGGATGAGGTCCTCACCGATCGCCCGCCATGCCGTGCCGATGGGTTGAAGCCGGAGCTGCCAGAGTAGGTGTTCCTGGAGCGTTTCCGCGCGGGAAATCGCCCCCTCGAGAAACATGCGGCGAGAATCGTCAGCAGAGCCCGAGCGGGATTCGAAGCCAGGATCGGAGCTATTGCCGAAAAGATCATCACGGTCAGCGGTGCCTGCATCACCCTCCGGCATGCTCTCAAGGGAAAGGGTGGACCGGTCTTCGAGCACCTCGAGAGCAGGGTTGGCCTCTATCTCGGCCTGGATTTGCTCGCGGAGTTCCTGGATAGGCAGCGCCATCAGCCTGATCGACTGGATCATTTGAGGACTGAGTTTCTGGCGATGCTCCGCGACGAGCGCGGGTCTCTGGAACTGCACGAAAACCTCCACGATGGAACGTGACCCAGTCGGGCGTCGCCTCCTCGTTCAGCAGCAAATTTGGCCCGCTTGCGCGAGCAAGTCGGAAATAATCCCTCTCTCAAGCTTAGTCCCATAGCGGGTATTGTCAAGCAATATGGGTGTCCTGGAGGAACCCAAAGGCTGCCTGGATGCTGACCCAGGAGAGAAGCCTGCCAAGGAATTCAACTAACCTTCATCCCCAGGACCTGAGCTCCGGCTCAGCCTGGAGGCTTCCCTCGACTCTAGTGCAACTCCCCATGTCCAAGCGGAAAAGCCCTCCTTGTTCGGGTTTTCATGATCCTTTCGAAGGACCCACCGCCCCTCCCCCGCAAGAAAAGGTCATCAGAACCTGCCAATCTCAGGGCGCTTCGGTGTTGACTCTCCACTTGAAGGCTTATTACTTTACAGGCCATGCCTTTCCAATCCCGAACCTCATCAGGCCTCGGGTCCTTTTCAGGTGGAGTCGATGTCGAGCAAGCACAACGAACGTACAGAATCTCAGGCGGATGCAGCAGACGCATCCGCAGTTGCGACGGATGCCGCCCGGCCCGCGGTCTCGGAGAGTGACACTCCACGGGAGCGGGAAAGAGATATGGAAGCCCAGATCGCCAAGCTTGTAGAAGATTCCTCTGCCCTGAAAGACCAGTACCTACGGAGTCTTGCTGACTCTGAAAACTTCCGGAAGCGGATGTTCAGGGAGAGGGAGGACATGCAAAAGTATGCAAATTACGGCATTCTTACCGATATTGTCCCCATCCTTGATGACTTCGACCGGGCGATTGCCAGCGCCGAGCACGCACGCGATTACGTGACCCTGCATGATGGCATCGCGATCATACGAAGGCAGCTCGGCTCCGTTCTTGAAAACAAGTATGGACTAACACGCTATGACTCCCTCGAGAAGCCCTTTGACCCCCACATCCACGAGGCGGTAGCCAGCGAGCCCGGGGATGTTGCCGAGGCAACCGTTTCGCTGGAGTTCCTTCCCGGCTACAAGCTTCATGAACGGGTCGTCAGGAGCGCCAAGGTCCGCGTAAAAATGCCCGTGCAGGCCTCCGAAGCATCTAGTGACAACACAATTTCTGTTTCGGGGGATGCCGCCAAGGCTCCTGTTTGAGTATTTTCTACGCCAAGGAATCACGGCCCGTATCTGTCGGCCGAATGGGGACGGAAGTCCCTACGGGGCACAGCCCCCGCTGAAACGAACGAAGCCATTTGAAGGAGCTTTAAGATGGGCAGGATAATCGGAATCGATCTTGGAACGACGAACAGCTGCGTAGCGGTCATGGAGGGCGGCGAGCCCGTCGTAATCGCCAATTCCGAGGGTGGGCGTACAACCCCTTCCATCGTCGGCTTTACCCCCAAGGGTGAGCGTGTCATCGGCGCCCCTGCCAAGAACCAGATGATCACCAACCCCGAGAACTCGGTCTACTCGATCAAGCGCTTTATGGGCCGCAAGTACTCAGAGGTTGGGGACGAAACCAGGCTTGTCCCTTACCACGTCGTTGACAATGGATCCGATGTGCGCGTCGATGCTGCCGGCAAATCCTACAGTCCCCAGGAAATCTCGGCCTTTATCCTTCAGAAGATGAAAAAGACCGCAGAGGACTACCTTGGAGAAACCGTCTCGGAAGCTGTCATCACTGTCCCGGCCTACTTCAATGACGCTCAGCGCCAGGCTACCAAGGACGCAGGCAAGATCGCCGGCCTTGAGGTCAAGCGAATCATCAACGAGCCAACCGCCGCATCCTTGGCCTATGGCTTCAACAAGGACCAGAAAAAGGAAAAGATCATCGCCGTATATGACCTCGGCGGTGGCACCTTCGACGTCTCCATTCTCGAACTGGGAGAAGGCGTGTTCGAGGTCAAGTCGACCAACGGTGATACTCACCTCGGCGGCGACGACTTTGACCGCCGCATCCAGGAGTGGCTCGTCGCCGAGTTCCGCAAGGAAACCGGCATTGACCTGTCCAAGGACCGAATGGCCCTCCAGCGACTCAAGGACGCGGCCGAAAAAGCTAAGATCGAGCTGTCCAATGTGCAGCAGGCTGAAATTAACCTTCCCTTTATCACCGCTGACGCGAGTGGCCCCAAGCACCTCCAGAAGACCCTGACCCGTTCGACCTTCGAACGCATGATCGACGACCTTCTCGACCGATCCAAGGGCCCCTGCATCAAGGCTCTTTCCGATGCAGGACTCACGGTAGCCCAGATTGACGAGGTCATACTGGTCGGCGGCTCAACCCGCATTCCCAAGGTCCAACAGATCGTCAAGGAACTCTTCGGCAAGGATCCTTCCAAGGGCGTCAATCCCGATGAAGCCGTCGCTGTCGGCGCAGCCATCCAGGGCGGAATCCTCGGCGGAGACGTCAAGGACATTCTCCTCCTCGACGTCACGCCCCTCTCACTCGGCATCGAAACCCTAGGCGGCGTCTTTACCAAGCAGATCCAGCGCAACACGACGATCCCCTGCAGAAAGAGCCAGATATTCAGCACGGCTGCCGATGGCCAGAACGCAGTCTCCATCCATGTCCTTCAGGGTGAACGTGAGATGGCTACGCAGAACCGCACCCTCGGCCGCTTCGATCTCGTGGGCATCCCTCCCGCACCGCGCGGTGTGCCCCAGATCGAGGTCACCTTCGATATCGATGCGAACGGCATCGTCCACGTCACAGCCAAGGACCTTGGCACTGGCAAAGAGCAGAAGATCCGAATCGAGGCATCAAGCGGCCTGAATGAGGGCGATATCGACCGGATGGTGAAGGAAGCCGAGGCGCATGCCGCAGAGGACAAGAAGGAGAAGGAACGAGCGGAGGCTCACAACGAAGCTGACAATCTTTCCTACCAGACCGAAAAGCTCATCAAGGATAATGGAGACAAGATCAAGGCGGAGGATAAGGCAGCCATCGAAGGAGCTCTTGCCGACTTGAAGAAGGCCTTGGAAAGCGGCGATCTCGAGCAAATCAAAGCTAAGACTGAGGCTCTGAAACAAGCCCAGTATAAGATGTCAGAGGAACTCTATAAGAATGCTGCCCCAGGGCAGGGAGCGGATGGCCAGCCTGGTCCCGGGGCTGCTGAAGGCGGGCCTTTTGGATCGAAACCCTTCGGTGCTGACGCCAATGGCCCAGCAAAGGGCGGCACCGCCGATGATGTCGATTACCGCGTCGTGGACGAGGAAGAAAAGAAGTAAGTCGAATAAACCGAAGCGAGCCGGAACATGGTAGGAGAAATGGGCATGGCAGGAAGTTTGTTGATTTTTCCTAGTCTTTCCCATTTCTACGCTTCCTCTGTGCCCTTTCTGGCACGACTCCGTGTCTACGTGGTGAATCGTGGAGGGCCTCTTGGCCAAGCGTGATTATTACGAGGTCCTCGGCGTCGAAAAAGGCGCTGTCAAGGATGACATCAAGAAGGCCTATCGGAAATTGGCCATCCAGTATCACCCGGACAAGAACCCGGGCGACAAGGTGTCTGAAGATAAGTTCAAGGAAGCGACCGAGGCGTATGAAGTCCTTGGCGACGACCAGAAGCGGCAAACCTACGACCGTTTCGGCTTTGCTGGCATCGAGGGTATGGGTGGAGGCCAGGGATCCCGTGACTTCTCCGGAGTGTTCCGCGATTTCGAAGACATCTTCGGCAGCGGCATGGGAGATTTCTCCAACATCTTTGATTCATTCTTCGGCGGCGGCGGGTCGAGGCGCGGCAGTGCGGGTGGTGAGCGGGTCCAACGAGGATCCAACCTGCGCTACGATCTGGAACTCTCCTTCGAAGACTCCATCTTCGGTACTGCCCTCGATATCACCTATACACATCACGATTCCTGCAAGACCTGCAGCGGAAGCGGATCGGCTGATGGTTCCAGCCGAAAGGTCTGCCCCACCTGCCAGGGACAAGGGCAGGTTCGGCGTTCATCAGGTTTCTTCTCGATAGCCCAGCCCTGTCCAAGCTGCCGTGGCGAAGGGGCCATCATCGAAAAGCCCTGCCGCGAGTGCGAAGGCTCAGGGCTCAGCAAGAAGAAACAAAAAATCCGGGTAACGATTCCTCCTGGCGTAGAGGATGGAAAACGCGTTGTGATCCCTAACCAGGGTGATGCCGGCTCCAATGGCGGTCCTTTCGGGGATCTCTATGTTTTCATCCATGTAAGGCCCCATGAATACTTCGAACGGAATGGCACTGACCTCTATTGCGCGCTTCCGATCAGCCTCGCCATGGCAAGTCTCGGCGGCGAGATTACCCTCGAAACCATCGACCACAAAAAAGTTGCAGTGAGCGTGCCAGCCGGAACCCAGAATACGACGCTTCTCCGAGTGCGCGGCGAAGGGGTCCCGAGTCAGGGGGGACGGCGCGGCGATCTATACTTGAAGGTCGTAGTCAACGTGCCCTTGCGCCTTTCGCGCCGTGGTCGCGAACTCCTCGAGGAATTCCGCAAAATCGAGGGTGAAGAATCGGCAGTTCGGCCAGTAAAACTCTCCGAACTAAAGCGCTGAGCGCCTAGCCCAGGGAATAGGGTTCACGAGCGCTTCGCAGCCAATGAGCCCTTGGGCAGTCACGTGGAGCTGTTTTTTCCGGATGCTCTTGCCAGGGTGAACATTGTCTCTGGCGAAAGTTCAGTTAAGTAAGGTGCTCTACCAGCACCTTGACGCCAATTCCAATGAGCACCAGACCTCCACCCAGCTCAGCCCAGCGCTCCAGCCGGCTGCCAATGCGCTTGCCGAACTCGGTCCCGACAAAGGAAAGCACAAAGGTGATGACTCCGATTATCAATGCGGGGAACAGGATCGGCTCTCCCGCCATTCGGTAAGAAAGTCCGACGGCCAGCGCGTCGATGCTGGTAGCAATGGACAAGAGAAAGAGGGTTCGGAGATTCAGTATGGTTTTTTTTTCCGCTTCTTCCCCATCGAGGCACAGGGAAGGATCCGTAATCCTGAATGAATCCCTGAGCATCTTGCCGCCGATTGCAGCCAGGAGTCCAAACGCTACCCAATGGTCAAAGCCGGAAATAAAAGACTGAAATGTTCCGCCGAGCAGCCAGCCCACCAGAGGCATCCCGAATTGAAAAAACCCGAAAAAAAAGGCCGCTCTGAGGGCATAGCGCAGCTTGAGTTTTGGGATGCACATGCCATTGGAAACCGAAACGGCAAAGGCGTCGGCGGCAAGGCTCATTGCGACAAGTATCCACGTGAGCATGGGGCCGACACTACCGTCGGCTCCCATGAAGGTCAACCGCTCACGCCGATGCACAATCCTGCTCTATCCAGTAGCAATCCTATCCCTTGCCCTCCGTACAACGCCTCTATACAATCCCTCTCAATCACGGAGGTGCTTTGCCCGGGCGTTGCCCGTTCGAAGTGAAAAGGGAAGGCGGTCAGATTCCGTCGCAGCCCCCGCTACTGTAGAAGTCGTCAAGCAGGAACGTCACCACTGGGCCTTGCCTGGGAAGGGTTCCGAACTGCGGTACCAGCAGCCGCGCGACTTGAGCCAGGAGACCTGCCTCCGCACATATTCGCATCCGACTTCTCGGAGGGAGGAGGAGGGCTATGCACAGACCCCCCGCACGGCTCTTCAAACTATGGGCACTGCTGCTGCTTTCCGCTGCTGCGATTTCTGCACAGACAGGCGGGCAGCAGGCACTTCGCAGTCTTGCCTTGCCACGTCCTGCGGCCTTTTCAATCGACTACTATCCGGGCTATCGCCTCGTCACGGTAAAATCAGCTTGGCCCGGATCCAAGGACAGCTTCAGTTACCTCCTTGTTGACCGCGGCTCAGCCAAGCCAGCGGCGACGGTCTTTGCCAAGGCTCGCCGGATCGAGACACCAGTCAGGCGCGTCATCAGCTTTTCAACGAGCTACTTGCCAGCCATTTCCGCAATAGGAGAGTCCGCCAGCATCGTCGGCCTTGATTCAGCAGCCTATGTCTACGACCCATCCATCCGCGCACGGGCTGCAGCGAAAACGCTCGCCGAGCTTAGCCCCAATGGCATGCCCGACCTCGAACGGATCGTCGCCCTCAGCCCCGACGCTCTCTTCACCTATGGCGTGGGCAGCGAATGGGATACGCATCCAAAGCTCATCGAAGCCGGTCTGCCAGTCATCATGGACGGCGAATGGAACGAGGCGGATCCCCTCGCTCGCGCAGAGTGGGCTATCTTTATCGCAGCATTTTACAGCAAGGAAGATGCGGCACTCGCCCACTACCGCGAGCTTGAAAAGCGATATCTTGACCTCAAGGCCCGTGCTGCCGCTGCCAAGACCCCAGCTCCCAAAGTCCTGAACAACGGGCCCTTCCAGGGAACATGGTATGTATCGGGAGGGGAAAGCTTCATGGCCCGCCTCCTGGCCGACTCCGGCTCAAGTTACCTCTGGGCTGACACCAAGGGCACGGGAGGGCTGGCGCTAACTGTGGAAGCGGCCTACCAGCGTGCGCTTGGGGCCACGGTATGGCTGAACCCCGCCTACGGAATGCGGAAAATTACTGACGTAGTCGCCCTAGACTCGCGCTTCGCCGCGCTGCCGGTACTCAGTTCAGGCAATGTCTGGAACAATGATCGGAGAGTAAGCGAGGCGGGGGGTAACGACTACTTTGAGTCCGCAGTCACTCGCCCCGACGAGGTGCTCAGTGACCTCGTCGCGATATTCCATCCCGAGCTGCTTCCAAACCACTCATTTACATGGTACCAGAAGCTCGACCGCTAGGGAGTCAGGACGCAGGGCCGCCCATTCCACGCGGCACTTCGCGATTTCTGCTACTCAGCCTGGCTTGTATCGGACTCTTTTTTCTGGACCTCCTCCTCGGGTCCGTGAGAATACCCCTCATCGAAGTACCCAGGATTTTCCTGGGAACCGCGAGCGATCCGGTATGGTCAACCATCATGACCCTCTTCCGGCTGCCCAAGGCTGTCACGGCGGTTGCAACCGGGGCCGCCCTCGCCGTAGCAGGCCTGATCCTCCAGACCCTGTTCAGGAATCCCCTCGCTGGTCCCGACTCCCTCGGCATCGGGGCTGGCGCAAGCATCGGGGCTGGAATCGTAGTGATCCTTGCTGGCGGGGCAGGTTCGACCTTCCTCGGAGAGCTGGGCTTCGCTGGCTATTCAGCACTCGCCCTCGCGTCGAGCCTCGGTGCAGCCGTCGTCCTGGCTGTCATCCTTGCCATCTCGCGGAGGGTCGCAAGCAGCGTCACTCTCCTCATAATAGGTATCCTCGTAGGCTACTTTGCCGGTTCAATTCTATCCGTTCTCATCTTCTTCGCTTCCCCGCAAAAGGTGCAGGTCTTCCTCGGCTGGACCTATGGATCCTTTGCCGGCGTAACCGCTTCGCGCCTGCCCATACTGCTGGGAGCAGCCTTCCTTGGAATACTGATTGTCGCCACCATGACCAAGGACCTCGACGCCCTCCTCCTCGGCGACCGCGCTGCAGCCAGTATCGGAATCAATACCAGGCGAGCGCGCACCCGTGTGCTCATCGCAGCCTCCCTGCTCGCCGGGACTGTCACCGCTTTCTGCGGCCCGATCGCCTTCCTCGGTATCGCAGCTCCGCAAGGCGCGCGCCGTCTTTTCCGCACAAGCGCCCACCGTCGACTAGTGCCAGGTTCCGCCCTGGTCGGAATTTTCTTCGCCCTCCTCGCGGATGTCATGTCGCAGGGAGCACCTGGCGGAGTGGCCCTCCCCATCAATCCCCTGCTCGCCCTGCTGGGCGCGCCTGTCATCCTTTCGATCGTGCTCCGCTCGCGGGGCAGGGAGGCTGGCTCCTGATGTTGCTGGAAGCGCATAAGCTGTCGGTTGGCTACCCTGCACAGAAGGGCAGGGAGGGGGGAGTGCCGCGTAGGGAAATCCTCGCGGGCATCGACCTCGCCCTTCCCTCCTCGCGTTTTGTCGCCCTGCTTGGCCCCAACGGAAGCGGCAAATCCACGCTTATCCGGAGCCTTGCGGGACTTCAACCCATTCTTGGCGGGATAGTCACCCTGGACGGCGTCAATATGTCCCAGCTGGATCTCGAGGATCGCGCTTCGCGGATGGCGACCGTTCTGACAGAGCGCTTTGATTCAGGCTATTTCAGCGTCGCCGACATCGTCGCCTTCGGTCGCTATCCACATACCGGATTTCGCAACGAACTGGCCCCAAAGGATCGGGAAGTTGTGCAGTCAAGCCTCGAGGCAGTCGGATTAGAAGGCTTTTCGCGGCGGATGTTCGCCGAGCTATCCGACGGTGAACGGCAGAAAGCCCTCATCGCCCTTGCCCTTGCCCAGGAAACCGACATCATCATCCTGGACGAGCCAACAGCCTTCCTTGATGCCCCGGCCCGCAGCGAGATTTTCCATCTCGTGCACGATCTCGCATTCGCAGGAAAGGGCATCATCCTTTCCACCCACGAAGTCGATCTCGCCCTCCGCGAAGCTGATGAAATCTGGCTGATCGACCGCCGTGCCCAATTGATTAGGGGCAATCCCGATGAGGTGATCGCCAGTGGTGCGATTGGAGCCGCCTTCGATAGCCCGCGGCTCGCCTTCGACGCGGCAAGCCTTCGCTTCATCCGAAAAAACAGCGGCGTTTCGCCCAACAGCCCCTGAGAATCCACAACTTCCCCTCGATTGACAACCGCCTCGAACAAACCTAGCATTGACCTGAGGTAGGTGCATGAACCAGAACGAAAAGCCGCAGATTCTCATCATTGACGACGCACCAATGAACATTCTCATTCTCGCTCGTATGCTGTCAGATGAGTATGAGGTCCTCCAGACTACAGGGGGAAAGGAAGGCATCGCCATGGCTGGCACCAAGCAGCCTGACCTGATCTTCCTCGATATCGAAATGCCGGAAATGGACGGCTACGAAGTCTGTTCGGCGCTGAAGGCAAATCGGATCACTGCCGATATCCCCGTAATCATAATGACCGCTCATTCTGATCAGGAAAGCGAGGTCCAGGCCCTCGAGCTCGGAGCTGTCGATTTCATTTCGAGACCACCCGTGCCGGCCATCGTCCGGGCCCGGACGCGTACCCACGTCACGCTCAAGCGCCAAGCCGACGCCCTGCGCCTCCTGTCCAACACCGATGCCCTGACTGGCATGTCGAATCGCCGCCATTTCCTGGAGCATGCGGAACTCGAGCTGGTCAGGATGCGTCGCAACGAACGTGCCCTCGCAATCCTCATGATCGACATCGACCGCTTCAAGATGATCAATGACACCTACGGTCATGCCAAGGGTGACCTGGCCCTCCAGACCCTGGCGTGGGTAGCGCAGCGGGAGCTCCGGCAAATAGACATAATTGGAAGGATCGGCGGCGAGGAATTCGCGGTGCTCCTGCCTGAGACCCAGCAACCTGGGGCTATGCTTGTGGCTGAACGGCTGAGGATTGCCATCGAGGGATCATCGGTGGAGTTTGCCGCCCTCAACCCTGACATCCCCAAGTTGCCGGACTTCACCGTAAGCATAGGCCTCACCATTGCGCTCAAGGCCGATCAGAATTTTTCAGCCTGCCTTGCGCGCGCCGATGCCGCCCTCTATCAGGCCAAGAAGGAGGGCCGCAACCGCGTCTGTATCGCGGACCTGCCGCAGGTCTAGCCGAACTTGTAGCCGAAATTCCGCAGCAGGCCGATGCGCTCCGCCTTCTCCTTCGGACCCTCGACGCCCAGCGGAGATCCTCCATCCAGCACTCCCAGGATGCCCGCGGCATCCCCCTGGCGCCCGACCACAAGGGACAGGGCATTGGCTGTGGCAGCAAAGATGTGACAGACCTCGGGGCAGGCCTTGATCCGGTCGAGCACGTTGATCGGCCAGAAACCAGAACCAATTATAAGATAAAATGTATGCCCCGCCCCGGAAGCCCGGGCGCATTCGATAGCCTGGGATTCCAGGTCGGGGTCTGTCCCCTCGTGTCGCACGAGGCGCGGTTCCGAAGCCTCGTTGAAGGCCAGCCCCCACTTCGCGCCAGGCACCGACGAGGCCATGATCTCGCCGATATCCTCGACGGTCTTGATGAAGTGGGATTGCCCGACGATGATGTTCGCTCCGTCTGCCCATGAAAGCTTGATTGTCTCAATTGTCATGATCCCTCCTTCTTGTAACCCCGCGCCGCGGCTATGGCCCGATCCCAGCGGCCGATCATCGTCTTCCTCGTCGCATCGTCCATGGTCGGAACGAACTCGCGTCGTTTCCGCCAGTTTGTGGCTACATCCTCCATCCCGCTCCAGAAACCCGAGGCTATGCCCGCCAGATAGGCGGCGCCGAGGGCCGTCGTCTCCTGGACTTCAGGAAGTACCACCCGGTGTCCGGCTATGTCAGCCTGGAACTGCATCAGGAAGGAGTTTCCCGAGGCGCCGCCATCGGCCTTGATCGATTGGAGGGGCCGTCCGAAATCGCGCTCCATAGCTACCAGGAGGTCGTTGGCCTGGAAGGCTATCGACTCGAGCGCTGCCCGCACGATATGGGCGCGGTTGCTTCCCCGCGTCAATCCGACAATCGTGCCGCGTGCCTCTGAATCCCAGTGGGGAGCACCCAATCCAACAAAGGCGGGCACCAGGACCACTTCCCCCGAATCGGGTACCGACAAGGCAAGTGACTCGCTTTCGGCTGCATCCCGCACCAGGCCGAGCTGGTCGCGCAGCCACTGGATTACCGCCCCTGCCACGAAAACCGAGCCCTCAAGCGCATAGGTGTAGCCCTGTCCGAGATCCCATGCCACGGTAGTCAGCAACTTGTGACTTGAGGGAACCGGAAATGCGCCGGTGTTCATCAGGGCAAAGCATCCCGTACCATAGGTGTTCTTGACGTCGCCAGGTTCGAAACAAGCCTGGCCGAAGAGGGCAGCCTGCTGATCACCCGCAACCCCAGTTACAGGAATCTCGATCCCGAACAGCTCCTTTTTCGTCCGTCCAAAGGCCTCGGCCGATGAACTAGGCACTACCTCAGGCAGGATGGCCTCAGGAATCCGGAAGGCAGTCAGCAATTCTGTATCCCAATGCCCCTGTCGGATATTGAACAAGAGAGTCCGGCTCGCGTTAGTGGGATCTGTCCTGTGAAGCCCGGTCAGGCGCCATACAAGCCAGGAGTCCACCGTCCCGAACATGAGCTCTCCCCGTTCTGCCCGCATCCGGAGTTCCGGGTATTCAACAAAGAGCCACATAAGCTTGGTAGCAGAAAAGTAAGGATCAAGAACCAGGCCTGTCTTACGCGCAACCATTTCTGACAAGCCAGCCTCACGCAGCTCCTTGCAGATCCCCGACGAGCGGCGACACTGCCACACAATTGCATTGTGTACTGGCTTGCCCGTAGCGCGGTCCCACAGCAGGGTCGTCTCGCGCTGGTTGGTGATCCCGATACTGTCGATCTGCCCGACCTCGATCTGGGCAGCAGCAATAGCCCCAGTCGCAGCCTCCAACTGGCTCGCCCAGAGATCCTCCGGGTCATGCTCTACCCAACCCGGCTTGGGAAAGTGCTGCTCGAAGGGCAACTGCCGTGCCGCGATCACAATGCCTTGGCGATTGAAGACAATGGCTCGAGAGGAGGTTGTCCCCTGATCGAGGGCCAGAACATATCGTTCTCTGTGAGCCATCATTCTGCCTCCCTTATTGAGAAAACCGCATTTCAAGCATGAGCCCCGCCTTCATGCGGACACCGAAACTCGTAATCTGGTTCGCTGGGCCACTTGCCGTCGCAACATAGTGATCGTAGGTGAGCATACCAAGTATCCGCCAGCGCTGCTCGCCTGTCCGCCATTCGAAGGGAGCATAGGCAACTCCGGCGCTCGCTATCATCCCGCCTTCGGGTGAATATGACAGGCCATTGCCCCCGTCTGTGCGGGGTTCGCCAAGAGTGAAGGCTGGACCCGCGAAGAAGCGCAGGTGCCGATCAAGGCCAAGTGACAACTGGACTGGAAGCCGGAGCACCCCAAGTCCTGCATCCCAAGAGGGCAGCAGCTGGATTCCTGGCTCCAGAGAGCCAAGCGGAAAGGCGGCCACGAGGGCGGCTGCACCACCTCGAAGCGTGGCATCCGCTCCTATCTGCGGCCCGGCCGCCATGCTGAGAAGTATCCCGAGGTACTCAGCCGGTGATATGAGCCTGCCCGCATCCGCAAAGCTCCGCTTCCAATAGGGCTCCGACAGTGAGGAACGGATTACTCCCCTCTTCGTGCCCTCGGAGGCCGAATGGATAAAGCGTCCTTCCCCGATATAGATTCCGACATGTGCCAAGCGACTCGTTGTATCAAAAAAGACGAGGTCCCCCGGCTGGAGCTTTCCCACAGGAATGGGTTCGACGTACCTGTGGAGCGTCTGAGTTGTCCTTGGAACGGCAACACCGAGCACATCTTTGTATACACGGTACACCAAGCCTGAGCAGTCAAAGCCCGCGGCATTGCTCCCGCCGTAGGCATAAGGCTTCCCGAGGTAGCGCTCGGCGTTGCTCACAAGCTTGTTGCGCGACTCCTTTGCTATGGGGACAGCCATAGGTGGCTCGGCAAAACCAGGAATTGCGAGCACTACACTTCCGAAGATGAGCACTGGCAGGATACGAAGGTTTCTTCTGACCACTAGAGAAAGCCCTTCCAGGCTGTCGCGTCCGCCCCAACAACCGCACGCACGCCATCCCGCACAATTGGCGTTCGCAAGAGAAGTGGATTCTCGAGAAGAGCCTCAGTCAGGTCGAAATCCATGTGCTCAAGCCCCCCTTCCTTCCAGAGCTTCCCGCTTCGATCGGGCAATGCATCGAGTCCTACAGCCGCAGCCACCGCCCGTAACTCCCCAGGGCTGATGCCCTTATCGGACAGGTCAATGAGCTGGAAAGTTCGTCCCCGCTCCTTGAAAAAGCGCTCGGCCTTACGAGTGCCCATGCAACGGGGCGTTCCGAATATCTGGAGTGCCATGATCTCCGACGATACCATCGCTTCCGAATATCGGGTAGCTAGCCCTGAAGCGCCCAGAATTCTGGCTCTTCTTGACGACCCCGTTTCGCCCCAGCTATATTCACTCAGTCCAAGCGGCCGTCGTATACCGGTATTACCCCAGCTTCCCAAGCTGGAGAAGCGGGTTCGACTCCCGTCGGCCGCTATTGAAGCGACAAAGCCCCGGTTCCGGCCGGGGCTTTGTCATTAAGAAATGCTTCCTTCGCTCTGCAAGCAAGGCTCGATTCTTGTTTGCTCCCCACACAACAGGGACTGTTTTGATTGATCCCTTCATCATTCGATCCCAAAATCCCCGAAATTTCCCGATGCCTCTCGCCGTGATGCCAGGACCTGCTCAACCCGGGCGCCTGGGGGTCCCACCTCGAGCCAGAGCTCCAAAGCCACGAGCGCCTTGTCATCGCCCTCAGCCCACACCTCGACCTCTCCCGAATCGAGGTTGCGTACCCATCCAGTCAGCCCCAAGGATCGGCCCTTGTGGCAAGCCGAATAGCGAAAGCCTACTCCCTGCACTCGCCCCCGAACGATCGCGTGCAGGGCTTTTCGCATACCCCTACCTTCCACGGCTTCCTCACTTTTCCGAACCAATCTATGCGCTCGCTGACGCGAAAGCCACATGATTCAGCCGAGGCGCTTGATTTTCCTATCCTCTTCCCCGTACCGTGTCAGAATGGAACTGACCGAAGAATTCATTTCAGGGCTCGCAATCGACGAGATCGGCATACTGAAACGCATCGCGTCTGAACTGACAATCCGGATGGAGCAGGTATCAGCAGTAATCGGCCTCGTGGCAGAGGGCTGCACAATTCCCTTCATCAGCCGCTACCGAAAGGAGCGCACCGGTAGCCTCGACGAGGTCCAGGTCCGCGATTCCGCCCATCACTTCGAAAGCTACAAGAATCTCGAAGAGCGGCGCATTGAGGTTATCAAGGGAATCTTCGCCCTTGGGAAGCTCAGCCTGGAACTCTACAGCAACCTCAAGAAGGCCAATACCCTTGCTGAGATCGAAGATATCTGGACTCCATATAAGAAGAAAAAAAAGACCCGTGGAATGCTCGCAGAGGAAAGGGGCCTGTCCCCTCTCGCCGAAATCATGCTGGCCAAGGATGATGCCGCTGTCGAGGCTGCGGCCCCTCAATTCGTGCGCATAGACCCGGAAAAGGCCGAACTCACCGTCGCGACGCCCAAGGACGCCATAATGGGGGCCATGGACATTGTCGCCGAGCGCATGTCCCAGGATCCGGAAAATCGCGCTGCAGTGAAGTCGTACTACCTCAAGACCGGCCATCTCATCACCAAGGGCGTCGGCGACGAGGCGAAGAAGGAGACCTCTACCTACCAGATGTACTGGGACTATGCGGAGCCCCTCAACCAGCTGAAAGCGCATCGCGTCCTTGCGGTCAATCGCGGAGAGCGTGAAAACGCCCTGGAAGTGAAGATCGACGTCGATGAAGAGGGAGCCGTATCAACGCTCAACGATCGGGCCTTCATCCATAACCGCTACCACAAGGAAGCCATCGAAGAAGGACTCCGCCGATTGCTCTCTCCTGCTGTCGTCCGCGAAATACGCTCCGATGCCCTCGAGGCAGCCGACACCCACGGAATTGTAGTCTTCTCCGAGAACCTCAAAAACCTCCTCATGCAGCCGCCTATCAAGGGCACCCGCGTCCTCGGTGTAGATCCTGGCATCCGCACAGGCACTAAATGCGCGGCGATGGACGAAACAGGCAAGTACCTCGACTACTTCGTGATCATGCAGGAACAGAAACCCGACGAGGCCAAGAAGGCCATATCCGCGGCCGTGAAGAAACACAATATTGCCCTCATCGCTGTTGGCAACGGCACCGCAAGTCATGAGGTCCGCGAGATTGTTGCCTCGGCCATAAGTGAAAACTCGCTCGCCTGTGAATTTACCGTAGTGGACGAGGACGGAGCCTCGGTCTATTCGGCAAGCGACATCGCTCGTGAGGAGTTCCCTGACCTCGACCTCACCATACGGGGCGCCATATCCATCGGCCGCCGCCTTCAGGATCCCCTTGCCGAGCTTGTAAAGATCGACCCCAAGTCCATCGGGGTGGGCCTCTATCAGCACGATGTTAACCAGAAGAAGCTCTCCGAACAGCTCGACGAAGTCGTAGCCTCGGTCGTAAACAATGTCGGTGTAAACCTCAATACTGCAAGCCACTCCATCCTTCGCCACGTCTCAGGAATCAACGGTGGCCTCGCAAAGAAGATAGTGAAGTACCGCGATGAAAAGGGTACGATCACTGGACGAGAGCAACTTCATGCAATACCAGGCCTTGGCGACAAGACCTTTGAGCAGTGCGCCGGTTTTCTCAAGATACCCGAAAGCTCCAATCCCCTCGACAACAGCTGGGTCCACCCCGAAAACTACCCGCTCGCCGAAGAACTGCTCCCCATCATTGCAGCCGGGGCCGACCCGGCCCGAGACCAGCGCCTTGTCCTCAAGGAGAAATACAGAGTTGGCGACACCACGATCGACGATATCCTCCTTGAACTCAAGAAGCCTAATCGCGACCCGCGTGACGGATTTCCTATGCCTATCCTCTCAAAAGGCGTAATCAAGTTCGAGGATCTCCAGGAAGGAATGAAAGTCACCGGCAAGGTAAAAAATGTAGTCGACTTCGGTGCCTTTGTTGATATTGGTATCAAGGAATCAGCCCTCATCCACGTCTCCGAGATGAGCGACCGCTTCGTAAAAGATCCACTTGAAGCCCTCAAGGTTGGCGATGTAAAGGAATTCCGAATCATCAGCCTCGATGTTGCACGCCATCGCATTGGCCTTAGCCTAAAGAGCGAGCGTGGAGGGCAGCGCAGCTCTCCTCCCCCTGCACACACGCGGAACGGAGCCGCAGAGGCCGATCGCCATGCCGTCGTTCAGAAGAAGCCAAGCGAAGGCCTGCCGAACGCCGGTTCCGGCGGGAATGTCCCTGGGAGAGACCGCTTCCCTCCATCTGGCACAGCACCCGCATCGCGCGCCCGCGACGGCACGCGCCAGGAAAAGAGCTGGGAACCCAGACGAGAGCGTTCCGACAAGGATGATGATGGCACGACCTACAACCCCTTTGCGGAGTTACTGAAAAACCGGAAAAAATGATACCCTGAGGGAGGACAGCCACAGTCATGAGCACCCCGATCATCATCACTACGCCACGACAGCGTATTCTGGGATTGGCAAGTTCTGGGCTTTTCTTGTTGCTGGCCATCGATCTCCTCAGTATGCCAGATTTCGAAATCTCTTTTTTCGGTGACCACTACTGGCTGTTTATTGGGGCTCTTTTTGCTGCAGCCCTAGCCGGAGTGCCCTGCGCCTTGCACTATTCAGCACACAGATTGCTTAGCACTGTCTTCCTTTCACTTCTCCCATTCGCCGCATGGTTCAGCCGCGATGGCTTGCTGGTTCCCATATTGTGTTTCCTTGCCATGACCTTGCTGTATCTCGAAGACAGGCTTAGGATCCACCCGATTTTCCGTGCACTTCTCGCAACCTTTATGCTGTTGATTCTAGGGCTAGTGCCGTCCTTCATTTCAGGATTCGGATTTCGTCACCTGATCTTGCATCTTGGCTTGGCGGTAGCTTTGCCCCTGTTCGCAGTAGCCTTGGCGAGCGGTTTCCTCCCTAGACTCTTCTCCCGGGGACGCGCAAGCATAAGCATGAGAACAGCAGGGTTGAGCGACAGGGAGAGACAGTTCAGTACGATGTTGCTTGCAGGAAACACACATCGGGAAATCGCAACTGCCAATAAAGTCGCCGAGTCCACGGTCAAAGCGACACTTTCCAATTCATATCGAAAACTCGGCGTATCGTCCGCCAATGAGTTGAGAAGGCTGGAAGCAGACTTCAAGATTGTTGACTGATCCCGTCCTCATTCAAATTTCATCAACAGATATCTTCCCTGCCCCCATGAGAAGTGATCCGCTTGCATGGGAAGTGTCCGACCGCTACAGTGTTGCCGATGAGTTGGACCTTTCAATCATTCATCCTGCTTGTCCTCATGACGACGCCAGTCATGGCACAGCAGGTTTTCTATCCAGATGATCCGTCAGCCTTGCTTGGCGCAGGTCCTACAGAATCCATCGCAGCTCGTGGTCCGCCTGTCTCGGTCTCTGCCCTGCGAGGATCCGAACCTTGGCAGGACGATGTCGTTTTTTCCTATAGCGATGGCTCCCGACTCCACTTGTTTGACAATCATCTCTGGCAGATTGTCGTATCACTGGGGTATCAAGGGTCTATCCTAGGAGTCTTCATAGGCGATGAGCCTTCCAAAGTGATATCGCTACTGGGAGAGCCATTTATAGCAAGCGGCGACGCCATGGTATGGCGCCTGCCGTGGCGAGGGTATCCTGTCATGATGCGAATGATAGCCAAGGAATCAAAGGTGGTCGAAATCGCCATTTTCAGGGCAGATTTCTAAATGAGCAGCAATCCTGGAATATGCCTCTGCCTGACCGGTCGAAGCATTGAAGAAGATCTCAGAATTCTCGACCTCTACCGTGGGCAAGTCGATCTTGTCGAGGTCCGAGCTGACTATCTTGCTGCTGAGGAAATGCCGCACTTGCGGAGCTTTCCGGAACGGGCGGGTCTGCCGAGCATCCTGACTGTCAGACGAAAGTGCGACGGGGGATGCTTTGAAGGCGGTGAAGGTGTCCGCCTGGTGATGCTTGCCAAAGGCCTTACCCATGCGCGTGCCGATTCTGTCGCCAACTTCGCCTATGTGGATCTCGAAAGCGATTTCCATGTCCCGGCAATCGAAGAAGTCTGCCGCATTTTTGGCACCAGGATTATTCGATCAACGCATGTATTCAGCCCTGGGTCGAAGGACCTCAACGCAATTTGGGCAACTGTAGCCGCTGACCAAAACGAGATTCCCAAACTCGTCATTACCTGCGATGGCTCCGAAGATTTCGCTAAGTTCCTCCAATGGTCGATATCTCTGCCTCCTGGCGACCGCATCCTGATTGGGACTGGAGTCTATGGATTCCCTACTCGAATCCTTGCCCACAAGATCGGTTCGTTGTTTGTGTATGCCAGCGCTTTAGGTGCAGGATACGCTGCTGCTGCACCTGGGCAAATTGATCCGGAGCAGCTGATCGATGTCTACCATTTCCGGGCGCTTAGCCACGATACCATTATCTATGCCCTCGGCGGCGGACAAGCGGTCATCAGTTCACGAGCGCCGGAGCTTCATAATGCCGCTTTCGCGGCGGCAGGCATTGACGCCGTCTATCTTCCTCTGCCATCGACTGATATCGATTCCTTTCTCGCCGCCGCCGAGATAGCCGGGGTTCAAGGCGCTTCCATCACTGTCCCCCATAAAGAAGCCATCCTGAATCGCCTCCACTCCATTTCCGAAGAAGCACTTTCGGTTGGAGCATGCAACACAATCATCCGGACAGATCAAGGGTGGCACGGCCATAATACCGATACAACTGGTTTTGCCCGGGACCTGACCCACTTCTTGCGGAGAGACGATCTTGTAGGGCTAAAAGTCACTATTGTCGGAGCTGGAGGTGTAGCACGCGCAGTTGCAAGTGTCATCGCCCGCCTTGGCGGCAAAGGGCTCATCATCAACAGGACCCTCTCCCGGGCGCGCAATATTGCCCGAAAGTATGGATTCCAGTGGGCCAGCAACGATGAGCGCGTAAATGATCTTGTCATGGAGCATTCCGACCTCATCATCAACGCCACCAGTGTTGGAATGGAGGGTGATGCCGAATCCGATAGAGATCCCCTGGACTGGTATGAGTTTTCTGGCCATGAAGCCGTGTATGACTTGATTTATAGACCCGACAAAACCCCCTTCCTGCTCCGCGCCTACTCTGTCGGTTGCAGGATCTCGAACGGCATGGGCATGCTGCGATATCAAGCAGCGGAACAGTTCCGAATCTGGATGGGGCGTGAGCCCCCATCAACCTACCTGAATTGAGGGAACATGGGAAAATCAGCCTTCGTTGCAATTGTCGGACGCCCATCAGCAGGAAAATCGACCTTGATCAATGCGCTTTGTGGTGAAAAGGTCTCCATAGTCTCACCTGTTCCACAAACCACCAGAAACGCAGTACGAGGAATTGTCACCCGTCCAGAGGGTCAGCTTGTCTTCCTCGACACGCCCGGTTTCCATCTCTCGGATAAGAAGCTCAACAAGAAACTTGCGGATGTTGCGAGGGCAGCCTTTTCCAATGCAGACATCGTGCTCTATGTCGTCGATGCCACTCGCAAGGCCGCAGCCGAGGAGGAGGCCCTTGCTGCCGCCCTTTCGCCTGTTTCGAATCTCATGGTTGCAGCAATCAATAAAGTTGATGCCAAGGAAGCAGCCGAACCCGAGGCGCGCGCCTTCATAGAAGCTCGATTCCCTACAACGCAGATACTTTCCATCTCAGCATTGCATAAACGAGGACTCGATGCCCTGTTGGCCTTATTGTTCAGCAAGGCGACAGAAGGTCCAACCTGGTATCCAGAGGAATACTATACAGACCAGGAGCCAGTTTTCCGCATTGCGGAAATCATACGCGAAAAGGTAATGCTTCATACCAGGGAAGAACTTCCTCATGCGGTGTATGTAGCGTACGCCAACTCAAACAAGGAAGAGGATGGATCCCTTGAGGCAGCATATGATCTTGTAGTCGAACGTGACTCACAAAAGGGAATCCTGATCGGAAAAGCAGGAAGCATGATAAAGCAGATACGTGAAGAGGCAGAGGCCGATCTTGCTAGTATTTTTGACTATCATATCAAGCTGCGACTTCGGGTTAGGGTCGATCAAAACTGGAGAAGCGACGAGAAGCGGCTGACAGAACTGATCTTCTAGCGTCCGCGTCCCGGGCCGATGCGCTATAAATCAGAGCTGCTGGCTATTATTCGCTGCTCAGCATGAGATCAGGGGCGCGTGTGTTCCCAGGCTTCCTTGTTGCGTTTGATGTACCCTTCATGGAGTTTCCCATGACCCTGATAGATCGTGAGCAAGTCGACCAACCCAAGCTTGCCGCGGACAGGATGCATGACCCAATACTCGTTCCAGTCATCATCGGCGCAGGCACGAATTGTCGCACAGCTCAACGCTCTCAATTTCAGGGCGACGCCAAGGCAGGATCGACCATCGGCCTGGTCATAATGCAAGCGGTCATGCCACTGCTCCTCCTCCCATACTGGGACGACAAAGCCAGGCTGCGCCACTGAAGCACGCAAGCGGAAACAGCAAGAAATATCCGCATCAAGGAGATGCGCCAGGTGGGCATTGATTGACCAAGCATCCGGCAAAGCTGGCAGGAATTTCAACGCAGTGTCAGGAACGACGGCCAGCAAGGCCGCTATGCCATCGTATGATCGCTCAAAGGACTCTATCAGCCCGACTTTCTCTTGGTGTGTAATAGCAACCTCCTGGATTCCCGACTTTTCATTGGGCTGCGCAGCCGCGCCATTGCATCCTGCTCCAGAATTCTAAGCCGTGGCCCTGCATTCGTCAACTTTCGGCACCAGCACGAAAAAAAGGATGTCCCACCTCGAGACATCCTCTCCTTCTACCTTGAGGTACTCTTACAGCCGCCCACGAAAATGAACGCGCACCTGCTTGTAGAGGCCCTCTCCCTCACTTTTTGTGGTGATATCAACAATATCGTTGAGAGTTGTGTGCACGATGCGCCGCTCGAAGGGGTTCATAGGTTCAAGCAGCACTGACTGTCGGGTGCGGCGGACCTGCTCTGCAGTATCATAGGCTAGGCGGACAAGCGCTTCCTCGCGCCGGATCCTGTAGTTCTCTGAATCAAGAATGACGCGGATATCCTCGCGGCCAAGTCTGCCTGCATATACGTTGACAAGCAATTGCAGCGCGTCAAGGTTTTTCCCCTTCTTTCCAATAATGATCGATGCATGTTCACTATCAATCCTCAGCCCCAGCTTGCGGTCCTCTCGGAAAAGGACCGCGACTTCGCTGGAATAGCCCATGCCTTCAATCACGCGCTTTGTGAACTCGATGAGCTTTGCTTCATCGTCCACTGAAAGCGGCTCAGCTGGTTCTTGTTCGATACCACCCGAGGGAGCTTTATAGGATGCAACGCGAGTGCCAGATTCTTCATGGGTCTTTTCTTTGGGAACTCCTGGCTCATTGGTATGAACTCGGATCTTCACGCGCCCCTTGCGGAATATTCCACCTGCCTCAGACTCGATAATCTCGACATCGAAGCCATCCCGCTCAAGGCGCAGCTCCTTTACAGCCGCGTCTATCGCGTCTTTTTCAGTTCGTCCCTCGAATTCATGAACCATAGGTCATCTCCTGTGGAGAGCAGAGTCGATCCTTCATCTCTTGCCGAGCTTTTCGGCGGCCACTTTCGCCTTATGGGCCTTGATATAGTCATTGATGATGATCTGCTGGAAAATTGTGAGCACATTCTGGGCGATCCAGTACACGAGCAGACCCGATGGAACGTCATACAGCATGAAGAAGAAAACGATCGGCATGCCGTACATCATGAGCTTCATCTGGTTTGCGCTTTGTCCTGTCTGCGGCATCTGCGTGAACTTGCCGTACAACAGCTGACTACCGACATACAGAATTGGCAGGAGCCGAAGATCAGTCCACCCTAGCAGGGGAACCTGGAAGCCGCCAAAGTTCCAGACACTTTCCGGCACGGAAAGGTCTGGAATCCATCCTGGAATAAAACTTGCTCCACGTAGGTCAAAGTGCGTATTGAAAAGATTGTACATCGCAATGAAGAGGGGGAACTGTATCAGCAAGGGCAAGCAACCCGACATTGGATTGTAGCCTTCCTTCTTATAGAACTCCGCCATCTCCTGGTTGAGCTTCTGGGGATTGTTCTTGTGCTTGGCCTGCAGCTCCTGCATTTTGGGCTGAAGTTCGGCCATTCGAGCCGAAGCCATTGAGCCCTTCTTGGTCAGCGGGAAAAAAGCGACCTTGACAAGGATTGTGAGCAGAATGATGGAGACACCATAATTCGGGACAAGCTTGTAGAACAGGTTCATGATGAGCTTAAGGAAATCCTCGAGCCACTTCAGCAGGTTGGTATTATCCAACACATTCTCTAGCTGCATATCCTGGATTTTGAATGCATTCCTGTCAGGATAGTCATACTTAGCAAGTGTCGCACTCGTTATAGGGCCGAAATAGAAATACCATAGATCTTGCTGTGAACTCACGCTGATGGTAGGTCGAGAGAATGACATCGCCGTTGTCTGTGTCGGGCTCGGCGCTGATTCCACATAGGTGGTTTCAAACCTGTCCAGCTTGGGAACTGCAACAAAGGCAAAGTACTTGCCTGAAATCGCTGTCCAAACTGGCTGTTTTGCCGGAGACCAGGGCTGGTTTTTCTGCTTCTCTTCTTTTCTCTTGCCTTCTGCAAAAGAAAGGATTTTCCTGATATCTGATCCCTGTCCAGCCGAATCTATCGATGGTCCTATGCGGGGACCAAAGGAAAGGGTATAGGCTGTACTACCTTGGCCAAGGGGCAAGGCTGCGTTCTCTGAATTGTCCAGCTTGATCGCCATCCCAAACAGATACTCGCCATCCTTGAACGAAAAAATCTTGCGGTAGGTGAATGGAATTGGATCGGGTCGACCGGCAACCGTTGAATACAGCGTACGCGTAAACTCAATGGTTTTGCCATCCGCACTCTTGGTAACCTTCATAGGCTCACGCATGGGCTGGGTTGCTTCGGATCCGAAGGCAACGGCAAAGCCTTGTACATCTGGCGTCCCTGGGACGAACAGATCCACATTGCCAGCCTTCTCCTTGTGCTTCTTCAGCTTCAGGGAAACCAGCTCACCGCCCTTGTTGCTAAACTCGGCTGATAGCAGGTCAGTCTCGACATGGTCAGTCCGCACAGCAATAGAATCAGAAGGCATAGTAACTGCCGGCTTGGCCGGTATCAGCGAGGGCGCAGGCGATACCGATATTCCGACAACCGCTGGCGCCTGGGGCACAGGTTGGGAAGTCGGCGCTGGCGCTGGCGCCGGCGTGCTGACAGGCGGAGACTGCTGGGTTGTCGGAAAGAACATGCCTTGAATCCAGAATCCGATGGTGATCACCACAACGGAAAGGACAACAGCAATGATGGTCCGTTTGTTTTCGGCAGGGTCGTTGGTATTGATGCTCATGGTACTGGGTCAAAGCCTCCCGGATTCAGTGGATGACAGCGCAAGATCCGTTTTATTGCCAGCCAGCTGCCCTTGAACGAACCATGCTTCCTGATTGCCTCAAGTGCATACGCGGAACACGTTGGATAAAAGCGGCAAGAAGGAGGCAAGAACGGAGAAATGATTTTTCGATATCCCAGGATGATCGCTAGAAGTGGCAACGAAAGTAGTCGCTTCAGCATGATTTGGCTAGGCATCCAGCCTGTCGAAGCAACAAGAGCAGCTGCGCAGCACGTTCAGCCAAGGTATCAAATCCGGGGAAGAGCACAACAACACAATCAAAACCGGAATTGAAACGTGGCCTCTGCAATCGCCACGCTTCCCGAACTACCCTCTTAGCACGGTTGCGATCGACTGCTCCGGAATATGATCGGACGGGAACGAGCGCAATACGAGTTCGAGACATGCCGTTATGGAGAACATGAACTCTCATGCCTTTGCACGAAAACCGGATCCCAGACTTGAAGACCTTATCAATTTCGATCCTCGTCTTGACCCGATCGCTCTGGGGAAATCGCAGCTGGGCGATACCACCGCCTCCGTCCAATCCTCTGGCTAGTAGGGCTTCTTCTCATCTGAAGCGCTGAGCTTTGTACGACCCTTCGCTCGACGTCGCTTCAGCACGAGCCGACCACCCTTGGTGGCCATGCGTGCGCGGAAGCCGAACTTGCGATTTCGGCGAACTTTGCTAGGCTGATAGGTGCGTTTCATTTCGCAGACTCCTTGGAATATCGTAGTCGGCATCGCTGCTAAGACGCATCACGATGACCGAACCATTCAGGGAAAAGGCTAAAAGAGTATAAGCAGTGCAATCCCTTTGGTCAATGCTGGTCGATTTCAGGAGCCATTCTCCATTGTAGCTTTCAGGCTAGCCAGTAGGGTTCTAAGAAGCGGATCTTCTACCCCTGTTGTATCAGCTTCTCTCACGATCGCTCTATCTTCCTCAGTTAGCAGCACCGTGGCTTGAGGGGTCGGTTTAAGAGGCTTGCTCTGTTCAGTTGTCGCGGAACCAACGCGAAACACTATCGATCGAAGGTTGAGCTCGGGGTAACGGGCTTCAATCCCATCCAAAATCGCTTTTTGTCGAAGCTGAAGAAGCTGAATCCAGCCTGGGTGTTCGGTTTCAATAACGAGGATTCCATTATTCACATCGGCTACCCGAGAATGGGCTGCTGCTTGCTCCCCAACCAGGAATTTCCAGCTTGAAAAAAACTCAGCATATCCACGGCCCCGGCGAAGCTTTTCCTCATCGAAAAATGCTTCCAAGAGTTCACGAGCTGATTTGATTCGTGAATCGTCCATCACGCACACCGTATACCAAGGCGCTGGCATTACGGTAGGCCCTCCAATCCTCCCCGGGAAGGAAAGTGAAAATAGCTTGTGATTCGGCTGGCAGTGTAGAAAAAAACCGCTGTTTTTTTTCTGGGTCCAGTTCCAGCATGACATCATCCACGAGTAACAGTGGATCAATTCCAGTCCGTTTTTGATAGTAGCGTGCTTGGCTGGAGCGAAGAATCAAAGACAGGAGACGCAACTGTCCGGTCGAAGCAGTCGAGGTAAACTCTTTCCCCTCTGATACAAAAAGCCAGCGATCTCTATGCGGTCCTGAAATGCTTGTTTTCATAGCCATTTCTTCGCGCCGCTTCAAAGCCAATACTCTGGCGATACCGACTATTCCCTGTTCTCCATAATCTTTCCAATGTGGTCGGTAGACTAGACTTACTTCGGAACCAAGCAAAGAGACTTCTTCGAATATAGTACTGAAACCAGAGGCAAAGGCGTTTGTTAACGCGGTGCGTTCTGTCATGAGTTCAATGCCTTTTGCGGCAAGCTGAAGGTCAAGAACATCAAGGATTTCGACTCGACCTTCTCTAAGACACATGTTGCGCTGACTCAGGATCTTTCTATAATCCCTAAGAATGTCAATGTAGCCTAGCGATATCAAACCTGCGGTTTGGTCAAAGAAAAACCGTCTCCGTTCGGGTTCACCTGAAGCGAAGGAAAAATCCTCGTGACAAAAAACAATAGCAGGATTTACTTCAACAAGCTCTTTTCTATCCCGCAATGCCCTGCCGTTAAGTTTTATTTCCTTTATCTTTGATTTCCACGAAATATCGATGGCTGAGCATTTTGCGAGGTCATCCCCGATAGTTCCAACAAGCCCTCTTGCTGAAAAACCAAGTGAGCTTTTTTTTGATATTTCTGAATCGACAAGCCCGCGAAAAGAAGAGCCGTATGAAATATAGTACACTGCTTCAAGCAGATTTGTCTTTCCTTGACCATTTTCTCCGATCAGGAAGACTCTTGGTGCTGACAAAGAAATCTCATCATCAGTGAGATTTCTCCAGTTTTCCAGCTTTATTGACCGTATTGCCATTGCTCCCTCGAAGGAAGGGAAAGGCGTCTATTCGAGTTGCATCGGCATGACTACATGGAAGTAATCTTCTTGGGACCCAGTTCTGACAGTAATGGCCTTCGTTGCCTCTGTAAACTCCAAGAGCACTGATTCCGAACTCATTGCCCGTAGAGGGTCTTCGACGTATTTATAATTAAGAGCGATAATTACCTCAGGTCCATCGTATTGACAAGGGAGTTCTTCCCGGGCTGCGCCAAGCTCGCTTTCTTCGGAAGAAAGCTCAAGAACTCCTGGCGTTAGCTTGAAAAAGGTCCTTCGTGATTTCTGTTCAACAAAAATCGAAACACGCTTTAGTGCTTCCATCAAATCGCTACGCTTGATTAATACCGAGTTTTTTTGTGCATCCGGTATGACCTTATGGTAATTTGGGAATTGACCTTCGATGAGAACGGTTGACAGTCGGTAATTGCCGAAGCGTACGAAAATATTTTTCTCTGTCACTGCAATTTCAATCGACCCTTCATCCGGAGCTCGCTTGGCTATGATAGATAAAAGCTTGGGCGGAATAATGACACCCTTGAATTCAGGAATAGGTAAACCCAAATCCTTTCGTGCGTATGCTAAGCGTCGTCCATCAGTAGCAACCATTATCAGCGCCGCTTCATTTTTCTCCATGAATACGCCGTTCATAAAATACCTGGTTTCATCATCTGAAACAGCGAAAACGGTTTGTTGAATCATATTTTTAAAATCCTTGGATGGAAGCGAGAAAAAAGAGTCAGTTGAAATGTCAGGCAGTTCAGGAAACTTTTCGCTTGAGATGGTCTTAATCTGGAATCTCACCTTCTTGAAGCTTGGCTTGATGATTACCTTTTGCTCATCCTGCTCAAATTCGATTTCCCCTTCCGGGAGCGAAGATAGAACACCAGCCAGTTTGTCGCAAAAAACAGTACACATTCCTTCAGTTGAAATATCTACAGGAATATGGGTCTCAAACCCAACCTTGATGTCTGTTGCCTTGATAACCAATGTGCCATTCACAGCTGTTAATAGAACGTTAGACATGATGGAAAGGGCATTCTTTGAAGCTACAATTTCTTGGGCTATAAGTATTTCTCGAGCAATAGTTGCTTTTTCGCAGCTAAACTTCATAGATGCCCCCGTAAATCTCAAAAATAACTCCAGACTAATCTACCGAAGTTGATGGCTAGGTTCAATATATGGAGGATGGCCTGGTTTGGGATCGCTTCTTGTTATTATATATATATAAATAGTAACGCTAGTAATAAGGGCGACTCATTTGTTAATATCTTGGTTAATTTGTTATAATAAAACAGGTTGAATCTTGTGCATAACTTGGATAAAGGACGCATTCTTATGCACATTTGCACATTCTATGCGAACTGCCTGCCAAAAAGCATGCTTTTCAACAGAACTCACCCCTTTGAACTTAGGTCTTTCACTTGCCGTACCAATGACTGAATGGTGGCATCCAGGTTGGGATCCAGTTTCATTCTTTCATCTACTTTCTGGCAGCCGTGCATCACGGTTGTATGATCTCTTCCCCCAAACTCATATCCAAGCTCTGTGGTTGAGTACTCAGTTATCTCGCGAGCAATGTACATGGCTATCTGTCTAGGGAAAGCTATGTTTCGAGTTCGCTTTTTGCCTTTAATGTCAGTGTATGAAAGCTTGAAATAGTCAGAGACAACACGGAGAATATTGTCGATTGTTACATTTCCGTGTTTTGCCTGTGAGAATATGTCCTTTAGCTGGTTTTGCGCTACTTCGATGGTTATGTCCTTATGAACAAGCTGGGAATAGGCAACAAGCTTCTCTAAGGCCCCTTCCAAATCTCGAACATTGGTGGAAATATTCTTGGCCACGATTTCTATTACTGAATCTGGAACCTGTACCCTTTTTACCGCTGCTTTCTTCTTGAGAATCGCTACCCTGGTTTCGTAATTGGGCGGTTGCAGGTCAACATTCAATCCGCGTTCGAAGCGGCTTCGCAATCGGTCGGTCAACTTCTTGAGCTCTGAAGCTGGTCGATCGCACGTAAATACCATTTGCTTGCCGGCGTCATAGAGCGCATTGAAGGTATGGAAGAGTTCCTCTTGAACGCCCATTTTTTCCTGAAAGAAGTGGATATCGTCGATCAAGAGAACGTCAACCGAGCGATACTTGTTCTTAAAGACAGTGGTGGTTTTTTCAGGAATTGACTGGATGAATTCGTTTGTAAACTCCTCTGCTGTTACACAAATTACCTTGATTTTGTCCTGTTCTTGCCATATTCGATTTCCTATTGACTGCATCAAATGGGTTTTGCCGAGTCCGACGCCACCATATATAAGGAAGGGGTTGTAGGCCAAGCCTGGGTTTTTTGAAATTGCAATTGCAGCATTCGCAGCGAATGAGTTGTTTTCGCCGATCACAAATGAGTCAAATGTATAGTCACTTCGTAGCTGGGAATGCTTGCCTTTGCTCATGCCCATGCTGGGACCCTGTACTTTGGCTGTTTTCCTGGGTTCGGTGCTCGTTTTGGGGAGATCGCTACTCTCCAGATCTTCTTTCATCCTAGATGCCAAGCCGCTTGGTTTTGTTACTATGAAGTCCAACAAGAGTGTCTTTCCTGACAGCTCATGGAGTTTGGCCTCGATCATTCTCTGGTATAGGCGAGATACTTGATCCCTATAGAAAGCTGAAGGTACCTGTACAGCAATGCTCGTTTCGGTAGCAGAAGCGTAACTCAGGTTAAACCACATGGAAAACTCGTGCTCCCCAAGCTCGTCCTTTATCTGAGAAAGCGCTTCATCCCAAAAAACTTGATAGTCCCAGTTCACCATAGCTTCCCCTTCGGTTTTAGGTATACACAAGTTATCCACAGGCAATCAAGCTTGCAAATTGGCGGACAGATGTTAAACCTGCCCGGCAAGGACTCATCCACAAATTTCTCTCCGTTCAATAGGATGTCCACGACTACTTAATTATATATATAATATGCAATAAGTATTTCACGAAATGCTGCAGCTCTCCGCATCTATTGAAGTTGAACCCATAGTTATAGATGCATTAAAGCATTATCCATTTTATCCACAGGTTTTCCACAAGGACATACGGTGCCACGAGGGTATCCTTTACTCTCTCAGCAATTTTGAGATACAATCCGACTCCCCTACCCTCATCCAGATTAATTGCCAGAAAGCACTTCGATTCTGATGGTTCCTAGTCCGGAGGGCAAGGGGACAACCCTGATGCGGGTCATCCGGGCTCCATCTTCTCTCGGGGCAGGCGTATGGAATCCACATATTCCGCAGATAGCATTCAGGTTCTCAAGGGTCTTGAGGCGGTACGGAAGCGCCCGGGAATGTACATCGGATCCACGGGAATCGATGGGCTACATCACTTAGTGTATGAGGTTGTCGATAATTCTATCGATGAAGCTCTCCAGGGGCACTGCAATGAAATCCTGGTCGTACTTGAGAAGAACGACATGGTTAGGGTCGAAGACAATGGCAGAGGCATTCCTGTCGACTTGCATCCCGAGGAGGGGGTCTCAGCCCTGGAACTTGTCCTCACTAAGCTCCATGCTGGCGGGAAGTTCGACAAGAAAAGTTACAAGGTCTCCGGCGGTCTTCACGGGGTCGGAGTATCTGTTGTCAATGCTCTATCGTCTCTCTGCGAGGCGTACGTCTACAGAGAAGGTGTCATCTATTTCCAAAGTTACCATGAAGGCATCGCCCAGTGCCCAGTAGCGAAAGTCGGTACAACTGAAAAGCGTGGTACAACCATTCGCTTTCAGGCAGATGCTACTATTTTCGAAGAGACGCTCTATTCCTTTGATGTCCTTTCCAACCGACTCAGGGAACTTGCCTTTCTCAACAAAGGCATTCGTATCGTCCTCACTGACGAGAGACTTTCCAATCCCCGTACTGCTGAATTCAAATTCGAGGGCGGCCTTCGTGAATTTGTAGAGCACCTGAATAAGAACAAGACCGTCCTTCATAAAGCGCCTCTCTATTTTACCGGCACGCGAGATGATGTCGAGATAGAAGTGGGCCTCCAATATAACGATGGCTTCAACGAAACAATGTTCGCCTTCGTCAATGGGATTAATACCCGTGAGGGAGGTACCCACCTCGTTGGGTTCAAAGCAGCCTTGAGCAAGACCATCAACGAGTTCTTCAAGAAGTCCAAACTCGTCAAGAAGCTTGAGGAAACCCTTTCAGCAGATGACGTCCGGGAGGGTTTAACTGCTGTCCTTTCTGTCAAGGTCCAGGAGCCACAGTTCGAGGGGCAGACCAAAGGCAAACTTGGCAACTCGGAAGTCAAGGGCATCGTTGATGGTTTTTGCTCGGATCAGTTCGACCTGTTTTTCCAGCAATATCCAGATGTTATTTCCGCCATACTTGAAAAAAGCGTTCTTGCAGCCAAGGCACGCATTGCAGCGAGACAAGCTCGGGAGCTCACACGGCGCAAATCTGCCCTCGAATCATCCGGCCTCCCTGGCAAGCTCGCTGATTGCTCAGAGAAGGACCCCTCCAAGTGCGAAATCTACATCGTTGAGGGCGACTCAGCCGGTGGGTCTGCAAAAATGGGGCGCGATCGGACCTTTCAGGCCATCCTTTCCCTTTGGGGGAAGATGCTCAATGTTGAAAAAACCCGCATCGACAAGGTAATCACCAATGAGAAGCTTCTGCCCATCATTCAGAGTCTGGGCGCCAACGTAGGTGTTGAGTTCGATGTTACCAAGCTGCGATATCACAAGGTGATTATCATGGCTGATGCGGATGTTGATGGATCCCATATCCGGACGCTTTTGCTGACATTCTTCTACAGGTACATGACGCCATTGCTCGTGGCAGGTCACGTCTATCTTGCGATGCCGCCGCTCTACAAGATCGTCTTTGACAAACAAATCCATTATGCGTATGACGATGCAGAAAAGGATCTTCTTCTCAAAGCCTCGGGGAAGGATCCAGAAAAGGTAGCCATCCAGCGCTACCAGGGCTTGGGTGAGATGAATCCGGATCAGCTCTGGGAGACGACTATGAATCCTGCGATCCGCAATATCACCAGGATCACCATGGATGATGCGGTTCAGGCTGAAGAGATCTTTACGACGCTCATGGGTGAGCAGGTCGAGCCAAGGCGCCGCTTTATTGAAGAAAATGCCTTGGCTGTCCAGAATCTCGACGTGTAAACGGGAGCAGGAACAACACCAATGGCTGAACTAACTGGTAAGACGATCTCTGTTCCTATCGAGGATGAGGTCAAGACTGCGTACCTTAACTATGCGATGTCTGTCATCGTGGCGAGAGCCCTACCTGACGTTCGCGATGGCTTGAAGCCGGTTCATCGCCGACTTCTCTATGCAATGGATGAGTTGGGTCTCCGGCCCAACGCCGCGACCAAGAAGAGTGCCCGCATCACGGGAGACGCCATGGGTAAGTACCATCCCCATGGTGACCTATCCCTTTACGATGCCCTTGTCCGCATGGCCCAGGGCTTTTCCCTTCGCTATCCCCTTGTTCATGGCCAGGGAAACTTTGGGTCCATAGATGGCGATCCGCCCGCGGCGAGCCGCTATACCGAGGCCAAGCTTTCCCGTCCCGGCGAGGAAATGCTCGCAGACCTCGACAAGGAAACCGTCGATTTCATTCCTAATTATGATGAGAGCCTTCAGGAGCCCGTGGTCCTGCCTTCTGCCCTTCCTAACCTTATTGTCAATGGTTCGAGCGGCATTGCCGTTGGCATGGCCACCAACATGGCGCCGCATAACCTGGTAGAAACCGCTGAAGCCATTGCCGCATATATCGAGAACCCCGAGATCGACCTTGATGGTCTCATGCGCCATATCAAGGGACCTGACTTTCCGACGGGGGGCATCGTATTCGGACTTCGGGGCATTCGCGAGGCTTATACGACAGGCCGAGGAAAGATCATCTGTCGTGGCAAGTTCATAATTGAGACGATGAAGGGCGGTCGTGAGCAGATCGTCTTCACCGAGATTCCCTACGCCGTCAATAAAACCACTCTTATTACGCGCATCGCGGATCTCATTCGCGACAAGTCGCTTGAGGGGGTTTCTGATCTCCGGGACGAATCCGATCGCGATGGAATGCGCATTGTACTCGAGCTTAAAAAGGGTGCTATCCCCAAACTGGTGCTGAATAGGCTTTTTGCTCATACGCCGCTTCAGTCGAGTTTTGGAGTCATCAATCTCGCCCTCGTAGAGGGTCGTCCGAGGCAGCTCACACTCAAGGAACTCATCCACTACTTTGTGAAGCATCGTGTAGAGGTAATTACCCGGCGCTCCCGCTACGAACTTCGCAAGGCAGAAGAGAAGGCGCATGTCCTCCGTGGTCTTGTCATCGCCCTCTCGAACATCGATGAGGTCGTGCAGATCATCCGCTCATCCCGTGACACCGAGTTGGCCCGGAGACGCCTTGGCGAGCGCTTCGGCCTCGATGATATCCAATGCCAGGCCATCCTGGATATGCGCTTGTCACGACTCACTTCCCTCGAGATCGAGAAGGTTAAAGCAGAGCTGGTAGAGATCGAGAATCGCATAGCATTCCTGAAGGATCTGCTTGCCAGTGATCCGAAGCTTTTTCTTGTAGTAAAAGAAGAGACCCTTGACCTGGCAAAGCGCTATGGCGATAAACGCCGTACCGAGATTGTGCCCGATGAGATTGAGCACTTCAACATTGAAGATCTCATCATGCGGGAAGAGATGGTTATCCTCATTTCCAACAAGGGTTTCGTGAAGCGTGTTCCTGCCTCCGCCTACCGCAATCAGGGTCGTGGTGGTAAGGGTTCCAACTCCGCGACCCTGATGGACGAAGATTTCATCGAACAGCTCTTTGTTGCAAACACTCACGAGTACATTCTTTTCATTACGACTGCAGGAAAAGCCTATTGGCTAAAGGTTCATGAGATACCCGAAGCTAGTCGAGCCGCCAAAGGCAGCCATCTTAAGGGTCTCCTCGCTATCAGCCCAAATGAAGAAATCACTACCATTATTGACTTTCCCGACTTCTCTGATACCGACTACCTCTTTATGGGAACGCTTCGCGGTGTAGTCAAGAAGGTAGCAACCAGTGAATTCATAAACGCGAAGACTCGAGGAATAATAGCCATTCGCCTCGATGAAGGTGATCGCTTAGTCTCAGCCTGCCTTACGCGCGGCCAAGACGAGGTTGTTCTAATCACAAAGAGGGGGCAGGCCCTCAGGATTAGCGAAGGAGACGTCCGGGTTCTTGGGCGAGCTACGCGGGGAGTTGCTGGCATCAGACTGAAGAATGAAGATGAACTTGCCTCGATGCTGCGCGTAAACAGTGAGGAGAAGATGTTTCTTCTCTCTGAATACGGTTATGGG
>CAIJMU010000060.1 GCA_903821875.1 uncultured Spirochaetota bacterium
ACTCCCAGCTGTCTGAGATTCCTGGCGGCCTCAGCCTTACCCTCGGCCTTACCCTCGGCCTTACCCTCGGCCTTACCCTCGGCCTTACCCTCGGCCTTACCCTCGGCCTTACCCTCAGCCAGCCCCTCGTCCTTGGCCACGGCGAGGGCTGTCGCCTGGTCCATCTGCCATTTCAGGCGACCCTCGTAAATGGACCGAAGATCCGGGTCGGCGTGGAATTTGTGGTAGGCTTCGTCGATCTCGGCGAGGAGTTTGTCCTGTTCTGTCAGCGTTTTGACCAAGGCCTCATCACCTCCTTCGTGCTTCAGTAACAATAGCAGCTTTTCAAGACGGCCACAATCGCGGGCCGGCGGCATCAGGGGCAGCTCGAGCATGATGAGGGTCGCGTTTGGGGTCAGGCTCAGGGCGCTGGAGGGGTCGGGGTCGGTATCGTCTTTGAAGCGGTAAATCTTGAAGAAGTGCCGTTTGTCCGGGTGCAGGGTGAAATCAAGTAGGTGAATGCCAGTGACCGGATGGAGCTTTAGATAATCATTGCCGACGGTGAGCTGGTCACCGTATTTCCGACTCCAGTAAAAGAGGGCGCGCTCGGCGTAGGCAGGCTCCCGCCTGAGCTGGATTTCGAGATCGAAGATCCGCTCATGATCGTCGGTAGCCTCGACATCGAGAACCGAGGCTTTGTCGTCCTCGTGCGTGGGGTTGACGAAGGGATTGCGCAGGGTGAGGGTGGCGGCGAGGGGAAGGCCTGCGCGCTCGAGGGTGAGTGTGACCGCTCGCCATGGATGGCGAGCTACAGAGTCTGCGGAACGTAGTTCCGCAACATCATGGATGATGCTGTTCCTTCCGTTCTTCCATCCCAAAGATAAACTTGAAGACAAAATCATTGACAGCCAGCACCATGGGTACCTCCACCACGAAGTACACCCGCGGGGTGGTCCGATGATTGCGAACTGGGAGGAAAATCGGGGGGGGGGAATCGGTGCGCGGGGTTCGGAAGAGGGTCTGCGGCGTTTCCGGGTGCCTCAGATCGTCACTTCGGGCACGGAGTCTTCATAGAGCCATTGTGGCTCCACATCGGCGCCTTTGGGCCAGGCTACTGTGTCGATGTCGGCGCGGGCAGACCGAAAGTTTGTCAAGAATCCAGCACCTTTTTGACACAAGCCAGGATCACTTCCGCATCTTTCAACGCTTGCGTCTCGGCCCCTGCGGGGAGATCGCCGCGATAGGGATAGCGCATCGCGACAGCGTAGGTAGAAAGCCGAACACATTCCGGAAGCAATCGAGCAAGGTCGGGGTGCTTCGTTTCCATCGACTGGACGAGCGCAACCAGATCGTGGGTTCTCGGTGCCATGACTTCTTCTTGAACGAGAATCGCCTTTAGGGCTTTTTCTGAAGCTTGTTGGCACAGAAAGCAGATGACCTCGACGGGAGGAGGGTACATGGTCGACAGGTATCGCGCCGAATCATAATCGCGCTTCGAGAAGATCATCCAGGAGGAGCAATCGTGCTCATCCATAAGCGCGCCTTCCCTCCGTAGAAATTGAATGCTCGATACTCGAAGGATGCCCGGCCCGCCGTTCGAAATCGGACGCATCATAGATGAGCAGATCAATGGGCAAGTTGGTCACGTCTC
>CAIJMU010000061.1 GCA_903821875.1 uncultured Spirochaetota bacterium
GGTCGCGCTTACAATAGACGCGTCGATATAATGATCCTATTCCCAACCGAGTAACAGCGCGACCCTGGTCGCGCATACAATAGACGCGTCGATAAGAAAGCCCCACATGCCCAAGATGCTGTTCTGATTTCGCATTTCGCTTGACAGTTTAATTTTTCAGATATCTCATGGAATGTACTCTTTATATTACACAGCGGGCCACAATAGTTGTGAATTATCATACAATATAGAAACATAGGAGCTTGAGCATGGGCATACATATCGATAAGACAATCCTCTTGGTAGAAGACGAATTTTTCGTAGCTACGACTGAGAAATCTCAGCTTTTGAAGTACGGTTATAAGGTTATAACTGCAAATACTGGTGAAAAAGCCATTGAGTTGATGAATGAAAAACTACCTATCGATCTTATCCTGATGGACATCAACCTCGGCCCTGGAATGGATGGAACGCAAACCGCTGAAATCATCCTGAAAGGCCATGACATCCCGATAGTCTTCTTGTCCAGTCACACCGAGCCAGAAATCGTCAGCAAAACCGAGAAAATCACATCCTACGGCTATGTTGTAAAGCACTCCTCAATCACCGTTCTCGATGCTTCCATCAAGATGGCTTTCAAGTTGTTTGAAAGCCGGAACAAGTATCAAAAGATTTTCAATCTAACACCAGCACTGATCTGTGTTGCTGGCACGGATGGATATTTCAAGGAGTTGAATAATGAATGGCAAAATATATTGGGCTACACCCTTGAAGAATTAAGCAGGATTCCCTTCACTGATTTGATCCACCCCGATGATATTGAATCGACAAATAGGGAAATCGAGGTTTTGCCAATCGGAGGCAAGACACTAAAGTTCATCAATCGATATAGACACAAGGATGGATCCTACAAATACCTGGAATGGAGAGCATTACCATCAGAGCAAGGGAGTTTTGTTGCTTCAGCCATAGACATTACCGATAAAATATCTGCCGAGAAACTTTTATATGATTCGGAAACACGGTACAGGCGACTTTTCGAGTCGGCACAGGATGGCATCCTTATTCTCGATGCTGAAACTGGCAGGATAGCGGATGTAAATCCGTTCTTGGTTGAAATGCTCGGGTACTCAAAAGCGGAGTTTACCGAAAAGGCAATTTGGGATATTGGCTTCTTGAGAGATATTATTCTGAACAAGGAAAGTTTTCTGAAATTGCAGCAAAAGAAATATATCCGCTATGAAAACCTTCCACTTGAAACGGCGAATGGAAAGCAGATCGAAGTCGAATTCGTCAGCAATGTATATCTAGCTGACAATCGCAAAGTCATTCAATGCAACATCCGTGACATTTCCGACCGCAAGAAATCGGAGGCAGCCCTCAAGGAATCCGAAGACATATTCATGGCGATGTTTGAGCAAGCAGCAATTGGTCTTGCACTAGTCAACTCCAGCAGTGGTTGTTTCATGCGTATCAATAAACAATATTGTGATATGCTTGGCTATACCATTGATGAAATGCTAGGGAAAACATTCATGGATATTACGTATCCTTCTGATATTCAAATGAATACTGATAGAATATCCGATTTATTGAGAAACAACGGCACAGGCTTTTCTTTCGAAAAGCGCTATGTTCGCAAGGATGGAGCCATAATCTGGGGGAAGCTCACAATTTCCCCCTTGTGGAAAAGTGGAGAAACTCCAAAAGAATATGTTCATATAGCCATAGTTGAAGACATCACGGAACGCAAAAGGATGGAAACTGCTCTGGAGGAAAGCGAACAACTCCTGAAAGCATCCCAGTCCATTTCCCATATTGGAAGTTGGCAATGGAAAGTCGATAGCGGCGTCGTTGTCTGGTCTGATGAGATGTACCGCATCTTCGGAGTGGATAAAGAGGGCACCAGTGGTCGGCTTGGAGATATTGCCCGGAATGCCATCCACCCCGACGACTTGCATATTGTCCTTCCTGCGAACGCAGAGAATATTGCCGATATCCCGTTTGAATATCGCATCGTGCTGCCAAATGGCTCAATACGTCATGTTGCAGCCCAATCAGGAAAAACCATATTCGACAAGTCCGGCAAACCTCTTACCATGCTGGGAGTAGCTCAGGATATTACCGAGCGGAAATCCGCTGAAGCGGAACTCGCAAAACAATATAGTCTTATTGATACGCTCATGAAGAATATGCAGATTGGAGTCTATATGGTGGAGGTACCATCCGGCAAACCCTTGCTCGCCAACGAGACTTCATTCAAATTGCTTGGACGAGGAATTGTTCCAGAGGCAAACTCAGCTACACTGACCAAGACGTATAATTTGCTGAAGTATGAAACAAATGAACCATATCCAAACAATGAATTACCCCTTGTGGTAGCCATGAATGGGGTATCGAAGCATGTGGATGATATGATTGTCGTCAATCCCGACGGAACAAGGAAGACCCTCGAGGTATTTGGCTCGCCGATATATGATAAGAATGGGCAAATATGGGCTAGTATTGTAAGTTTTCAGGATATATCGGATCGGAAGCATGCTGACGAAAAAATAAAGACTCTCCTGGCGGAAAAGGAACTCATCCTCAAGGAAGTCCATCATCGCATCAAGAACAACATGAGCAACCTCAGCAGTCTCCTGTCCCTTCAGGCCCAGACTGTCACAGAGCCATCTGCAATAACAGCCCTGGAGGACGCAAATGCCAGATTCCAGAGTATGGCCCTTCTCTATGACAGGCTGTATCGTTCGCCTGACTTTACAAGATTATCGGTCAAGGACTACCTGCCAGCCTTGATTGATGAGATCATGTGCAACTTCCCGAACAGCACGATGGTGAAAGTCGACAAGCTCATACAAGATTTCATCCTGGATGCCAGACGCCTGCAGCCCCTTGGCATCATCATCAATGAGATTCTCACCAATATCATGAAGTATGCTTTTGTCGGAAGAAAAAGTGGACTGATTACTGTATCAGCCATAATCGCCGAAGGTCATGTTGCCATTTCTGTTGCCGACAATGGCAATGGCATCCCTGAATCCGTTTCGTTCGAGAACTCTACGGGCTTTGGACTCCAGCTCATCCATGGACTGTCCAGGCAATTGAAGGGCATAATACGTATAGAACGAGGCAATGGAACCAGGATACTGCTGGAGTTTCCAGAGTAGCAAAAAGGCACACCGGGGCTATGCCTCTCCCGAAGGCGGGGATTGGCAAAGCTGCGTGGAACTCACTTTGTAAGCGCTTCAAGGAAGGAGGAAACGGCTTCGGCGGTCTCCTTCCTTTGGCGCTCGGCGGAAATGATGGCGACACCATCCCCCTTCTGGATTCCATAGGTCCCGAAGCCCGCGTGGTTGCCTCCTTCGATGAGCATCCGGACAGCCCCCGAAGGCAGCAACCGTGATGTCTGCGCAATCTTGGCCGGCGTAGCCAGTCCATCCTGGGAAGCGGAGACAGAGAGCACGCGCAGGGGCGAATCCGCGAAACTCGAGGAATCGGGTGGCCAACTAGCCAACAGCACGAGTCCGCGCACGGATCCTGTCCAGCCATGGAGCCAGGAAGCTGCCATGGCGCCGCCCTGCGAGTGTCCGCCGATGGCCCAGACCGCAACTTCGGGAAGGGCCCTGAAGGCTGACAAGGCCCGATCCGACGCGAAGATGGCAAAGTTGAGTGGAAATCTTGCAATATATACTGCATGGCCCTGGAGCGCGAGGAAGTGGCCTAGCCAGGCATAGGCTTCGGGGGGGACCCTCGCACCAGGGTAAAAGACAAGGCCCGCACCGCGGGGGCTCGAAGGCTTGAAAGAAATCCCGTCCCTTGTGCTGGCAACGGTGACCCTCGCATCCGATTCCAGATCTGCTGGGTTGGTGAATGCAGGCAGGGGCCTGAAATAGAGGGCCAAGGCAAGGGCCAGACCGCCCAGAAGGACCAGGCCACCGATCGCTGGCAGGTTGCTCGCAACTCGTGTGTCGTTCATACCGACCACGAGAGTACACCCCGGCACGGGCCCTTGTCACCGAGCGAGGGGAGTTGACCCTGCCTTTGCTCCGGCGACCTTGCCCTCCCGCTCTATTCCGTACTATTACGATGGTCGGGAGGCAGAGACCATGACCCCATCACGCTTCGTCGAAAAGGATCGGGACTCCGAGGAGGGCCTAGGCGCGATCCATAAGCTGTACGGTGTGGAAGGCAGGGATGAAGCCATGCGCCGCATTGCGGCGCTTGCAGAAGGCTTCAGCTCCGAGGATGCGCAGAAAGGGCTCAGGATCTATTCTGCGCCGGGTCGTACGGAACTAGCCGGAAACCACACCGACCATAACCACGGGAAGGTTCTCTGCGCTGCGGTGCAGCTCGATGTCCTCGCCTGCGTTGCGCCCCGGAACGACGGCCAGGTGACAATGCGCTCCCCTGCCCTTCCCGAACCATTGACCGTAGACCTCCGCGACCGGGGTCCCCGGCAGGAGGAAGCGGGGACGACTGCTGCCCTCGTGCGGGGCGTAGCAGCGATTCTTGCCGAACGTGGGCTCTGTCACGGAGGCTTTGACGCATCCGTCGATTCCACCGTGGCTGTCGGCTCGGGACTCTCGAGTTCGGCAGCCATCGAGTGCCTCCTCGGCGTGATCATGTCCGACCTCGCCGGTGTTGCCCTCCATCCCACCGAAATCGCGAAGATCGGGCAACGCGCCGAAAATGAGTGGTTCGGCAAGCCCTGCGGTCTCATGGATCAGATGGCCAGCGCCCACGGCGGCATCATCGCAATAGATTTCCATGACCCTGCCTCGCCTGAGACGACGCCGCTGTACTTCGACTTTGCCTGTGCAGGCTATGTCCTGCACGTGGTCCATACCCGCGGAAGCCATGCCGACCTGACCGGGGACTACGCAGAAATTCCAGCTGACATGCGTCTTGCGGCGGCATTTTTCGGGGCAGAGAGCCTGGGAAATGTCGATCCCGCGGACTTTGTCGCGCGGAGCGCGGAACTGTGGCGGGCAGTGGGCGACAAGCCCTGGCTCAGGGCAGCACACTTTTTTGCGGAGACTGCGCGGGTTCCTGCCATGGTCGCGGCACTTACTGGCGGTGACATGCCCACCTATCTCGCACTGGCTCGGGAATCGGGTGACTCGTCCTGGCGCCTCCTGGGCAATATCGATCCGCCCAGCCAGCCGCGCAACCGGAGGATCGCTACCGCCCTCGCTGTCTCGGAACGCTGGCTCAAGGGAAGCGGCATGGTTCGCATCCATGGGGGAGGTTTTGCCGGAACGATCCAGGCCCTCGTGCCAGAGGAGCTTTCCGATGGCTATCGCAGCCTGATGGAGTCCTGGTTCGGAGAGGGATCGGTACAGAAACTCCGCGTCCGTCCCATCGGCGCCACACGGATCCTGTGAAAGGAAACTGAATGAGAGATCTGGGACCTGCCATTGCAGGCATCATCGATTCCTGGTCAGGTTCCGGCGGAGTAAACCATGCTGCCGGTTCAAACCTGCCTTCACGCGACGCTGTCCTCCGCGCACTGGGCGATATCGAAACCCTCGTCTTCCCAGGCTTTCGCAAGGAAGACGGGATCGACGACAGGAACCTCGGACTCGTGGCAGGAGAACTCGTGCACAGGGCTGCCAAGCTCCTCGTTCCCGAAGCTGCCCGTTCACTCGAATACGGTGCGAGGTCACGCGGTGACGGGGGGTGCCCTGCTGCCTGCGAACTGGAGGCAGGGGAGTTGGTGGTTTCCTTTTTCGAATCACTTCCCGCTCTCCGCTCTGTCCTTCTCGAGGATGCCGAGGCAGCCTGGAAGGGCGATCCCGCCGCGAAATCCCACGAGGAAGTCATACTGGCCTATCCCGGGCTCGAAGCCATTGTCGTGCACCGCATTGCCCACTTCTTCTGGGTGGCCGGGCTGCCCCTTATACCGCGCATGATGAGCGAAAGCATGCACGGAAAGACCGGCATCGACATACATCCGGGAGCCTCCATCGCGCCAGGTTTCTTCATCGACCACGGCACCGGCGTGGTCATCGGCGAGACAGCGGTCATCGGGCGCGACGTCAAGCTCTATCAGGGGGTAACCCTCGGGGCGCTCTCGGTAAGGAAAGAAGAGGGCAACTCCAAACGCCATCCGACCATCTCGGACCGCGTTACCATCTACTCCGGAGCGACAATCCTCGGTGGCAGCACCCTGGTGGGTGCGGATTCAGTGATCGGCGGCAATGTCTGGCTTACCCATTCCGTCCCTCCCTTCTCGCGGGTCTACCTCCCGGAAGGTGAGGCGCTCCGGATCGAGCAGCGGGCTTCGGGAAGCCCCTGAGGCATGCCCGCGCGGTACCTTGAAAAATGGAGCGGGTAGTCTCATAGTACTAATAGACCGTGGATGGTCTTTCCGCGGGTTCAGGATTCGGGCAATCATGCCCAAAGGAGGACTTCATGAAATCGCAGGACAAGCAAAAGAACGAAGACAAGAAGAAGCCCACGAAGACACTCAAGGAAAAACGGGCCGACAAGAAGGCCAAGAAGGATACCAAGACGGGGTCATCCGACTGAAGCGACATTTCCCTGGGGACCCGCATCGGGAAGGTCGGTTGCCCGCTGCGCTGTCCTCCTGAAGGGGGGATCCATGCTATCTGATTCGTTCGATGCAGGAAGGGTCACGAGGAAGTCGGCTTTTGCCCTTGTGGCCTTCCTGGGGCTTGTTGTTGGCTCCTGCGCCTGGTGGCCAGGATCCTCGAGGCAGGCTACCCTGCTTCTCAAGCAGGACAGCAGGTTCTACACGCCTGATGGGCAGGGACTGCGTTCCGACATGGCGACAGGGACCCTCGATGCCGCGCTCTCCAGCAACACCGCCGCTACGAGCGAAAAGTCCTCATCCTCCCCTGTAGAACCGGACGTCTTTCATATCGATGCTGAAAACCACCGCCTCTACCTCTCCAACGAGTACCGCGGCCTCCTGGCCATCGACACCAGCCTGCCTGAGAAGCCCAGCCTCCTGGGCCGCGTCCATGTGACGGGTTCACCCTACGAGCTCTATGAAAGCGGAAGCACAATCCTCCTCCTCAGCAATCCGAGCTCCTCAAGCTACGCGATGGCGATGCGCGGGGCGCGTGTGGCAACGACGGAGAAAAGCGCCGTCACCTTCATCGAGGCAGGAGCCATCGGGAGCGCGGCTGCAGCCGAGCCTACGCGCGTCGAAATCGGCGGCAGCATCGTCGATTCGAGGCTTGTTGGCAGCTCCCTCATCATCGCCACCAACGAGGGCTGGTATTCGACTGTAGATAGGACGAGTGCCGGACGGGCTTCTGCCGACCCGGCTACCGCCACTCCTTCCTCCGGCAGTGCTTCAAGTGGTTCTTCCGGAGCCAGCATTGCCTCTTCCAATTCCTCGCCCCTGGCCAGCGGCTTTCAGGCATCTCTCGCTGTTGTGAACACAGCGACCCAGGCTGTCACAAGACTCCCCATTACGGGAAACTGCAGCGCCATCCATGTGGCAGCTACGGAAGACGGCGGTGCAGTGGTCTTCGTGGCATCGATGGAAGTCTTCTGGAACTCGCTAACCACGACGATAACGCGCTTTGACGTCGATTCGGCAGGTACGCTCACCCAAAGTGCCTCAGTAGGCGTCAGGGGCTGGATCTCCGACCGATTCAAGCTTGACCTCAAGGATGGCTGGCTCCGCGTCGTCGCCGACGATTCAAGCGACTGGGCCCATAGAACCACGCGCGTCTTCGCCATCGATTGGCGCGATCCGGCGAAACCCGACTCCTATGAACTGGCCACGGGCGAGCGCCTCTCAGGAGCCATAGAACTCGCAGCGGGCGAAAGCCTCCGCGCAAGCCGCTTTGACGGGGATATGGCCTATATTGTAACCTTTTTCACGATCGATCCCCTCTTCACGGTCTCCTTCGCCGACCCGGCACATCCTGTGAATCTCGGAGAGCTCACGGTCCCCGGCTACTCAACGCACATCGAAACCTTCAGCGGGCCGGCTGGCGAAAAGCTCCTCTTTGCCGTCGGAGTCGCAGGCGCTTCGGGGAACTGGCGGACCAAGGCAGCGATCTACGATGTGAGCGATCCCGCAAAGCCAGTCCAGAAGGGATCCGACCTCCTCCTCGGCGACGGCTGGAGCTGGTCGGCCGCTACCTGGGACTGGAAGCGGATCAACCGCCTGGCCGAGCTCGGATCCTACTCGATTCCTTACTATTCATATGACTATACCGCCGGCACCGGAGGCTTCAGCATTGCGCTGGTAAAGGCCGAGGCTGCAGGTCCATCCCTCCTCTGCGAGCTCCCCGATTCAGGGGACGCCCTCCGCAGCATAGGGGTGAGTCCCGATATCGCCTACTCCTACGCCCCAGACCGCCTGGACGCCTGGAGACCTGCCGCGGGCAGCGCCCAGCTCCTTTCGGAGCTGCCCCTGGCCTTCGACGTCGCGTGGACAGGCCTTGTCTCAGGGAAGGGTGTCATGATCACCCGCGACGGAAGCAGACTCTCAGTCTCGAGCTTCGAGCCCGCCGCATATATGGAGCCAGTTCCAATTGCGACGATCAAGCTCCCGGCCAGCTCCGATCGTAACAACTATGTCTGGTACCCCTTGGGCCAGAACGGGATCGTCGCCCTCCCCGACCAGGGGCTCCTCGTCATCCTCTCGCAATCCTGGGGTTCCTCCGGCTCTGGAACTGCCATCCTTCACGCAATCCGCATTGGAACCGACGGCAGCTTGAATCTCGAGCCCGAGGCCATCAAGCGGGACCTGAGCTATCCGGACTGGATTTCCCTTGGCCGCAACGTTCCGCGGCTCGAGAGCCTGCCCGACGGGCGACTCCTCCTCTTCCACGGAGGCCTCACCCTCGTGGATGCAGCCTCATGGACGAGCACGGCAGCACTGATAGTCTCGGGCTGCGTCGAGGCCCTGGCTTCTGGCAGCGAGCTTGCGACCTTTTCCTGGAGCCGCTCGGAAATCGATGGCTACGGCAGCATGACCATGGATACCTGGGACATTTCCGCCGCTTCACCGGTATCTTCATCCAAAGGCACAAGCTTTCCTGGCTATCCCCTCGCCCGCCTGGCAGATGGCAGCTGGCTTTCAGCCTACCAGCCAGCCTCCTGGCTGGATTCGAGCCGCATCCTCAGGGTCGCGGTAAGCGGAAGCAATGCACAGGTCCTCGGGGAAACTCCGATGGACGGCGTCCTGTCGGACTGGCTACCCATTGGCTCGGGCGTCGCCTTGCTGACCGGCGGCGGCAGGTATATGTACGCCGGTGCCATGGTCCGCTCAGCGGCCATGCGCGATGTCGCCATCGGCAGCTGGTGGTACGGAGGAGAGCGGAAGCTCCTTTTCGCAAGCGCTGAAGGAAGCGCTCCGGTGGTGACGACCGTCGCAACCCTGAGCGGATGGAATACCTCGATGGCAAAAAGCGTCACGGGGGTTACACCCGAGCGCCTGGCCATCGCGACGCCGACGAGTGTACTGCTTTACGCGCCGGCAGCGACGGGCCTGGAGGTAAAGGGCAGCTGGACCCCCGCGGGGAACCTTCAGAACTGGTATAGTCCTGTCGTAGCGCTGTGCAGCGGCGAGCTCTGGGTAGCGGAGTCCTGGGCTGGGATCGAGCGCTTCGCGCCTACTGCGCGCTAGGTGCAGCTATAGTGCACTATTTGAAACGAGAAGCACCCGGACGCCGGAACTCGATCAAGTAACGGAACGAGAAGTCAATGAATCAAGGGGTCATAGACGAGAGCCTATAAGCCTCAAACATCTTTTCTGAGGCGACTAGACAATAATCTATTGGAAAAAAGCTAATCTTCTATTGCAAAGCATATTTGCCGCACTATTCTTTTTACGGAAAGTACATCGGGCTCACTCTTTTGTATTTCCTTCCTCGATGATAGCTATCCAAATCTACGAATATAAAGAAAAGCTGGAGGATCCTGTGAGTGACGAAAAGAGCCAGATCGAGACCATGCGTTCCGACCGGTCCTCATCATCCATCGAGCTGCGCGATAGGGCAGAGAGAAAAGCGAAAAAGAACAGAAACTGGCTCGTTGAAAACGAACCGGAGCGTCTGACCCCAATGGCGATGCGGGCCCTCCTCAGCGAATTGCACGTCCACCAGATCGAACTTGAGATGCAGAACGCAGAATTACGCTCTGCTCAGGTGGAATTGGAAACCGCGAAGGCACAGTATTTCGATCTCTATAATTCTGCGCCGGTTGGCTATATCACTATCAGTGACAAGAACTTGAGAGTACCGAGTTCTTAAGCCCTTTTAGGTGTTTTTTCCCGTCCGCTCTTTATGCGAAGCTTTGATGCGGCGAGTTCGAGTTCAACCCATTTGTCGATGAGCTTCTTGAAGAGCTTGAAATTGGCCGTTTCCTCAC
>CAIJMU010000062.1 GCA_903821875.1 uncultured Spirochaetota bacterium
CTTCTTGTACTGACTATGTCCTTCCGGGGTCTTGAGCCGGTGCGCCATCTTTTCCTTGACCGGAGCCGTTTCCACTGGGGTCTCAGGCAGCGTCTTCCTCTCCAGATCCGCCACGGTCCGGTGATGTGACTGCCGCCCGATTGCGCAGAATACTGTCGGGGCCACTGCTGCGCTCTCAATGGTGGTCACGGCTTCATCGCTGAAATAGCCGGTGTCAGCACAGACCGTGCTCGGTTGTCGCACATCGGCGTCGATGCTGGCCACGGCTGGGACTAGTTCCCTCTTGTCGTTGCCATGGTTGGTCACGTACTGGCCGACCAGCAACATGCTGCCCTCGGTGTCGATAACCGCCTGCGCGTTGTAGCCTTGCGCGACATGCTCGCCGTTCCCGGCCTTCATGATCCGGCTTTCGCTGTCGGTGAAGTTGAACTGCGATTTACCAGGAGGATTCTCGGATGGCGGCTGAGGTGATCTCACCCGTCTCGTAGGAGCTCAGGAAGACGGCATCAGGCACCGTATGGAAGGCCTTTGAAAACTTTTCCTCCGATATCTCGAGTTCATCCTTGGTGCGATGCAGGGAGTCGAGGCTGACGCGGAGCTCTTCGTTGGTCGCCTCGTAAGCCATGTTCATCCGGCGGATCCGGCGATTGGCATCGAAGAGCTTGAAGGCCATCTTGATGGATGCGTCGAGGACGGTGATTCCGCTCCCCTTCACGACATAGCCGTAGTTGGTGATCCGCTCCGTTTTCTCGACGACCTCCTTCTCCGTGTGTGAGGAGAGGAAGATGAGCGGCAGATCCCTGCGATCCAGGATGCGGGAAGCCGCCTCCGTTCCGTCGATGCCTGGCCCGAGGTTGATGTCCATCAGCACGAGGTCGATGCCAGGGTGGGCTTTGGAAGCCTCGACTGCGGCCTCGCCAGAAGGCGCTTGGACCACCGCGTAGCCGTGCTTCTCGAGCTGTGCCTTCTGGTCAAGGGCGAGAAGGAACTCGTCCTCGACAAGCAGGATGGTCGTGCCTTCCACTTTGGATCTCCAAGGTTGAGGGGAATATAACACGGATAGGCAATTTTACTGCCCCCAGCCTGCTCTGCCGCCTCGTCCAAAGCTCCCGGACTGCCCTTCGGTGCCCTAAGCGCGACTCGGCTGTCACCTGGCCTTCCCGCGCAGTCCATTTTCTGTCAACCACGGCATGAAAACAGAAGCAGCGCCGCGCTCAGCCCCCAACACGGATGTCGCCTGAAACCGTATGAAGTATGAAGGCTGGCCCTCCCGAGCCGATGCCTCCCTTCCAGCGGCGACCTCCTTCTTTTCCATCCGGCCTGCTGATATCACCTGAAAGCGTTTCTACCTCAAGACCGAGATCGCAGGCTCCTAGCTCCATTTCGAGGTCACCGGAGCTGCTTGTAGCCGTGCCGCCGCGGAAGTCGGGCCGGGCCCTGATCGCAATGTCTCCTGAGGTCGTGCCGACGCAGACTTCACCACTGACTTCCTCCATCACCACGTCCCCCGATACCGTGACGATCTTCGCGCCGGAGCAGGGGTCGTGGACGCGTACATCACCCGAGACCGTCTCGATGTCAAGCTTCCCCTGCGCACCTTCGACGAGGATATCGCCGGATACCGCACGAACTCCGGCTTCGCCTGGCTTCTCAAGCCACACATCGCCGGATTTCGTCACGACCATGAAGCCCGCTCCGGGCAGATCCGCGTGCACATCGCCGGAGACTGTGCCGAGCTCGATCTTCCTGATGGCCCCGGGGACACGAAGCCTGATGGAGCTGACCAGTACGTCCTTGGCCTCCAGCTCGAGGACAAGCACAGCGCCTTCGACATGGTAGCGGGGTTTCCAGTCGGCAAGGGCTTCCTCGTCTCCTTCGAGGTTGATGTCCGCTTCCACACTCCCGGCTTCTGTCGCCTCAACCCGGATGTCACCGCTCCGGATTCTGATCCTGAGTGCTGTGGCGTTGCTTGTCTGGAACTCGCCGGACCATCGACGCTCCTCTTCACGGCTTATGCTGCGTGCGATGCTGGATACCGCCTCTCCGATCGTCCTAGCTATTTTCGTTCTGAGACCCCGCAGGTCGTTTTCCATTTCGCGCATACCCTGGTCGAAGTTCCGCCTGTTCTTTTCGAAATTGCTCCCAAACCCATCTCCTGCGGCAAAGCCATCATCAGCCCCCAGCTCCTCGCGGAGGGCTCGCCCGAGGACTGCAGGCGCGGTGAGCCTGGAGATGAGTTCCGCCTCGTCCACATCCGGCTTATGCACAGCGAGTTCATCGATATGGCTTTCCATTTCCCGAAGCGCATCCTCGCGTGCGCTCGTCCCGATTTCCCTGAGTTCATATTCCAGAGCCGCCATATATTCCCTGCGCGTCATGCTACATCCCTGCCTTCATCCTGCCTGGCTGTCCGGGAAGCGGGATCTTCGCTTTCTTGTTTCTCCTTCTGGTCAGAGTTGGCCGCGGCAAGTCGGGCAGCTTTCTTCATCGCCATTTTCTCCTCCCTGGCTTTCTTGACCGCGATCCTCCGTTCCAGGCGCTTGGCCTTCGCGGCGGAGCGCTCACGCAGCCTGTCTTCTTCAATCCGGTCATAGGGAATGCCCGGGAAGCCAGAGTATCCTCCCATTTCGCAACCGTAGGTCGTCCGCCTGTTCAGGCAGTCAATTTCGTTCATACGCTTTCCTCACTTTCCGCTTCCTGCGGGATTCCCGTAACATTCTCGATCGCTTGCCACGAGTCGAAGGCAGCCCTGTATTCAACTCGCATCACGGCGAGGAGTTCGCGGCCACGTTCCTCAAGGCGATAATATTTCCGGGGGTGGCCGCGCAGGGGCATATTCCAGGTGGCGGCCAGACTCCCTTCCTTGGTCATTCGCGTGAGGAGGGGATAGAGGGTCCCCTCGGCAACCTCAAGGTCATGGGCGGACAGGCGTTCCTGGAGGTCGAGACCGTAGGTTTCGCCGAGGCGATCGACCATTGCCAGGACGCATAGCTCAAGGAAGCCCTTCCGGATCTGCCCTCGCCATTTTTCAAGGGTGTCGCTTTCTCCCATGCATACCTCCTCTCTGCCCAGCAATATGCTGTGCTATATACTATGTACTGCATAGTAAAATGCAAGTCAAGGATAAAATGAGCTACACTTCTCATTACCTTCGGGGAGTCATTTAAAGCCTCCAGCGTTATCAACTGGACCACTTCTTCCTTGACGAATAGGCGAATGTAGATTATAGAGGATATTGACATGCTATTATAGCTAAAGGAGGGATGCCTATGACAACAAGGACCGCGCAGTGGATCTTCGCGGTGGGTACTCTGAGTTCAGCGATCGTCCTGGGGGTGCTCACGGTAGACACCAACAGGCAGATGGCCACCCTGACCAACGCCGACAAGCTGACTGATGAAGTAGTTGCCGGCAAGGTCGTGTTCCAGAAGTACAACTGCAACGACTGCCATACGATTCTGGGTTTCGGGGGCTATTACGCCCCCGACCTGACCAGGGTCTACAGAACCAAGGGCGAGGCCTACATCAGAAAGGCAGTGACAGAACCTGAAAAGGTCTTTGCAACCTCGTTCCGCCATATGCCCAACCAGAGGGTGAAACCGGATGAAGTCGACAAGCTCGTGGCCTTCTTTGGCTGGGTCAACAACATCAATAACCACGATTGGCCACCGCAGGACTCCAAACAGAAGGGTCTCACAGGCACGAGCCGACTCCTCGCTTCCTCTGGCATTTCGATGTCGGAAGGCGCGGCACTATTCAAGGAAAACAATTGCTTCAGCTGCCATTCGCTTGGGGGGACGGGCGGCTCGAGTGCGCTGGCCCTCGACAATGTGGGCTCGAAGTTGAGCGCGGAGCAGATCGCGAAGCAGATCGCTGACCCCAGGAGCGTGAATCAGGCTGCGATCATGCCTGCATTCATGAACTTCCTCTCCGCGCCGCAAATCAATTCGATCGCGGATTTCCTCTCCAAGCAGAAGGGAGGCAAATGATGCCCGTCACGTACAAGTCACAACGGATAGCCTATCCATATTTTGTTGTTGCGCTGTGTCTCTTCGCCCTGCAGATCGTCGCTGGCATCTGGTTGGCGATAAGCTATGCATTTACCCTGCCTCAAGGTCTCGTGGAAGCTTTGCCCTTTTCCACGATGCGTGCCTTCCACACGAACCTGCTGGTCCTGTGGATGCTCCTGGGATTCATGGGCGGCACCTATTTCATGGTGCCCGAGGAAAGCAAGAGCGAGATCTTCAGTACCAAACTGGCTTGGTTCCAGCTGATTCTCCTGACGGCAACCGGAGTCGCTGCGCTTGTGGGCTTCCTTTTCGGCTGGACCAAGGGTCGTCCCCTCCTCGAGATCCCGTTTCCACTCAATATGCTCATCGTGCTGGGAGCCTTGGTTTTCCTGTTCAACATCGGCATGACGCTGCTCAAGGCAAGAAACTGGACAATGATACAGGGCACCTTGCTCAGCGGTCTCGTGCTGCTTGCGTTGCTATATCTCTTTGGCGTGCCCTTCTACAAGAACCTTTCGATTGATTGGTACTACTGGTGGTGGGTAATCCACCTCTGGGTCGAGGGAGCCTGGGAACTCATCACGAGCGCGATCATGGCCTGGGTCCTGATGCGCATCACCGGCGTGGAACGCAAGACAGTCGAAAAATGGCTCTATGTCGAGATCGGCCTCTTCATGTTCACGGGCCTGGCGGGCACAGGGCACCATTACTACTGGATCGGAGCGCCTGACTACTGGCTGGCTGTGGGTGGCATCTTCAGCGCCCTCGAGCCTTTCCCGATTCTTCTGATGGTCTGGGACACCTTCCAGCACACGAAGCATTCCAAAAGCGGAGTCACCAACAAAGTCGTGTGGACCCTCGTAATAGCTTGTTCGATCATGCACCTCATCGGCGCGGGCGTCTTCGGCTTCATACACACACTGCCGCAGGTCAACTATTACACGCACGGCAGCCAGGTCACCGTTTCGCACGGACACCTCGCTTTCTACGGCGCCTACGCCCTGCTCAATCTCACGATCTTCTATTACGCATTCCCGCGACTCCATGGGGTTGAGCGCTTCAGGACGAATCTCGGCCACCTCGGCTTCTGGATCACCCTGATCTCCATGTCGGTCATGGGCCTGGCCTTCGGCGTGGCTGGCGTGATCCAGTCCTATGTCGAACGCGTTTTCGGTCTCGGATTCATGACGGCACAAGCACAGATGCAGCTCTGGTTCAAAGTCGTCATTGTGGCCGGCCTCTGCTTCGCGGTGGGGCTCGGCATCATCATCTATGACCTCCTCAGCATGGGACGGAGGGCTCGCGCCGAATCAGGCGCGGTCCTCACGCAGTCCAAGGGAGCTGCCGCGGTGTAGTGCAAGATGTGCAGGGTGCTGACAAGACGCCAGTTTTGCGGCACCCTCGCACTGGGCATGGTCCCGAAATGTCTCTGCATCGCGAGGAGGCTCCCATTCTCTCCCGAACCGTTACACACGCGCTCAATGCGCTTTCTGTACTCGTTTGCCTGCCCGAGGGCGAATACGCCGATGCCCGTACCCTCGCGGCGCAGGTCGGGGCTCCGCCGAATTACCTGTCCAAACTCCTCGGACAGCTCGCGAAAGAAGGAATCGTGGTTGCGAGGAAAGGAGCTGGCGGTGGCTTCAGGCTGGATCGACCAGCGGCGGAGCTGAGTCTCTACGAGGCGCTGGAGCCCATAGAGCGGCTTGTCTCCGACGACGATTGCGTGCTCGGCCGCATTTCCTGCAATGCCGATGCGCCCTGCCCCCTGCACGACAAGTGGGAAAGCATACGGGGTGACATGCTGGGCATGCTCAAGGGTACAAGCCTTGAAGAGTTCGCAAAAGGGAATCGCGCAATCCTCTGAAACCATGGTCAGGCTCAGGTCTGACCCCGGCGTTTCAATCTATAAAATTGGATTTTATTCCTTGACAGGGCGAAGCTGACAGCCTCACAATTCTGTCAGGCGGGGACCCTCCTACGGGAGCATGGCCCGCCTCGTGTCTTGCCTCCAAGAAGGAGCCACCATGACCAAGCGTAGAGTCCTCATCATCGGAGCCGCCGGGCGCGACTTCCACAACTTCAACACACATTTCCGGAACGACGAAGCCTTTACAGTGGTGGCCTTCACCGCAGCGCAGATCCCCGACATTGCCGGACGCAAGTACCCCGCCGAACTTGCCGGCGCCCTCTATCCCCAGGGCATCCCGATCCATCTGGAGTCCGACCTCCCGAGGCTCATCAAGGAGCTCAGGGTCGATGAATGTGTCTTCTCCTACTCGGACGTACCCTACAGCCATGTCATGGGAGTGGGTGCAATTGTGAATGCTTCCGGTGCGAGCTTCTCCATGCTCGGACCGAAGGACACGCAGATCCAGTCCACCAAGCCCCTCATCGCCGTCGGCGCCGTCCGCACCGGTGCAGGCAAGTCCCAGACCTCCCGCAAGATCGTGCAGATGCTCATGGCCCGCGGCCTCAAGGTCGTCGCCATCCGCCACCCCATGCCCTACGGCGACCTGGTCGCCCAGAGGTGCCAGCGCTTCGCCACCGTCGAGGACCTGAAAAGGCATAATTGCACTATCGAGGAGATGGAGGAGTACGAGCCCCACGTCGTGCGCGGCAACGTCATCTACGCCGGCGTGGACTACGAGGCCATACTCCGCGAAGCCGAGAAGGAAGCCGACGTCATCCTCTGGGACGGCGGCAACAACGACTTTCCCTTCTACAGGCCTGATCTCATGATCACCGTCGCCGACCCCCACCGCGCCGGCAACGAGGTGAGCTTCTACCCCGGCGAGGTCACCCTCCGAATGGCCGATGTCATCATAATCAACAAGATCGAGACTGCCAGCCCCGAGGGCATCCAGACGGTGCGCGACAACATCGGGCGCATCAATCCCCAGGCAGTCGTGATCGACGGCGCGAGCCCCATCACCGTCGACCATCCCGAACTCATCAAGGGCAAGCGCGTCCTCGTCGTGGAGGATGGCCCCACCCTCACCCACGGGCACATGAAGATCGGTGCCGGCACCGTCGCCGCCCGCAAGTTCGGAGCCTCGGAGCTCGTCGACCCCCGACCCTGGACTGTCGGCCGCCTCAAGGAGACCTTTGCCAGCTACCCGGACATCGGCACCCTCCTGCCGGCCATGGGCTACGGCGAGCAGCAGGTCCGCGACCTCGAGGCTACCATAAACGCCACCGACTGCGACACGGTGATCATCGCAACTCCCATCGATTTGAACCGCATTGTGAAGATCAGGCATCCGACGGTCAAGGTTGGCTATGACCTCCAGGAGATCGGGCAGCCGGACCTCGCGGGGGTGCTTGAGGAGTTCTGTGCGAAGTTCGGGCTGAAGAAGTAAGCAGGGGCCAGATCCCGAAGCTCTGTCTCCCCTGGGCTTTTCCGCGGTTACGGGCTCCGGCCTCTATGGTGCGAAGGGGCAGGAAGAGACTGGGACGGGATCCCGGGAACTCGAGGAAGCCGTACTTCTTATAGAAGCCCTTGGCCTTGTCGTCGATCGCATCGACGACCACCGCGTAGACTCCCGCGCTGGCGGCGATGGTGAAGATCTTGTCGAAGGCCTGCTTCAGCAACCATGCACCGATGTGCTGCCCATGGAGGTCGACCGCCACGGCTAGCCTCGCGATCCGCACGGCGGGAACAGGATAGCGAGGCAACCCCTTCTGGTGCTGTGTCGCGAATTCCTCGAACGCTACCCCGGCAGCGCAGAGGGAGAAGTAGCCTGCGATGCGGCCAGAGTCGGCAAGGGCGACGAAGGTCTTGGCGATGTTCTTCCGGTGGTTGCCGGCGGCGAACTGCCTGAAGAAAAGGTTGAGTTCCTCGTTTCCGCAGTCGAAGGGCGACTTCGAAAGCGACGGAGTGACGGGGATTAGCGACAGGTCCACCGGCTAGGTGTTCTGCTGGAAAAGCTCCCGAAGGGCCTTGTTGGGCTTGGGGGGGTCGGAGAGGGCTGAAAAGAAAACCGCCCTCTCCGCATCGTCGAGGATGAGCGTCTCGGCCCTTCGGATGTCCTCCCGGGCTTGCACGACAGCGATGTCGAGAAGGTAGGCGGAGACCGTCTTATGGACTGCCGCAGCGGCTCGCTCGATCAGTTCCTTGACTTCCCGTTTGGCCCGAAGTTCGATCCTGGGGGAAGCGGGGACGGAAGGTACCTTTGCTTTGGTGGCCTTGCGCGCGGCGATCTTGGGTGTCCCCGGGTCCTTTCCGACGGGTATCTTCTTGGCCTTTTGGCTTGTCGTGGTCATGGCATCCCCTCCTGCCACCCAGGATATACTTCTGTACGGCAATTGTACACACCTTGTGGACGAGGGCTTACTATCAGTTCCATCCTCCCCGATACGATCGGGTTTCCGGGCTGTGCCGCGCGTTCAATCGCCATCCGGAATCTCCTCGGTTCCCTCCTCCGTGCCTTCCTCCTCTTCCGCAGACCCCGTCGGCACATAAGCCACCGCCCCGAGGCTCCGCGCCATCTCGATGCGGGTGACGAGGTCCTTGTACTTCCCGATGCGGAAGCGCGACTCCTGGCCCGCCGGGTCGAGACCTGCTTTGTCCCGGTACCAGGCTTAGAGGTCGGGCGGCACCGCCTCGCCTTTGTGGCGGAGCCAGGTAAGCAGGCAGAGGTCGCGGGTGATGAAGCTCCGGGGCTTTTCTTGCACCCAGCCCCAGGGCTTCTCAAGGGTGCCGGCGTCGTCGGCCGAGGCGTCGGTGACGAAGCAATCCCCCGCCAGGGGCGGTTGCTCGCGGTCGAGGAGGGGGAAGGCGGTGAGCACGCGGGCGAAGTCGAAGGCGGAGAGGCCGTAGGCTTCGGCTACCAGCACATCGAGGGTGGCAAGGGTGGGTATGCCTATTTAGTAGAGATAGTGGGCACTGAGGTGGGTGGAAACTCGGAACCGAACCAGCCAGTCGAAAACGAAGGAGTTTATGGCGGCGGTCTGCAGCAGGGCATGGTCGAGGCTCGAACAGGTCAGCGTTGGTACTGAATTGCCGCAGAGGCAGTCCGGAGGTATCAAAGCTGCAAGCGCTGTCCTTTCGTTGGTGGCCCCGGTGACATCACAGAAACCGATGCGCCACTGTCCCGGTAGTCAACAGTCGAACCGAAGCCCTGATCCCCGGCGGTCACCAGGCTGTTCTGGAAGGAATCTGAATTGAACAGGGATTGTTCCCAATAGGTCTTTTTCAAGGCATCCCCTCACCACGGTCTTGATCCGACATGGCTAGTGTACAGCACGCGTTGAAGGTGAAGCGGCAACCCTCACATGATCCACCCCGTCGATACCGGTATGTAGCCCTTGAGAACGCCGGCGTTTGCAGTCCATCCCTGAGGCCTCTCATGGCATAGGCGATGAAGGCAGACAGATCATTGGCGGAGGCTGCATCCGAGATCTGCCGATAGTACTCCGCCCTGGTTAGGTTGTAGTGGTTGGAGAGCAGATGGGAGGCGATGTTGGGTAAGCCAGACCGCATCAGGATGTAGAACTCCAGGAGACGGCCCGTCCGTCCATTCCCGTCGCCGAAGGGGTGGATCCATTCGAGATAGACGTGGGCGACGATGGACTCGACAACAGCGATCGCGAAGTCCTGCCCCCTTTGGAAATGAAACTCATGGTCGAGCCATTCGCAGAGCCGTGAGACAAGGCTTTCAACTTCATCGTAGGAGGGCGGACGGTAATCCCCGACGTAGACATTCGATCTCCGTAGTTCGCCTGGCGTCGCCCTGAAGGCCTCGCCGAGCCCCTCCCCTACCATGTGGTGCATGCGTTTGATCAACTCGGGCGTGATGAGTTCATCCCGCTTCTGGATGATGAGCTCGTCCATAAGGCTGTTGAAGACGACCAGAATGTTCCTGACCTCCTGTTCGAGGTAGCCCTTGCTATCGGAAAGTCTTTTGCCAGCCTGAATGGCTTCGACTTCTGCCGAACTGAGTGTGTTGCCCTCGATCGCGGTAGTAGCTTGCGCTCCCCTCGCGAGTGAGAGGGTGAGAACTTGAGAGTACCGAGTTCTTAAGCCCTTTTAGGTGTTTTTTCCCGTCCGCTCTTTATGCGAAGCTTTGATGCGGCGAGTTCGAGTTCAACCCATTTTTCGATGAGCTTCTTGAAGAGCTTGAAATTGGCCGTTTCCTCAC
>CAIJMU010000063.1 GCA_903821875.1 uncultured Spirochaetota bacterium
CCTTGTAATTATCTTTCTTCATGACCGAGACGATCCTGGCATAATCGATGGAACTTTCCTTCACAGAGGTCTGGAGCCTGTCCTTCGCCGCGCCACGTGCGTGGAAGTGGGAGGCGTGGGGAATCAAAACCTCGATTTCGGCATCCGCGAAGCCCAGCTTCGTGAAATGAGTGTAGTCGAGGGTAAGGGTCAGTCCGGCTGTGTTCCTGACCAGTTCCAGTGCCGCCGCAGGAGTGGGTGCAATTGAGCCTAAGTGGGCCTCGACCGAAAACACGAGCCCTGCCTTCTGCGCCTGCTCACATCTCCATCCAAGCTCCTCAAAACATCGGGCGAGGGAGGCCTCCTTGCTCTCGTCCTCGAAAAGGACTCCAGGCAGGGCTGATACATGTTTGCCCCCGCACTCAAGAGTGAACTCAAGGGTTTTAAGGAAATACTCGCGGGCCTTTGTCCTGACGGGCAAATCAGGGTGGTTGGGCGCGACAGTGGTGAAATCCAGGGCGGTCTGAAGGAAGATATCAGCCGCTTCGAGACCCCTGCTACGAAGCTTGTCGCCGAGCTCGCGGGCGCTCTTCTTGAGGTTCGCAAAGGCCCTGGAAGGCCAGAGATGGGATCGGTCTTCGAACAGGCCGATATCGACGCCATCGAAGTCGAGCATCGCGATAAGGTCCAGCACCTTGTCGTGAGGCAAGAGGGGAAAGGTGAAATCTGCGCAGGCCAGCTTGAATGCCATGGGATCAGCTCCTTGTTTAGGATTCTCCACCGTTTCGTACGCTTCGACAGGAAGGCGCAGCTGCGTCCCCCCAGTCGCTCAGCCCCAGCCCAGTCTCTTGGTGAGGTAAGCCAGGTATTCCTGGAAGGTTGCCCAATTGATGTCCGGATGTACGCTGTGGTCCAATTCGGGGATGTAGCCGCCACAGTCGACGAGGGGCATTACGCGATCCACTTCCCTGCGCAGGGCTTCTCCACCCTTGGCGATTTCCTTCTTGTCGATACCACCAAATATGACGAAGGCATTTCCAAATTCCTTCCTGACGCGAACAACATCCATTCCAGCCTGGACCTCGAAGGGCCAGAGGATGTCGATGCCCGCGTCGATCCAGACAGGGATGAGTTTCCAGACACTGCCATCGCTGTCGAGGCCGATGTGCTTGATCCCCTTGCTCCGAAGCCATTCGTTTACCCTCTTGTAATGGGGCAGGGCGAATTCGCGGAACATGTCCGGATCGACGAGGGGGCCGTTCTTGAAGGCCATATCCTCCCAATACCAGAAGGTTTCGAAGGAGGTGTATTTAAGCGCTTCTCCGGTTATCTCGATGATCGCGTCGGCACGGTCGCTCATTATCCTGTGGACAAGCTCCGGCTGATCATAGAAGGCCATGCACAGACCTTCCACGCCAAAGAGATTGCGCAGCGGACCGAAGAATCCACCCCAGCGGTCGGCCCAACAGAGTCGGGCCCATTCCTCTCCCCCAGGAGCTGCCTTTTCTGATTTCGGCTTGGTCGAATCCGCTTCGCTTTGGGCGATGGAAACACCCATGGTGATCTGGCTGCGACCGCCCTTGGCCACCTGGTTTTTCCATGAATCGGAAAAACGGAGTTCCGGGGCCAGGACGAGGCGCTCCCGCCGGAATTTCTCGTAGTCGGCGGCGTTTTCCACAGGGAATTTCAGGAACTGGGGCATGCTCGTATCACGGTGCTGCTTGAGCTCCCGCATGAGGATCCCCTCTTCGTTGATGTAAGTGACCGTGCGATCGTCTTCTTCGACCACTTCGTGCTTGAACTCGGGGAGGGGGCCGTAATAGGGATCGACCCTCTCGAGCCTATCGAGGCCGAAGTACTCGTCGAAGGGCCTGCCGTCGTAGCCTTCCTTGAGCCAATTGTTTTCTGTCTCCGGCCAGACAAAGCTGCCCCATCGCACCCAGGGCTTGCCCGAGTTGCTGAACTCGCAGGTATCCAGGAATCGCTGGCGGGAGGTCTTCCCTCCTGTGCCCCTAGTGTCGTCGCTCTTGCTACTCAATCAGTGCCTCCTCGTTGTTCGAGACCTGCCAAGCTACCTGCTCTTCCACGGTGGTCGGATTCTTTACGTTTGTTGGTTTAACGTTAAACCAAAGATTGTAGCAAGAATAAACCCTGCTTTCTGAGTTGTCAATAAAAAAAGCTCTTTGCTCAGGGCCGAGCCAGTCCTTCCCGATCCGGTCCCTGCCTTCATCTGAAAAGCGCATCACTTCTGCGCTTTCCTGCATCCCCACTTTCCGATCCATGCGCTATCCTGTTGGCATGAACACCGAAGCAGCAGCCGATCGCGAGATACTGAGAAGCCTGGCCCGCCGATGGATGGAGCATGCCAGGGATCCGGTCATGGGAACGCGCAAGCGCATGTGGCAGGCAGTCCACGACCTTGCTCCCGAGCGTCCGATGATCCTCGTCGAGACGGGATCAGTGGACTGTTTTGTCGAGGCGAAGGAACTCCGCTGCGTCGATCCCCTCCTGCGGGCGGTAGAACGGAATATGCTCGAGACAGTCAGGCACGCAGACGAGGTGGGCGACGACATCGTGGTTGAACCCTGGTTCCGTCTGGGTTGGCAGATGGTCCTGCCGAGCTTTGGTGTCGATGTCGAGACCAAGCCGGGGCTCAGGGGCGACAATACTGCCTCCCTTGGCTACACCTTCAACTTCCCGATCAAGACACCCAAGGATATCTCCATCCTCAAGCGTCGGCAGGTCGGTGTCGATCGCCCGAAGACCGAGGCCTACCGCGGGATACTGGAGGACTGCTTCGGCGACATCCTGCCTGTCCGCGTGGGCAATTACGATCCCTTCCTGGCCGATTCGGGGGATGAGGGGTTTTGCGGCAATTTCTTTTTCGGCCTGACCTGGCAGATCTACCGCTTCATCGGCAATGACGGTCTTCTGTATTGGCTCTATGATTCGCCCGAGACGATCCACGAGCTCATGCGCTACATGCGGGATGACAGGTTGGCGCTCTTCGGATTCCTTGAGCGTGAGGGGCTCATCGTTTCCAACAGCGACACGCAGATGGCCGGACCGCGCGCCTACGGCTATGTCTCCTCCCTCCCGGGACCCGGGCAGGAGGGACCAATTTTACTCAAGCAAGTCTGGGGTTGGGCCGAATCGCAGGAGACCATCAATATCTCGCCGGAAATGTACAAGGAATTCGTTCTCCCCTACCTGGCGGAGCTCAGCGCGAAATTTGGTCTTATCTATTACGGTTGCTGCGAACCGGTGCACGATCGCCTCGACCTCATCATGGAGGCCATCCCCAACCTGCGTTCGGTTTCGGTCTCGGGCTGGTCCGATCTCGGTAAGGTGGCTGAAATGCTCGGCAAGCGCTATGTATATTCCCGCAAGCCGACGCCGGCCCTCATAAGTGGGTCAAACCCGCTCTGGGAACTGGCCAGGGAAGACATGGTAAAGACCCAGCGCGTCACAAAAGATGGCTGTCTGGAGATCCTGTTGCGCGACCTCTACACGGTCGGGGGAGAGAGGGGACGACTCGCCGAATGGGTGAAGATGACTAAAGCCGTGTTCGGAATATAAGCCGGCGGAAAGCCAGGCTGTCGCGATGGACGAGGAACCGGAACATTTCGCCAAGTATCTTTCCGTCACGGCACGTGATACGCGATGGGGGATCTACGCCACCACCGTAGGCTTCTCGATGCTTCGGTCTGCCCTCCACTATCCAGTCGAACCCAGCGCACATCCACCCAAATACCTGTTTCGCTGGGAGATGGGAAGGATTTTCGACGAATACGCCCTTGTCTATATTACCCGGGGCGAAGGATCCTTCAAGACGGAGGGCGACCGCAGTTACAAGATCGGTCCGGGTTCCCTCATCATGCTGTTTCCCGAGGTCTGGCACTGGTACGCGCCGGACCGTGACTCCGGATGGGACGAATACTGGGTGGGCTTCAAGGGAGACTTTCCCGCGCGCTTGGTGGAGGAGGGATTTTTCAGCCCCGAGACGCCTGTGCTCGACATCGGGCTACATGACTCCGTGCTTGGACTCTACAAGGATATCATTGATTGCGCGCGATATGAGCATCTAGGCTTCCAGCAGATCCTGGCCTCGCACATCATGCATCTCCTGGGGCGGCTCTCATCCATCAGCCTTCGCCAGGACGCCGTCACCCTCGAAGATCGTATTATGGAGCGGGCGAAATTCCTGTTGGCTGACAATGTCGCCGAGGAGTTGGACATCGGGTGGCTCTCCCGAAGCCTCGGTGTAGGCTACTCGCGCTTCCGGACAATGTTCAAGAAGCATACCGGCCTTTCACCCTATCAGTATTTCCTGGATCTCAAGATCGCCCGGGCAAAAGAATTGCTGGAATTGGGTCAATACTCGGTCAAGGAGGTCTCCCATATGCTTTCCTTCGATGACCCCTACTATTTCTCGCATCTCTTCAAGAAAAGGACTGGAATCCCGCCATCGAAGTGGAATTGACGATGGTGCAGCCTGCTGCACTCAGGTTCCGGCGCTCCCCAGCACTGCGTCAATGAAGAGCTTCACTGTTTCTGGACTCACGTCCGCCTGGATGATGTGTGCAGGTGCCATGAGGTAAGCTCCCTTGGACCCCATGATGCTGGCCCGTCGGGCAACCTCGGCCCGGATTGCGGAGGCATCTCCCTTGGGCAGGAGTTCCTGCTGGTCGATTCCGCCGAAGAAGGCCATCCGGCCGCCGTATTTATCCTGGAGTTCCTGGGGGTCCGAGCCAGGGACGTTCGGCTGGACCGGGTTATAGATGTCCACACCCAGCTCGATGAAATCCTCGATGAGGGGGGCAACCGCTCCGTCCGAATGGAAGGCGACCAGGAGATCGGGGTTGGCCCGCTTCAGTCGCCGTATGAGTCGGGCATAGCGGGGCTTGAAGCGCTCGCGCCACATGTCGGGAGAGATGAGCATGGAGGTCTGGGTGCCGAGGTCCTCTCCGAGCCAGATGGCGTCCACGCCGAGGGCCACTAACTGAAGTGCGAGGCCTGTAGTCCATTCCTCTACCTGGTCGTTGAGCTTCTCGATCCAGGGCTCTTCCATGGCGAAATCCATGAGGTATTTTTCCATGCCGACAAGGTGCCAGGCCAGTTCGAAGAGGGAAAGCTCCACGTCGCCGATGACAAAGAAATCCTGGCCGAAGCGGGCGATATCGTTTCGGGCAGCATCGAAGCGGCCGGGAGCGTAGGCGTCGGGGAAGCGCCAGGCTTCAAGACCCTCGATGGAGGAAACATCCGCGAGGGGACACTTGATGACGTCCACATAGAGCGTCGAGGGCTTCATCCACATGCCGAACTCATTGAGGCTCGCGCCATCCCCTATCGGTGTCGGGACGAAGCCCCGGGACACCGTGCCCCCGACAACGATGCAATCGGAGCCAAGGGCCGTGCGTATGGCATTGGCCGAGATCCTGTAGGTCAGATCCTCATAATAGGAAAGGGCATATTCGGGCTTGATGGAAAGGCGTTGGCCGAACTCCTCGATGAGGGAGCGGCAGAGATCGAACTGGAGGGGAACCCTGTCGGGCAATCCCTCTCCCCTTCCAAAGGCCCTACGCACACGCTCGCGACTAGTCATAGTTTTGCTCCCGATATAGCGTTGATCAGTCTGTAATTGTGGATGGATTTACAGGCTTGTGAATGGAGTATTCATGCGAGCTGATGGAAAATACTCGTCGGCCAGGAACCTTCGATCCTCGCCTCTCATCCGGAACTATCACCTTCTGTGTCGAAACGCTATGATAGCGTACTATGGACAAGCGTGGGCTGAGGCTGTCGGTGGGCGAGGGGTCACGAATGAGCTTCGCTTTGAGGATTCTGGGTCTATCTCTCTATGTCACGATGACACTCGGAGCCTTTCCTCAAGCGACAAAAGCCACCGACACAATCGTCTCCCAGGAAATGCTTCCCCTCACATCTGCGGTGTATGCCGACATGGCTGCCCTCTACTTGATGACGGGAAACGGAACCCCATCGAACGCGAGGCCCTGGAGCAAGACCGAGGCGAACCTGATCCTCGCGCGTGTTGACAGGACCTCCCTCAGCGATGCTGAAGCCGCCCTCTACGATTCTGTCGCGAAGGTGGTGGAACCGGGCCTGCGCTTCCGCTTGAGGGATGGGTTCCAGTTTTCCGCCGCCTTTGACACGGCCTTCGAGTCCTACCTGCACAGCAATACGAGCTTCGACCAGGAGAAGGACTGGGTCTACGATTTCGAGAAGCGCAGGCCCCTGGCGAAGGTGTCTGTCGCCTTTTCCCTCGATGACTTCCTTTATTCCTACTGTGACATGCAATATGGCAGGAATATCTACAACACCCAGGACGGACTCTACTTCGCCACCACGGTCTATCCGGGCGGGATAGGCGCTATTGTGTCACCGTCCGACACGACAGCCATCCTCACCTCCCATTCGGTGATCTGGGGCGCAGCCTTCCTCAGCAATGTCCTTACAATGCCCAAGGATTTCGACTACCAGTGGCCCAAGCGGGCCATCGCCTCGGTGGGCGGAGAGCGCTGGAACCTTTCCCTGTCACGCGACAAGCTCAGCTGGGGTAACGGCCATTCGGGAAACTTCATCCTGGACAACCACGTCGACTACCAGAACTTTGCCCGGCTCGACTTTTTCTCGGATGCGTTCAAGTACGAATGGCTCAACGTCTTCTTCGAGACCAACCCCTCCCCTGGCGAACCCAAGGACAGCAAATTCAAGATCCTCATGGCACACCGGCTGGAGTTCCGGTTTTTCAAGGGCTTGACCCTGGCGGTTTCCGAAAATGTGATGTACCAGAACGATATCTTCGAGTTTGGCTACCTCAATCCTGGCTTGATCTTCCACAACCTCAACAACATGTCCCTGTTCAATGCCATCGCCCACACCGAGCTCGACTTTTCCCCGCTCAAGGGCTTCAAGCTCTACGCCCAGGTCGCGATGGACCAGGGGAAGGCGCCAACGGAGGGCGACGCCCAGGCCGATGCGATGGGCTATCTCGGAGGAGTCGAATATTCGGTCGCCGTTGGGCCCGGGATCCTGAGTTCCTCCCTCGAGGGTGCCTACACCAGTCCCACACTCTACAGAAGGCAGGCCATTGATTTCCTGATGTTCAGGAAGTACTACATGAACGGATATCCCACCGGTCCCGGATACGTGCTCAGCCTGAACTACATCGGCTATCCCTACGGGGGTGACGCCGAGGTCCTCCAGTGGGATTGCTCCTACCGCTTCCCCGGCGTCGGGAAAGTCGCCTTCAGGCTCTTCGGGATGCGACATGGCGTGATGGACTACTTTCTGTCCCACAGCCAGGATGGCAACAACAGCAACTTTGCCAATTACGCCGGTGTCACCCCCTCGGGCGACGCTGTCCAGGAGAGCCTTGTCGCAAGCCTCAGCGGCGACTTCGAACTCCCGAGGATCGTGTCATGGGCGGGCTTCAGGTTCTGGGCCGAACTGGACTGGATCAAGGCCCGGACCTTCCAGGCATCGACTGGCCTCTACCTGGACCCGCGGAGCGACCTCCAGTTCACGAGTGGCTGCTCGCTCTCCCTCTAGCTGTCTCAATACCTCCACAGCACTCCTGTGGAGAAAAGTACGAACTGCCGGGAATCGCCCGGGGCATTCAGGTAATTGCTATGATTCCAGTACTGGAGCCTGCCATAGGTCTCGAAACCCAGGGGGAGGGGCCAGTTGACATTCAGTGACAGGCCGTGGCTCAGCTGGTCGGGCCTGGCCTCGATGGCGGCGAGGGTCGTGGTCCTGGGAGTGTCGGGCAGGGTGATGAAGGTGGGCATGTCATAGTTGTAATAAATAGGGTTGCCGTTGGAATCCGTCATGCCCATGTAGATCGGTCCCTTGACCAGGTACTCGTAGGCGAGTTCGGCCGTGGCACCAGAGGGCAGGCTCGCGGTGGCGAAGAATCCGAGGTGCTTGGCGTCCGGACCGTAGGCAAAGCCCAGGGGCCAGTCGGTGCCCTGGCTTGGATTGATGAGGTGGCGCTGGTACATGGTGAGGTAGGGCTGCCAGCGGCTGTAAGCCCATTCGCTGACGAAGCTGTATTCGCCGCCCGCAGTCACGATGATGTCTGAGGTCGGCTTGAATGAGTAGCGGCCGCCCGTCTGCCATGCGTACGCGGAGGGCTTGCTGATCGCCGGTTCGTCTGCACCGCGCGTATCGTCGAGGGTGAATTCGCCGAAGAGTTCGAGACCATCGATGGGCAGGACGGCTGCGTTGAGACCCAGCATCACATTCGTATAGCCCGACGAGTAGTTGTTGTGCCAGAACATCGTCGGCAGGATATCGGTGAGGCTCGGGTATTTGCCTCCGATCATGTTCATCTGGGCGATGCCGAAGCGGAACCTGTCCCAGAAACGGGCTTCCACCTGGCTGTAGGCGAACATCTTGATCGGCTCCGTCTGCGTCGTGAAGTCGTGGTCGTTGATCGCGTCCCAGGAGTTGATGCTGATGTCGGTGGAATAGTAGGTATCCCGGGGCAGATACTGGATAGCACCTTCAGTCTTGTTCAGATGGGTCGCTGAATTGCCTATGAGGGAAGTGAAGCGGAAGTTCTTGTTGCCGACGACGCCTTGTACCTGATCGTAGAACTCGGCCCGGGAATTGAGAAAGGTGTTGCCGAAATGGCCCTCGCCCAGCCCGCTTTTGAATCGTCCAGCGGCTATCCATGCGTTCTGGTCGCCGGCAGAAAGCCAGCCTTCCTGGGGGAACTTCCAGCTCAGGAGGTCACGAATGAGGGTATCGACCATCCAGGGAGCGAAGAGCGGCATGTCATTGGCGCCCATCTGGGTTGGCCGCAGGGCGAGGTCGATCTTGACCTTGCCCGCAACCTTGTCGCCAGAGGAAAAGTCGGCCCCGAGATCCAGGAAAACAGGGATGCCATCGATGAAGTACAGGAGGGTCGGGTCAGAGGTGGTTGCGGGGACATAGGCAGGGATGCCCGATACGCCCTTGATGCCCGGATCAAACTGGAATATGAGGCGGCTTTTGAAATCAGGGCCATGAAGGCGACCTGAATAATCGGCTATCTCCGCAAGCTCGTTGCCGGTGAACACAAAGCTGTCGGTCACGAGGAGCTTTCCGGACATGGCGTATTCGGCCAAAGCCCGGCCCACGTCCTTGTCACTCCTGAAGGCCAGGCCTGCACCTTGGGCGCCGAGTGAGAAGAGACAAAGACAAAGCGCGAAAAGGGTGACCACAGTTCTCTTCATGCGTTCCTCCGTTTACCAGGACTGCTTCATGGAGACAGGCCCCGGATTCGTCCAGATAATTCCCCTAACGTTAGTGTGCAATGAGGAATCGGTAAAGGTCGAATCAGGGGGGCAGGGGAAACTCCCGAAGATCCTTGCACTTTGTCCTCAAACCGATCTCCAATGGCCTGAATTTCGAATCACATACTAATGCGGGATGACTTTGATACAACCGCTGATGCCAATCCCTCAGGAAAGCAACAAAGAGAATGTGCCACAGAGATCCTTCTGCACCTGAAAGGCTCCTGACTCCAGGAGCCGTGCCTCGGAGAAGGTAGTTGAAAGGCCAAGGCACATGGATCCTGCTGCTACGCCAGCACGGATCCCTTCAGGCGCATCCTCGACAACGAGACAATCGGCAGGCGGGATGGCTATACGTCTAGCAGCCTCGAGATAGATGTCCGGGAAGGGCTTCTTGCGCTCGACGTCGAGGCCTGTCAATACTGTATCGAAGTCCTCCTCGACGAGGCCAATCTCCCGCAGGTTGGCGTCGAGCTTGATCTTGTCGGCGCTGGTCGCAATGGCTGTCTTGATGCCCGCCGCGCGCAGGGAGCGCACGAGCTCGATCGCCCCAGGCACAGCCCGAAGGCGGCCTTGGATCACCTTGAAATAAAGTTCGTAGGTACGCGCTTTTGCCCGCGCGATGTCAAGCGCCACGCCGTGGGCTTCGGCTACCCCGCCCAGGTAACTGATCTCGCCGGTGCCAATGAAGGGAGCGAATTCCTCGGCCGTCACTGCCACCCCATATAGCTCTGCGAACATGAGCACTGCCGCCTCGGCGATGAAGGGTTCCGAATCCACAAGGACGCCATCGACGTCGAAGAGCACTCCCTTGAAGCCCCCGGCCGGAACAGTGGCGCGTCTGCTCCCGGTGGGATCAGATTGCTGGTGCATTTGCAAGTAGATAGTCCTCCGCTTCCTTGGACCAGAGCATGTCGTACTTTGCGGCGATCTGCGCGAGCCTGGCATAGAAAGGCTCGGTCTTCCCGCGCTCGGCGAAATCGGCGATCGCCACAAGTGGAAGCTTTTTATGCGTATATATGAGCTTCTTGCCACCGGGAATCTTGTCGAGGCGCAGGGTCGTGTCGGCTACCGAATCGAGGCCGCCCACATGGGTGATCATCGCAACTGGGTTTAGTCGTCCGTCGGCCATCATGGCCAGGGATTCCTTGATGTCGTCGGTATTTCCGCCCGAGGTGCCGACGAGGTGGTGGGTTCCATAGTGCACTTCGTAGAAATTGAGGAGGGCGGAGAAGGTGGTGTCGGTGGGACCGGCGAAGAAATTAAGGCAGCCGTCGGGTCCGAGGAGGCGGTCTCCCATCTCGACGACGGGTCTGACGGGGGCGAACACGAAGACATCATCGAAGAGCTTGCCGCCATTGAGTTCCTTGAGTTTCGCCACGGGGTCGGCGACATCCCTGGTATTGACATAGATGAGTTCAACACCGTTCTTCCTGGCCTCTTCTACCGTGAAGATCGAGGCCGCACGGGCGAGCCTTCCCTCGTCGATGTCGGTGACGAGGATGCGGGCAGGCTTCCTGTCGCAGTGGATGGCGTAGTCGATGGCACCCATGCCCATGGGGCCGACCGCGGCGAGGAGGGCGAGGGAGCCTCCCTTCACAATTCCCATTTCATGGACGTAGGAACCGCCCTTGGTGTGGTATTGGGCGTGGTAGGCTCCCACGATGCAGGAGACCGGTTCCGAGAGGGAACCCATGAAGAAGGCCTCGGCCTCGTAGGACAGAAGGCAGTCCATCTCCATGACTTCCTTGGGTATTATGACAAAGGTAGCCGCTCCACCTATGTATTCATAGGAATAACCTGGGGCGAAGAGGGTCCCCTCGTAGTTGAGGGCGGGCTGGATGGCGAAGCGGTCTCCAGCCTTGAACTTGTCAGACCACTTTTTGCCTACTTCTACCAGCCTGCCGCAGAACTCGTGCCCGATTATCACGGGTCTCTTCGCGAGGTCCGACTTGACGCGCTTGTGGGCGTTGCCCTGGCCGGCGAGCTTGTGGCTCGACATGCAGATGGAGTCCGATACAATCTCCGCGAGGATCTCGTCGTCCTTGATCTTGGGAAGTTCGAACTCATCGAGCCTGAGGTCGTCCACACCGTGAATCCTGATTGCCTTCGTCTTCATTCCCTGTCTCCTTTTGTGCCCATGCCCGAGTCGACCTGGCTCTGCCAGGCTGCTCGGTAGGCTTCGAAGCCGGCTACACCCTCCATGGGTTGGACCGGCCTATATTCCACATCGAAACGGCCCGAGAGGGCGGAGGGATCCTTTTCCTCCAGGGCCGCCATGCCGCACATCGCCGCTCCGAAGGAGGTGGCTTCGGCGATGTCGGTTAGATAGCAGGAATTGTGTGGAAGTGCGGCAGCGAGGAGGGTGTTGTATTCGCCGTTCTTCCTGAAGCCGCCTTCCGTGATGACATCCATCCCGTCCTCGAGGCCGGCGCGGCGGAGGGCCACGAGGGTCTGGATGACAAGGGAGGCATCGAGCGCGGCCGTGGCCATGGAGCGATCCGCGAGGAAGGCAGGCTTCGCCGTGCCCGCAGTGATCTCAGCCAGGCCGTAGGACTGCCTTGCCTCGATGGCGCGTGGCCTTGAACCGGGGAACTGCCCCGACCCTGGAACGACCTCGGGAAGGATGAATGTATCCTTGCCGGAAAAGAGCCTCTCAAAGCCCTCGGTGGAGGTTCCCAAAGCGGGAGTCGCCGCTGGTGCCGGGCCGGCGACTCCCGTTGAGCCGGCAGCCTTCGCGATCGGTGCCGTCCAGGCTTCGTATTCCATCCCGCCGAGGAATATCGCTGTCTTGATGGGTTCGAGATAGGCAGATCGGTTGAAAAACACGACCTTTCCGAGTTCGCCCTGGGCGAATTGGTAACGCTTCTGTGGATGCATGAGGACGCACCAGGTGCCTGTCGAGTTGAGCACAAAGCCCCTGTCTCCGCGTTTGGCGAGGTGGGGAAGGAGGCTCGCGTTCGAGTCGTGGATGCCCATAGTCACAATTGTTTCATGTGAGAGGCCAGTCCGCCTCGCAACCTCGCCGGAGATGGTCCCGAGGCTGTCCCAGGATTTCCGGAGCGGGGTCGGGAACCAGGCTCTGGCTCCAAGGGCGTCTGTCACCGAGGAATAGTCGTCCTTTTTCCAGTCCCAGAGGTAGCTGTGGTTGGCGACGTAGGTCCCCTCGGCTCCCGCACAGCCGGTGAAACGATAGCCCCAGTAGGAAGGCAGGCCGAGTATGAGCCGCGTGCCCTTCCACTGCCCGGGAAAGCGCTTCGACACGAAGAACAGGCCCTTCGCGGGATTGATCAGGGCGCTGAGGACGGGCGTTCCAGTCACTGCCTGGAGTTCCACCGGATCGCCTGCCAGGGCGTAGAACTCCTGCTGGAAGTCAAGGCCCGGCTCGTGGGTGTATTGTATGCAAGGTGCGCTTGGAAGGCCGTCGGCTCCGACGCAGACCATCGTGGCCCCGTGCGTCGTCACGGTGATCGACCTAATAGGGTATTTCTTTCCGAACTCCGCGAGGCGGTCAAGGAACCAGTCTTCCATGCCCGCAAGGTCATGGGCGGGTATGCCCTCCACCATGAAGGGCGCAAAGACCCGTGATTCCGAAGCAAGCGGCTTGAGGTCCGGTCCGTAGACCGCGACCTTCTTGTTGGTCATGCCGATGTCGATGACGGCGACAGCCCTTTCCATGCGACCCTCCTAGTTGAGCATTACCTGCCCACCCGTGACGGGGAGGGCCTGGCCGGTTTCGTACTCCTGTTCCACGAGGTAGTAGATCGCCCTCATCACATCGGGTCCCTCGCAGCCTCGTCCCATGGGTACCTTTGCCTCGTAGAAGGCCTTGACGTCGGCGACGCTCTTCGCTCCAGGGACCTTGCCGGTCCGCAGGTACTGGACGAAGAGTCCCTTTTCCGGATCGGACCAGAGCGGGCCGTCGAAGAAATTGCCGGGGCAGATGGCGTTTACCTTGATGCCGTATTCCACAAGCTCGAGGGCGAAGCTCTGGACTAACCCTATCGAGCCGAACTTGGAGCCGGCGTAGGAGCCATTCTTGTTGGAGCCTGCCAGTCCTGACTTGGAATTGATCTGTACTATGTCGGTCCTGTGCGAGGGCGCTCCAAGGCGCTGGAGGCGCATGAGGCGGGCCGCGTGCTTGGAAACGAGGAAAAAGCCCGTGTAATTGACCCTGGTGACGAAGTCGAAGGCTCCGAGGTCCTGTTCGAGGACGGAGGAGGCCTTGAGGACGCCGGCGTTGCTCACCACGAGGTCGAGACCGCCAGTGACATGGGCGATCTGGGCAAAGGCCGCTGCCACCGAGTCCTCATTCGAGACGTCCATGGGGAGGGCGATGGCTGACAGGCGGCCCTCCTTTGCGCAGAGCTCGGCTGCGAGGCGTTCGGAACCTTCGCGGTTGAGGTCGGCGATCCAGACCAGGGCGCCCGAGGCTGCGAGACCCCGGCTGATTTCCTCGCCAAAACCCTGGGCACCACCGGTTACGAGGGCGACCTTCCCCAGGACGACGCGATCTCGCCCCTCCGCGCTGCCCCTGCCCGGCTTCGGCGGCAATTTCACCAGGGCTGCAGGCGGGTCTCCAAGGAGGATTGCCCGTGCGCCTTCGAGATCGGAAGCTGCGGCGAGAAGGATGCCGCCCTGCCCCCCGACCCTTGCCTCGATGAGGGCGGAATATCCCAGGGGGCTTCCGCCAATAGCTTTCTGAAGCGCGCCCAGGACCTCTGCCTCATCGGCATCGGCAGCTATGTCGATGCGGAGGTCGCAGTGCCGGCCAGAAGGTTGGCTAAAGGCTTGGCCAGCGGCGGTGGTCACGATGGCGCGGCCTTCGGGGCCCGCTGCTTCGAGGGCCAGGCCGCGAAGGAGGGGCGCAATCTGGTGGGTTTCCATGACTAGCTCCAGTTCGCCACAAGCCGGGCGAGAAGGGTGGGATCCTCGGGCCGGCCGGGGTCGAGGGACCTCCCCGCCTGCGCATAGAGGTCGATGCGTTCAGTTAGTTGTTTATGTGCCAGGGGGTTCACCGGAGAGAAGAATCCGTACTTCGGATCGAGGCCGGAAAGCTTCTCGTGGGCGATGAGGGCCCAGGTGGCGTCGAGGAGCCGCGACATGGCTGGATCGAGGACCTCGGGACAGTTGAAGGACTGTCGCGAGGAGTTGATGTCGACGCCCGAAATTTCCATGAGGCCGTACCTCGCCATCAAGGCGCGCAGGCGTTCGATCTGGGCGCGGCTGTTCCGTGGCGGCATATATGCGATGGCCTGGAATCCGAGTTCCCCGAGGTAGGGGACCAGCTCGTCGAGGAAGGCATCCTCGAAGTTCTCCGCCTTCTTGTCGCCTGTCGGAGATTCGGCGATGTCACCGAGGTAGGCGTAGGCAGGGATGGCGCCGACGCGGCGGGCGAAGCCGATGGCCGTCCGGACGGGGATGCACTCGTCGGGTCCGGGCTGGATGAAGACGCGGTCCAGGAAACCAGACTTGAGGAGCCCGAGGAGGTCGTAGAGATAGTGGGGATTGCCTGGATCGCCCAGCCATCCGGCGAGCTTGGGGGGAGCGACAATGCCGAGCTGCTTCTCGATCCCTGCTGTCAGTCCCGGTCCCTTGCCATGTTTGGACATGATGGAAAGAGCTGCGGCGGCGAGGATGTGCCGTTCCGTGACGGAACCGCCTTCGGAGACCTTCGAGAGGGGGAGGACATCGCGGGCGTAATCGATTTTCGAATAACCTGCCTCTGTCAGGATCACCGAGATGGCTGCGGTCGTCTTTGCATTCCGAAGGCCGCGCGCGAGTGAAATGGATTTCAGGAATTCAGAGGTCGCGGGGATGGCTCGACGCGGCAGGCCCTGGATGGTCATGTAGGCTATGCCTGCCGAGTCGGGGTTGTTGATCTTGCGGGCGGCAAAGGGGGAGTCGAGGAGGGAGACCCTGAGTTCGAAGCCCACGGTGCTCCCAATTCCCAGGATAGCGGAAGACTCGAGCATCTCTTCGGCGGCTCCGACTGAATCATGGTCTACCGAGCCTGCGGCGGCGAGGCCGGCCGCCCGGGCCTGCCAGGCAGCCATGGCGGGCGTGTGTGGACTGAAGGAGTAGATGGTATGGACATGGTTGTTCACCTCCCCCGTGGGCGGAGGCACTGCTGAACCGCCCCTCCTCTGGGAAGGCATAACACTGACGAGCTCGCGCAACGCGTCGATCCTGGAGCCACTTGTGGACTCAGGATCGGCGGCGCGTTCGAGGAAGGGCAGGGCTGCCGCCTCGGTCCCTGCGGGGAAGGGGGCGAGGGGGAGGGTAGACAAGGCGGCCACCCTGCCTAGACTCCGAGCCGCGCCCTGCGGGCGAGCTCGAGGGTACTCTGGTTGGTCGCGGGCGTCCTGCCCGGGAGGGGGAGGATGCGCTCGTGGACTGCGTCGATGAGCCAGTCGTTCTGGGGGAAGTAGAGTTCCTCCATCTCGGCGGCCGGCGTAATCCAGTTGCGGCTGCCGATCACTGCCACGGGGGCATCGAGGTGGTCGAAGGCCAGGGTCTGGACGTTCGAGGCGACTGTGTGGAGGAAGGATCCGCGCTCGGCGGCGTCGCTGGCCAACAGGAGCTTCCCGGTCTTTTTCACCGATTCAACTAACACTGTATAATCGAGGGGAGCGATGAAGCGGAGGTCGATGACTTCGGTGGAGACCCCGTATTTCGACTCAAGCTCCTTGGCCACGTCCATGGCGCGGTAGAGGGTTGCCCCAAGGGTCGCGATCGTAAGGTCCTTGCCCTGCTTGCGGACGGCGGGTTGGCCCTCGGGGGTCTCGAAGTAGCCCGCGGGCACCCCGCCCTTCTCGAACTGCTCGCCGAGGTCGTAGAGGAGCTGGCTCTCGAAGAAGACCACCGGGTCGGTTCCGCGCAGCGCGAGGTTGAGCATGCCCTTCGCATCGTTGGGGGTCGCGGGGAAGTAGGCCTTGAGGCCAGGGATATGGGCTACCAACGCTGCCCAGTCCTGCGAGTGCTGGGCTCCGTACTTGTTTCCGACAGATACCCTCAGTACTAGAGGCATCTTGAGGAGTCCGGCTGACATGGACTGCCACTTGGACATCTGGTTGAAGATCTCGTCTCCTGCCCTGCCCATGAAGTCACAGTACATGAGTTCTACCACAGCGCGGCCGCCAGAGAGGGCGTAGCCCACTCCCGAGCCGACGATGGCACCTTCGGAGATCGGGCTGTTGAAGAGGCGGTTGTAGGGGAGGAGTTCGGTGAGGCCACGATAGACGGCGAAGGCTCCACCCCAGTCGCGGTTTTCCTCTCCCCAGGCCGCCATGGTCGGGTCGATGGCAAAGCGGTGGGCCATGGCCTCGAAGAGGCCGTCACGGTACTGATAGAGTTTATTTTTCGAGACGGGCTTGCCCTCGGCGTCGAAGGCGTAGCGGGACTTGCCAGCCAGGGCTTTCACGCGGGCATTTTCCGCAAGGGGCTGCGAGAGTTCCGGCACGCGGGCCTGTCCCGCAGGAGTGTCCGTGTCGAAGCGCTCGACCCTGCCATTGGAGAGCATCACGGACTCGATAAAGGCTCCCGTGGCTCGGGGACTGGCGGCGTCATCGACGGAGAGTTTGGCTACAGCCGCGAGCTTCTCGACGAGGGCGGCGCGCCTGGTGGCGAGGGCATCCTTGGTGGTGACGCCGTTTTCGACGAGCCAGGCACCGTAGCTGTCGATGGGATCGACATCCTGCCAGAGCTTGACTTCTTCGGGCGTGCGGTAGCTCGAGGCGTCGGAGGGCGAGTGCCCCGAGACGCGATAGGTGATCACGTCGAGGAGGACGGGACCCTTGCCCGCTGCGAGGATCTCTTTCTTGCGGAGGACGGCGTCGGCTACCGCAAGGGGATCGTAACCATCGACGCGCTCGGCGTGCATGTTTTCCGGATTGACCCCGGCGCCGATGCGGGCGACCATCTCATAGCCCATGGTCTCGCCGTTGGTCTGTCCGCCCATGCCGTAGAAATTGTTGAAGATGTTGAAGAGGATGGGAGGGGCGCCACCGACTGCTTCGGGCCAGATCTTCCGGTACTGATCCATCGCGGCCATGGACATGGCCTCCCAGACGGGGCCGCAACCCATGGAGGCGTCCCCGATGTTTGCCACGACTATGCCGGGCTTCCTGTTGAGGCGCTTGAAAAGCGCGGAGCCGACCGCGATGTCGCCGGAACCACCAACTATGGCATTGTTGGGCATCGAGCCGAAGGGAGTGAAGAAGGCGTGCATCGAGCCGCCGAGGCCGCGGTTGAAGCCGGCCTTCCGGGCGAAGATCTCTGCGAGCGTGCCATAGAGGACAAAGTTCTCCGCGAGGTCCTTGAGACCCTGGTATTTGACACGTTCGGCGATGGCAAGGGTCTCGCCGCCGAGGAAGCCCTTCATGATTGCCTCGAGCTGCTTTTCGTCGAGGGTTGAGATGGCTGAATAGCACTTGGCGAGGATCTCACCATGGCTCCGGTGCGAGCCGAAGATGTGGTCCTCGACAAGGAGGGCCGCGCTCTGGCCGACGGCAGCCGACTCCTGGCCGATGGAGAGGTGGGCAGGTCCCTTGTGGTTGTATTCGATGCCGTTCCATGAACCCTGGGTCTTGAATGAATTCAGCATTAGTTCGAATTCGCGGATGGTGACCATGTCGTACCACATGCGCTCGAGCCGCTCGGAGCCCCAGCGTTTCTTTTCCTTCTGGAAATCGCGCTTGTAGGCGTTGACCGGTATTTCCTTGAACTTGATCGAACCGGGGACCCGGACCGTTTTAGGGTCTACGAGGATTGATTTGGGCATTTCACACTCTCCTTAGCTCTTGCTTGCTATCTGCCGGGCCGCGTCGCGGACGAGTTCCCAGACTGTCGGATGGGGGAGCACAAGCTCCACGAGGTCCTTGATCCGCATTTCCTGTTCGATGAGGGCGACGCCACCCCAGATGGCTTCGGAAGCGTAGCTGCCGACGCCATGGAGACCGAGGATCCGCCCCGTGGCCGCGTCGGAGACCAGTTTTACTGCGCCCTGGGCCTGGAAGCCGTTCTCTGCAGCAAAGCGGCCCGAAGCCCGCAGCGGTATTCGTGCGCACTTCACGGAAAAGCCACGACTAGTTGCTTCTTTTTCGGTCATTCCGACCCCTGCGGCTTCGGGGAGGGAGTAGACCGCCCAGGGTATGGCGTCCCAGCGCATGATCTGGTCGCCGCCTGCGTGGCCCTCTCTGGCTTCAGGGCCGGTGGACAGGACCGCGTCGATGTCTGCGGCCGCGACCTCGGCCATGCGATAGGCTGAGTGCGCGAGCTGGCTTTTGCCGACAAGGTCGCCTGCGGCCCAGATGCCGGGGACGTTCGTGCGCATGCGTGCATCGGCGGCGACGCCCTTGGGCGAGCGGTCGAGGCTGATTTTATCGGCACCCCATCCTTCAGTGTTGGGTCTTCTTCCGATGGCCGCAAGAATCAGATCAGCCTCGACGGACTCTTCGGCACCTTCCTTGGTGCTGTAGCGCAGGGTCGCGCCCTCTCCTGGACCCTTGTCGATCGAAGTTACCTTGCAGCCGAGCTTCCACTTGATGGCGGGCATCGCACGCCTGAGCACAGGGGCGAGATCGGCGTCCATGAAGGGAACGATTTCGTCCATCATCTCGACGACGGTCACCTGGGACCCGAGGCTCGAAAAGAGGCTGGCGAACTCCACGCCTATGACTCCCCCGCCGATGACGCAGAGGCGTTTCGGAACGGCGGTTACTTCAAGGATGCCTGTGGAGTCGAGGACGAGGGGATTGTCGCGGAGTCCGGGAATGGGCGGCATCATCGGAGAGGAACCCGTGCAGGCGAGGATGGCCCTGCACCCGACCGTATTGGCCGCGCTGCCCTGCCCCGCCGGGCTTTCCAGCAGGGCGATCGATACGCGGCCAGGCGACACGATTGTCGCGCTACCGGCGACGACCTCGACCTTGGCGTGCTTCATTTCGGCTGCGATACCCGCCCTGAGCTTGTCCACTACCTCGCGCTTCCAGGCCATCATCTTTCCGAGGTCGAAGCTGACCGACTCGGCCTTGACGCCGAAGCGCTCGCCTTCGAGGGCGTGCACATAGAGCTTGGCCGAGTTGAGGAGGGTTTTAGTGGGCACGCAACCCACATTCAGGCAGGTGCCTCCAAGGAGGGCCCCCTCGACAAGGAGGACCTTCCTGCCGAGGTTGCCAAGGGTTTCGGCGGCACGGTAGCCGGCAGGTCCTCCACCAATTATGACGACATCGTAGGTACTGTCCATTTCGCTCACCTCGCCAGCCAGAGATCGATGTCAGCCAGGGCTGCCACCAGGTCGCGGAGGAGCCTGGCTCCAGGTGCGCCGTCTACCACCTGGTGGTCGAGGGTCAGGGAGAGCCCGATGGCGGGAGCGAAGGCCGTGGAACCATCGGCTCCGGCGAAGGGCTTGGGCAGGATGGTCCCGACTCCCAGGACGCAGACTTCAGGCGTGTTGATGACGGGAGTGAAGTACTCCACGCCAAAGGAGCCGAGGTTGGAAACGGTAAAGGTCGAGCCAGCCAGTTCGTCGGGACTGGCCTTGCCCTCGATGCAGGCTGTCGCAAGGCGCTTGGCCTCAAAGGAAATCTGGCCAAGGCTGAGGATGTCCGCATTTCTTATAACTGGTACCATCAGGCCCCGCGGGGTGTCGACAGCGAGGCCGAGATGGACGCGCTCGAAGGTCCTCACGCTGTCGCCGACCTTCAGGGAGTTGCAGTTGGGATGGTCGGCCAGGACGCGCGAGACGGCGAAGAGCACGAGGTCGCCGACAGTGACGCCGGAGAGGCCGAGGGAGGCAGGTGAGGATTTGAGGCGTGCGCGGAGGGCCTGGAGCCGCGTCGCGTTGGCTGATGCCTGGAGGGTATACTGTGCTGTCGTGCCCAGCGATTCCCTCATGCGTTCAGCTATGATCTTTCTAATGCTCTTGATCGGAGTTTCGGTGAAGGGGCCGGGGAAAGCGGAACTGCCGGCTGCCGAGGCCTTGGCCGTAGCCGTGTCGCCTGTGGCCGACGCGGCAGGAGCGGATGCAGCGATATCTGCGAGCAGTGCGCGGCCCCCGGTGCCAGAACCACTTGCTGGAGCCAGGGCCCCGGCGCGGACAGCAGCCTGGGCGGCAGCCGAGAGTGGAGCCCTTCCCTCGAGGGCGCTGCGCACGTCACGCTCGATGACGCGGCCGCCAGGGCCGCTACCCGCGATGGAGGACGCGTTTACGGCTTCCTTGTCGGCGAGGGCGCGAGCCCGCGGGGAGACAGCGACGGCTGTCGCCAGGCCTTGGACCGGCTGACCCGCCGTGGCAGGTGCTGCAGCGGCTTGGGTCAGGGCCTGCCCCTGCGCTGCTGTCGTGGCTGCAGCCGGAGCCCCAGCCGAGGCTGCGGAAGGCGTGGATGCCGGGGTATTCGTCACAATTGCATCAAGTCCGGGAACTTTGCTCCAGTCCTCCCCCGCCTCTCCGATGACGGCAATGGGTTTGAGCACCGGGATGTCGTCGCCTTCACCCGCGAGGAGTTTGAGGACGGTTCCATCGAAGCCAGCGGGCACCTCGAAGACAGCCTTGTCGGTCTCGACCTCGCAGAGGACTGTCGCCGCCGAGACGTGGTCGCCTTCCTTGGCATGCCAGCCGACGAGGATGCAGGATTCTACTGTGTTGCCCTGCCGGGGCATCGTAACGATTTTCGCCACTGGGGTCTCCTTGATGTTCGCGCGTTCACACGAGGCAGAGGTCGATGCCAGAGCCGCGGATTTCTGTCGCGGTGTCGGGGCTTAGGCCATCGTCCATTATGACATGGTCCATTTCCGAGAGGGGAAGGACGGATACAAAACCGGTTCGTCCGTATTTTGATGAATCTGAGAGGAGGACCGAGGTCTCGGCACGGGAGACCATGGCCTTCACGATGGCCGCGCCCTCGGCGAGGCGGGCTGTCATGCCTCGCTCGAGGCTGAAACCGTCGGTGCCGACAAAGGCAAGTCGCACGTTATGGCGCGAGATGGCCTCGAGGGCGAGGGGGCCGACAAGGGATTCGGTGAGCCTGATGTATTCGCCACCGGTGATGGTGACGGAGAGGGAGGGATTGGCCCTCGCCCAGGTCATGACCAGGGTTGAGTTGGTGACGATGTGGACATCGCGCTTTCCCGCGAGCTGGCGCACGACCATGGCTGCGGTTGTTCCCGCTTCTACCATTATATGGTCTCCATCCCGAACGAGGGCTGCTGCTGCCCTGGCTATACGGCCCTTTTCGACGCTCCGGTCACGGAGCCTTTCCAGCATGCTTGCATGGAAGGCTGGTGCCGCCCCTCCATGGGTACGCTCGAGGTAGCCGAGCTCCTCGAGGCTTTTGAGGTCAGAACGGATAGTAACCACCGAGACAGTCAGTTGCTCGGAAAGTCGCGTTACCGAAAGGCTCCCCTCGTGGGCGAGAAGGTCGAGGATGGCACGCGCGCGGTCTGACAAGACATCTTTCATCTGTTGATTGTCTTTCTCTTTCCTTTCCAAAGGCTTTCCAAACGCCTTCGATAGTAGCTCCGGTCAAAAAAAATGCGCAAGGGGGGAGGGGAGGGCCCAGGAGAAAGGATTTTTTCTTTTTTGCTTTGACAAATCCAGAAAACCGGGAAATGATGCATCGAAACGTTTACGCAAACGTTTCGATGGAGGATTTGTGGGAGCCAAAAAGGCATCCAACAAGAACGCGACGATCCAGGACGTAGCCGACAAGGCAGAAGTGTCCATCTCGACCGTCTCCCATGTCCTTAATAATACCCGCCATGTTGAAATTGACCGACGGGAGCGCGTGCTGGCCGCCATCGAGGAACTGGGCTACAAGCCGAACCTCCTTGCCAGGGGCTTGCGCGGTGCCGGATCGAAGACCATTGGCCTCATCATCTCCGATATTCGGGAAGAGTTTTTCGCTCACCTCACCAAATCCATTGAATCCGTCGCCAGCAAGCGTGGCTTCATGGTCATCCTCTGCGATGCCGAGGAAGATCCAGAGAAGGAAGCACGCTACATCGAGGTCCTCATCAACAGGGGTGTGGACGGCATCATCCTGGCTCCCGTGGACAGGGGCAAGCCAGGCTTCCTGCCCGGGAAGGTAGGGGTTCCCATTGTCCTTGTTGACCGCAGGATCGATGGCAGTTCCCTTGACTATGTCGGCATCGAGAATGCCCTCAGCGCGGCCGAAGCCACGAGGCACCTTGCCAGGGTGGGCAGGCGGAGAATCGGTTTCATCTGCCATGAGACCAGCATCTCTACCATGGCAGACAGGGTGGCGGGATTCAGGCTGGCCATGGCTGAGCTGGGGCTGGGCGTGGATCCAGAGGTTCTCGTCCTCGATTCCCGGGACTCCGGTGAGGATGAGAAGCTCAGGGGCTGGCTGGGGCAGCAACCGGGAGTCGACGCGGTGATCTGCGGCAATGCGAACCTCTGCTTCACCCTCCTTTCGGCCCTCGAGGAACTTGGCCTTTCCGTGCCCAAAGATATCGCAATTGTGTCATTCGACGACCATGAGTGTTTCCGTTTCCTCCGGGTTCCGATAACGGCGATCATCCAGCCCACGGAACTCATGGGGCAGACGGCGCTGGAGGTACTGCTATCCCGCATCGAGGGGCAGGGGGCCGAGCCCGGTTCCGCGATAGCCCTTCCCGCGCGCCTCATCGTGCGCGAGTCCTGCGGATCAGCTCGCAAGGAGGTGGCCATGACCGGAACCAGTGGTTCCTGGTTGCCGCAAAGGGTGGGGCTGCCATGAGCCGGCAGATCCTATCGATGCGGCGGATCGACAAGCGCTTTACCGGGGTGCATGCCCTGCGCCAGGTGGATTTCGACCTCGAGGAGGCGGAGATCCACGCCCTCGTCGGCGAGAACGGTGCCGGGAAATCGACGCTTATGAAGATACTGATCGGGATCAATGCCCGGGACTCAGGCGAGATCCACTATCTCGACCACCTGTTCAACCCGAGAAATCCCAAGCACGCGCTTGAGATGGGCATTGGCATCGTCCATCAGGAACTCAACATGATGGACCACCTTACGGTAGCCGAGAACATCTTCATCGGCCGCGAGTCCACGGGTTTCGGGGGTCTCCTCCTCGACAAGCGGGAGCAGGTCCGGCGCACCGAGAAGCTGTTCTCCCGGCTCAAGATGGACATCGATCCAACCCTGCCTTTGTCTCGCCTGTCCGTCGGCAAGCAGCAGATGGTGGAGATCGCGAAGGCTGTCTCGCACCGTCTCCGGATCCTCATCCTCGACGAGCCTACTGCAGCCCTCACCGACAACGAAATAGCCGAACTCTTCACCATCATGCGCGACCTGGCTTCGAAAGGCGTCGCCATGGTCCATATCTCCCACCGCCTCGACGAGATCCACCAGATCGCCAACCGGGTGACCGTCTTCCGTGATGGCGAGCGCGTCGACACCAAACGCACCTCCGAGGTGAGCAAGCAACAGATCATAAATATGATGGTCGGTCGTGTCATCTACGAGCAGCCCAAGAGCCACAGCGCGGTGCCGGCTGAAGCCCCGGTGGTACTCCGCGTGGACAGGCTCAACGCGGGCAAGCTCGTGCGGGACGTGAGCTTCGAGCTTCACCAGGGCGAGATCCTCGGCGTGGCGGGACTCATGGGATCGGGACGCACCGAGACTGCACGGGCCATCTTCGGCGCGGACGAGATCCAGAGCGGGACCATCGATGTGCGCGGCCGCAGGGCCCACATCGAATCGCCCGAGGACGCCGTCAGGCACGGCATCGGCTATCTCTCGGAGGACCGCAAGCGCTACGGACTCGCGGTCAACCTGAGCGTCAAGGACAACATGGCCATGGCCACCTACGAGCGCTTTGAGAGCGGGCCCTTCGTCAATGCCAGGCGCCTCCGGGAAGTCGGCCAGGAATATGTTGACAAGCTCAGCATCCGCACGCCTTCCATCGAGCAGATCATCCGCAACCTTTCGGGTGGCAACCAGCAGAAAGTGGTCATCGCCAAGTGGCTCATTCGCAATTGCGACATCCTCATCTTCGATGAGCCGACCAGGGGCATAGACGTAGGCGCGAAAAGCGAGATCTACACCCTCATGAACGAACTGACCCGCGAGGGCAAGTCCATAATCATGATCTCCTCGGAGCTGCCCGAGATCCTGCGCATGAGCGACCGCATCGTCGTCATGTGCGAGGGCAGGCTCACCGGAGAGATCCCAATCGAGAAGGCAAGCCAGGAAAGCATCATGGAACTAGCAACCATGGGGCGCCAGGCAGTCTTGAGCAGGAGTTGACCAGAATGGCAAACAGCAGCATTGATTCCGCCGCCTCGCGGCGCCTCATCGAGAACGTCTTGAAATGGGCCCTCGCGCCCGCAGCCCTGGTCATCCTCTACGTGTTCTTCGGCATCTTCGGGCGCAACTATTTCTCCTATCCCACCCTCGTCAACATCATCGACTCGGCCTTTTACATCGGCTTCATCTCGATGGGCGTCACCTTTGTCATCATCTCGGGAGGGATCGACCTCTCGATAGGCACGGTGATGATGGCCGCCGCGATCACGGGGGGGACTGCCCTCAAGCATGGTTTCCCGATGGTGCCCTCCCTTCTCCTCATCATCGTGGTCGGCACCCTCTTCGGCCTGCTCAACGGGCTCATGGTCTCGCGGCTCAAGATGCCCCCCTTCATCGTAACCCTGGGTACTATGATGATATCGATGGGATTTGGCTCGATCATCTCGAACGTGTCGAGCGCTACCTTCCCCATCCGGAACTCCCCGGGCGGCTGGTTCAAGAGCCTCTTCCTCTACCTCACACCCGATGGTGTGGGCATTCCCACTGGAGCCTTGCTGCTCGGCCTCGTCGCCGTGATCTGCCATGTCATGCTTTCCAACACCAAGCTCGGGCGCTACACCTACGCGATAGGCAGCAACATGGAAGCTGCCCGCCTCTCCGGCGTCGACGTGAAGAAGTGGCAGATGCTCGTGTATGTCATCGCCGGCGCCACGGCCGGCATCGGTGGTATTTCCTACGCGGCGATCTATACGACCGTGCTTCCCGCCCAGGGCCAGGGCTTCGAGCTCTATGCGATAGCGGCGGCGGTCATAGGTGGTACATCCCTTTCGGGAGGCGTTGGAACAATATGGGGCACCATCATCGGAGTCTTCATCATGTCGGTCCTCGCTACGGGACTTCCGGCCATGAACCTCGAGGCTCATTACCAGACCCTTTTTACTGGCCTCATCGTGATCGGGGCGGTCCTCCTGGACATGTACCGGAACCGGAAGGCAGCTGAAGTCAAGATCGACACGCCGGCCGATCTCTACAAGGCAGCGATGCTGAAGAAGATCGCGGGGCTCCGGGCCGAGGCGGCTGCAGGCAAGCAGGTCGATAAGGAAATCGCTTCTACCCAGGCAGAGTTGTCCCAGACCTTCACGAGGATGAAGAAGGAAGAAAGAACCGAACTGGCCCGCATCAGGGCCGAGGAAAGAAAGGCCGACAGGGAGTTCGCGGAGATGCTCCGCCACAAGGAGCTCCCACGACAGAAGGAATAGCCGGGCCTGCCGGTCGGCAAGGCCAGCACTGGCGCTGGAATCCTGCCGGCATCCCGATTATGCAGGTTGAAAACCTCGGGCGTATGCCCGGGGCAGAAAGAAAAAGAGGAGGAGTCCATGAGAATCAATGGACGGAAAGGCTGGCTGGTACTCGCAGCCACGATCATCATGAGTCTGGGGCTTTCATCATTGGTAACAGCCCAGGCTAAGGCGCAACTCTACATTCCTGTAATCTCGAAGGGCTTCCAGCACCAGTTCTGGCAGGCGGTCAAGCAGGGCGCAGAGGCTGCGGCCAAGCAGTACGGCGTGCAGATCACCTTCGAGGGTCCGCCCACCGAGGCTGACATCCAGCCCCAGGTACAGATGCTGGTCAACGCGATGGCGAAGAGTCCCTCCGCGATCTGCCTCGCAGCCCTCGATACCAACTCTGTCATGGACCAGCTGAACCAGGCTGTCCAGCAGAATATCCCGATTATTGGCTTTGACTCCGGCGTCCAGAACGCGCCTGACGGCGCGATCTATGCCACCGCAGCCACGAACAGCTACAACGCCGCCGGTGTCGCCGCCGACGAGATGTACAAGGTCATCAAGGCCAAGCTCCAGGCCGCGACTGCAGCCAAGCCCGTCACGATCGTCGACTTCAACCAGGATGCCACCAGCCAGTCGGTCACCGATCGCGGCAAGGGCTTCCGTGACCAGATGATCAAGCTCATTACGACCGATCTCAAGCGCCCCGCCTCCGACATCCGTGTCAAGGGGAACGCCGCCTACATCGGTCCCGATACCCCGACCAGTGGCAAGGCCATCATCATCGACGTCGTCGTTCCGCCCTCGCCGAAGGACACTGACATGACCAACGCGGCCCAGGCCATGCTGAACCGTTTCAAGTCAGACAACATCGTCGGCATCTTCTGCTCGAACGAGGGAGCCTCCCGCGGCATCCTCTCCGCCACCAATGACGGCAGCGCCCTTCCGAAGCAGTACCCCGGCCTCGCGGTCATCGGCTTTGACGCTGGCAAGGCCCAGAAGGCCGCCGTCAAGGCGAAGTACTTCCTCGGCGCCATCACCCAGGACCCGGTGCAGATCGGCTTCAAGGCTGTCGAACTCGCGGTCTTCGCGATCCAGGGCAAGCCTGTCCAGGACATCGATACCGGCGCCAAGTTCTACAACGCCGCCAACATGGACCAGGCTGTTTTCAAGCCCCTTCTCTACGATTGAGATAAGGCTGGAAGAGCGCAGGCGCAGGCACACCCACCCGACAATTCCGTCGGGCAGGCGGGCATGATACGCAGGGGGCCAGCCGGAAGGCGGGCCCCCTTTCCAAATCTCCCGCTTGAAGTACCTAATTGTGTGTAATGGTCCGATCGTTCTATTTCCTATCCACTGGAGGTTTTCAATGATCGCATGCCTGGGCGAAGCCCTTTTCGACATGGTTCCAATCGGAAACCCAGGTGGCGCGGCAGCCCCCGTTTCCGTATCCCCAGGCCCGGTGGCCCCTAGCCCTCCGGCTCCCCTCCTCTCCTTCGCTGCCCGGCCCGGAGGCTGCCCCTATACTTCGGCGATAGCCGCTGCCCGTCTGGGCGCAGCGACCAGCTTTCTCGGCCGGATAGGGACGGACTTCCTCGGGGAGATCCTCGTGAAGCGGCTTGCGGACAATGGAGTAGATACCTCTTTGGTGGCCCGGCGCGAGGGACAGAGCACCCTGGCCTTCGTGAAGCGCGAAGCCGACGGGAGCGCACGCTATGCATTTTATTCCAGGGGAGCGGCTGATACTTCCCTGGAGGCCGGCGACCTCCCATCCAGGCTGGGGCCAGAGGTAGTCTTCCTCCTAGTTGGTTCGATTTCTCTCGCCCAGGAACCCTCGGGCTCGACCATCGAGGCCTTTGTTTCCCGCGAAGCCTCCAGAGTCCTTTTGTCCATTGACCCGAACGCGAGGCCGGGGCTCTTCGGCAATGACGATGCATGGAGAGCCCGCCTGCTCCGGATGATTCCCCATGCGGCCATCCTCCGACTCTCGGACGAGGACCTGTCCTGGCTTTGCCCGGCACAAGAGCCGGAAGCGGCTATCGCGGACTTCCTGTCCACGGGCCCAGAGCTCGTCCTGCTGACCCGCGGTGTCTCCGGCTCGGAACTCCACAGAAAGCTCGGAGTGCTTAGGGTCAAGGCAGTCCCGGTCGAAGTGGTGGATACGATCGCTGCTGGGGATACCTTCCACGCGGCCTTCCTCGCCTCCCTCCTTGAATCCGGCGTCCGCGATCGGGCCAGCCTTCGAGCCCTCGATGAGAGCCAGCTCCGTAGGGCCCTGGAGAGGGCCGGAGCTGCCGCAGCCATGGACTGCCTCCGCGTCGGGGCTGAGCCGCCCACCGCGGTCGAACTCGCAGCCTTTATGGCAGGCCGGAAGTGAGGGCACCTGACCAGCCTGCGGGTCGCCACCGGATCAGGTCGACTGCAGTAACTCCACGTGCTTTTTCCGTTTGTCGAGGACGGTTGCCTCGGCGCATTCGGCCATTTCGAGGATGCAGGGAGCGACGAGCCTGTACTCGACCAGGGTCCCCCGCTTTTCGTCTTCGATGAGGCCGACCCTCTTGAGCTGGCTCAGGTGCTTGGACGCGATCGACTTTTCTATGCCGACCTCGACCGCCAGCTCGCAGACGCACCAGGGCTTTTCCCTGAGCTTTTCGAGCATGAAGATGCGCATGGGGTGGGAGAGGGCCTTGAACATCTCAGCCCTGAGCTTGTACCTCGCCTTGTCTCGGGCATTCATGGACTAAAGTTGCAATGTTGCGAAACAAATGTCAACAGCTACTTGACAGATTAGTGCAAAGTTGCAAAATAGAGAAACAAGGGGATTACATGAAAGTCCAGATTCTCGGTTCGGGTTGTGCCAAATGCAAGCTTCTCGAAAAGAACGCCAGGGAGGCCGTTGCCGAACTTGCCCTCGAAGCCGAAGTTGTCAAGGTAAGCGACATCGAGAGCATCATGGCCATGGGAGTGATGTCGACGCCGGCCCTCGCCATCGACGGAGTGGTGAAGAGTTCGGGGCGAGTCCTGAGCAAGGACCAGATCACGGCCTTTCTCGTCCAGTAGCATGTGGCAAGAAACTGTCGACCGGCTGGTCGACTGGATTTTCAGCGCGAAAGGCGGTCAGTCCCCCGACTCCGCCCTCGCCCTGGCCCTGAATTTCTTCATCTACGATACCGTGAAGATATTTATCTTGCTAATTGTGATTATATTTGCGATCTCGCTCCTCCGGAGCTTCTTCCCGCCGGAAAGGACCAAGGGCTTCCTCGAGAAGGTTCCGGAGTTTGTCGGGAACATCCTCGCCGCCCTCCTCGGCATCGTGACGCCCTTCTGCTCCTGCTCGGCGGTGCCCCTCTTCATCGGTTTCATCGAGGCAGGGGTACCCCTCGGTGTCACCTTTTCCTTCCTGGTCTCGGCGCCCATGGTCAACGAGGTGGCCCTCGTCATGCTCTGGGGGCTCTTCGGCTGGAAGATAGCCCTCCTCTACATCGGGAGCGGCCTGGTCGTCGCAATTGTGAGCGGTGCCATCATCGGGAGGCTCCACCTCGAGAAGTGGGTCGAGGAGTACGTCTACAGGATCCATTCGGGCGAGGCGGTTCTCGAGACCTTGACCTGGAAGGACCGGCTCAAGTACGCATCCGCCGCTGTCGGTGAGATCGTGGGAAAGGTCTGGGCCTATGTGATCGTCGGGATTGCGATAGGCGGATTCATGCACGGCTATGCGCCGGCCGATCTTCTGGCCCGGTATGCGGGGCCAGCTGTCTGGTATGCCGTGCCGGTGGCCGTCCTCATCGGTGTCCCCCTCTATTCCAACGCCGCGGGTGTAATACCAATTGTCAAGGTATTGATGGAAAAGGGCATGGCCCTGGGCACCTCCCTCGCCTTCATGATGGCAGTCACGGCCCTCTCCCTCCCCGAGGCGGTCATCCTCAGGAAGGTGCTGAAGCCCAGGCTCCTGGCCCTCTATTTCGGCATAGTGGCTATCGGCATCATGCTGACCGGCTACCTGTTCAACGCGGTCCTCTGACCGGAAGGGGAAGGAGGAATTCTTGAAGAAGCAGCCCATCCTGGAGAAGGCGACCATTCCGGACGAGGCCCTCCAGCGCTTTCTGCGCTATGTCAGCTTCGATACCCGTTCGGATCCCGATTCGGAAACCCATCCCTCGACCAGGGGGCAGACGTTCCTTGCCGAGCTCCTTGAGTCCGAGCTGGAGTCCCTGCATGGACCGTGGAAGACCGACCGCCTTGCCGATGGATCGCTCCTGGTCAGGGTGCCGCCCTCGCCCGGGAGGGAGTCAGCCATCAAGGCGGCCTTTGTCGCCCATCTGGACACCTACTACGGACTCCAGGGCGCGGCCTCGTCTCGTGTCGTGGATTGTGATGGAGCTGCCATCCACCTGGGCCAGGATGTCTCCATACCTGGCATGATGCTCGCTCCCTTCGCAGGAAAGCGTCTAGTTGTGACTGACGGAAGCGGCTTGCTCGGAGCCGACGACAAGGCAGGGGTCGCGGCCCTCATGACTGTCCTGTCGCATCTGGCGAAGGGCGGCGAGGGCTCCAGGCATGGTCAGGGCTACAAGCACGGCCCCCTCGATTTCTGGTTCACGACGGACGAGGAAATCGGCCGCATCGGCATCGATGCCCTGCCTCCCGGGCTCGGCGAGTCGTGGAAGGTGCTCTGGACCCTGGACGGGGAAGACCTCTCTGAATTGTCCGTCGGTGACCTGGCCATACGCCGTGCGAGGGTGGTTTTCCATGGCGTGGACGCCCATCCCTGCCTCCACGGTCAGGACCTCGTTCCGGCACATTACGCGGCTTCGCGCTTTGTCGATCGCCTCGCTGCCCTTCCAAATCCCATGACGACTGCTGGGCGCGACCCCTTTTTCCAGGTTGCATCCATCGAGGGTCGCCCGGAGAGGGCCGAGGTCTTTTGCCGCTTCGCTTCCTTCGAGGGCCAGGACCTTCCAGGCATGGAGGAGTCCCTCCTCCGCATCGCGAGAGAATCGGCACTGGCCTACGGTGCCCGCCTTGAGGTCGAACTGTCCACCGGCAGCGCAAATTTCCACGAGGCGGTTGCCTCCCATCCGCAGTTGATCGATCCCGGGCGAAGGGCCTTGGCAGCGAGGGGCTTCAGGGTACGGGAAATCGAGATTCGCGGTGGCACGGACGGTGGTCTCCTGTCCGTGACCTTTCCAGCGCTTCCCACGCCCGATCTCGGGACAGGGGCGAGGAATCCTCATTCCCGCGCCGAGTTCCTTGTCGTCGACGAGTTGCTGGCCCTGCCGGGTATCGTCCTCGACATGATTTCCGAGTATGCTGCAGCCGCTCCCATGGGAGCTGAAGTCAAGGCGGACGAACAGGAGTAGTGTATGGCCAAGGCTGTCGTCGAAGTGGATCCGGGGATATGCGGTTTCCCGGCGCGAATCAGCGCGAGTTCTGAGGATGGCATGGCTTGCTCCCTCGTCATCGAGAGCGGATGCGAGGCCATTACCGCCCTTGCGGCGGAGTTGACGCAGGTTGACGCCTACGAGGTGGCTTTTACCAATTTCGCCGAGAATCCCGTGTACCTCGCAGCCTCCCGACACTACAAGCACGCAGCCTGCCCTGTCCCCTCAGCCATCGTGAAGGCTGTCGAGATCGCCTGCCGCCTCGCCCTTCCGAAGGCTGTCCATTTTGCGCCGAAGGTGGAGTGAAGGAAGGCTCTGGGCTTGAAAGACCTCTTAGCGTATTATCCCCTGCGCCGCGTCCTCCACGGCCTGGCGATGTATGTCCTCCTCGTGCTCGCCCTTTCGGTTGTCTTCAACCAGGTGGCCGAGAAGAGCCTGCGCTCCCAGGTGGACGAAGAGGTTGTCCGGGTCCTGCGCCTGTCCGGAAATCTCGAACCTGCGGCCTTTGATGCGCTCAAGGCCTCCACCTACGGGGAGCTGAAGTCACGCTATCACCTCGATGAGAGCTGGGCTTCCAGGGTGCTCTGGCGGGCCGCGGATGTCCTGAGTTTCCGTTTCGGCCAATCGGACTCGCTGAAATCCGCGAGCGGAGAGCGCTCGGTCCTCGGCCTCCTGCTCGAAGTCCTTCCCAATACCCTCCTTCTTTTCGGCAGCGAGGCCATCCTCGTCATGGCCCTCGGCCTGGTCGTCGGGCTCCTCGCAGCCCGGCGGCGTGGCGGCATCCTCGACCGGGGCCTGTCGGTCCTGCCCATGTTCCTGAACGGCTTTCCCCCTTGGTGGATCGGCATGCTTGCCCTGATGGCCCTGGCCTATGCCCTCCCGCTTTTCCCCTCCGGCGGCATCCAGTCCAATCCCGCACCGGCGGGTCTGCGCAGAGGATTCGACCTCCTGTGGCACCTTGCCCTGCCCCTGCTCGTCCTGGTAGCGCTCAACCTCTGGGGCTTTGCCCTCCAGGTCCGGAACCTCGTCGTCGGACTCGTGGAAAGCCCCTGGATACGGGCCGCACGATCCCGCGGCGTGCCCGAGACCAGCATCCTTTTCCGCCATGTCCTGGCGGGGGCGAGGCCCGCCCTCCTGACGATGCTCGTGATGGGACTCCTCCAGTCGATCTCGGGGAACCTATTAATTGAAGGTATCTTCGGATGGCCGGGCATCGGCAACCTCTACTTCATCGCAGTGCAGCAGTCCGATGTTCCCGTACTCCTCGGGGTACTCGCCTTCCAGACCTTTCTCAACCTCGTGGGCCTGGTCGGGCTCGACCTGGCCTACCGCCTCCTGGATCCCCGCGTGGCGGCGCGCGACCTCGCCGGCGCCCGGGCATGAATCGCTTTTTCCACAGCCGCTCGGGAGTGGCCGGCCTCGTGCTGCTCGGGCTGCTCGGCCTCGTTGGAGCCTTCGGCCCGCTGTTGGCACCCTACCCTGAGGCTGCCAGCCATTGGCGTGACATCAGCTACTGGCAGGATAGTCCCGCCGCAGTTCCTCCCGCCTGGACGAGGGGTCCCTGGAATAGCAGCAGAGTCGCAGCCAGTGCACGTGTGTCAGGCGGCAGTCCCGAGGAAAGCGCCATGGAGGGTGGCGCAAGCAAACTCACCTGGAGGTTTTCCCTCAATCCCTTGGGTACCACAACTGGTCGCGACCTGGTTCTGGTCCTCCCGGGTGAGGGCCAGCTACCCGTCCTCGTGGGGGTAAAAGCGCTGGACGGAAATGAGCACGAACTCGCGCGAAAGATCCTTAGGGTATCCGGGGCGGAACCCGCGCGACTTAGCTTCCCTGCCGTGGTGGGAAGGGAGCTGGTGGTGACCGAGTACAAAGTGCCCGGTAGTCCCCCGCCGGAGTCGCCGCTACTGATTTTGCCTGGTCAGGTCTCCGGTCTCATGGGGACCGACGTGGCCAAGCGCGACATCTTTACGGGCATCGTGCTCGGGATCCGCTGGGCTCTCCTCCTCGGGGTCCTGGTGAGCTTCATCACCGTGATGACCGGGATCATCCTGGCAATCGGTGCAGCCTGTACTGGAGGATGGGTGGATCTCCTGATCAATCGTATCTATGAGTTCTTTTCACTGATGCCCATCCTGCCCTTCCTCATCGTCCTGTCGGCGGTATTCAAGCCCTCGCTGTGGACCTTCGCGGCCCTTGCACTCCTCTTCTTCTGGACCAAGGCCTTCAAGCCGGTCTACGCGATGGCACTCCAGATCCGTGAGGAAGGCTATATCGAGGCGGGAAAAAGCATCGGGACGAGCAGGTGGTACAGAGCATTCAAGTATGTGCTTCCAGCCCTCCTGCCCTATGGCTTTTCCATCATGGCGCTCTCGGTACCCGGCATCATCCTCTACGAGGCGGGCATCAGCATCCTCGGACTGGGAGACTCGACGGTCGTGACCTGGGGGCAGATGCTCCATGACGCCTTTGCCCAGGGTGCGGTCATCAACAGGCTCTGGTGGTGGATACTTCCGCCGGGGCTCATGATTTCGATCACTGGAATCGCCTTCTCACTGCTGGGACGGGGCCTGGAGAGGGTCTGGGATCCCAGGGGCTGATTTCGGGGGTAGACTTCCGGAAAGCCGGCCTTTTTGCGCGAAAAGGCAGACCCCGGGCAGTCCTCAAGGGTCCCGCATCCTTGCCAGGAAGGTCCGGTAGTCATCATAGATACCACGATCGAGGAGCATTGTCGTGTGGCTCACCCCGTAGCCGCTCAGATCCTCGATGCCTTGTTCTCGGGCGAATCTAAGGGTCTGGTCCATTGGAGTCAATTGATCCCATTGGGCGTAGAGCAGCTCGATGTTTCCGGGAGAGGTGAGGGTCCTGACCCCGGCTGGCGAGAAGGCCGCGTAGGCCCGGGAGAGGAGTCCACGATCGAGGCCGGCAGCCTCGAGGAGTTCGCGCGCCCGTCTGAGGTGGGGATTGTAGAGCAGTGTCATCCAGTCGACGACTGGAATGAGAAGGCTCATGTGATCGAGCACATCACGCGAGGACAGTGTCCAGAGGAGCGCTGCGCCCATCGATCCACCCCAGCCCGAAACCGAGGCGACCCCCTCGCTTTCGAGGAAGGCATAGCCCGAGCGGAGATCAGCGAGGGTTCCAGCAAAGGTACGGAGGTTGACGGTCGTATCGATAGAGAGCAGCCCCTCGCCTGCTCCATGACCAATTGTTTGCCGTTCGAGATGGTAGGGCAGATCGTAGAAGAGGATCGCATAACCCTCGTCAAGTTCCACTTCAAGGAAATTCCGGATCAGCGCAAAAGCCAGGTCCGATACCCCGTAGCCCGGTACCCAGAGTATGACCTTTTGTCCAGCGAGCGGCCCGCGGCGATAGAGGTAGAAGACCGAGCGGTCGCCGAGGGCGGAGGGGAAGCTCAGTCGCTCCTCGACAAGGTCAGGATAGGCCCTGCCTTTCAGGCTCCACCGATCAAGTGCCTCCCGGCGCATTTCCGAAGGGTCGACGACCGGTATGGCGAAGGGGTCGAAGTCTGCGAGGAAGGCCGTGAGGCCCGCCCTGCTGTCGGTCGGCCTTTCGGCGGCAAGGCGCTTTCCGATTTCGTCGAGCCCTGAATCGTCCAGGCCCTTCTGGAGGCTCGCGCAGCCGCCGCCAGCCATGAGCAGACCGAGCACAAGGGCGATGAGGAGGGGAAGGGCCGGCTTGTGCGCGATCATTGGCATTGAGTGTTTCATGCATGAGTCGCCAGGGTGGCCGGTGCCTTCCGCATTCCTGGATCTCAGAACTTCATCAGCACTGTCGAGGAAAAGCCCGGGGTGTCATCCTTGCCGAGACTGGATTCGGCCACAATCGTATAGGCGCCGACTGCGAGTCCGTCCACGGCCGACGCCGGGAAGAGGGCCTCGTAATTGCCACCCTTCGTTGACGTGGCGGTCGCGCTAATGGCCCTGTCCCCGACCATGAGGCTCAGGGTGACCGTGGCCCGGTCGGTAGGCGTGGAGGCTACGGCAGGGAAGCTCACAAGTCCTACCTTCACAAGTACCTTGAGATCCTGGCCCTTTTTCGGATCGGCTACCGTTACGGACTCGACCCGCGAGTAATCGCTTTTAAGGGCCTTGACCCAATAGCCGGCCTCGAAGGGATAGGCCTTGTCACGGAAGGCAGCGAGTATGCCCGTGTTGCCGGAGGCATCGTAGCGTTCGAGGAGGAAGCCGCCGTTCGAGATATAGGCATGGCCGTGGGCATCGAGCCAGGCGATCGCGAGCTGGTAGTCCCGCACTGCGGTTTCGGGGCTGAGCTGGCCGGCCAGGGAGGCAGGCACGCGCCTGGTCGCGACGAAATCGGCCAACTTGGCCTTTAGGTCGGCGACAAGTTTCGGGTTGAGGAGATCCACCTCGACGGAGGAAGCCTCGGTGTTGAAGGACCAGGCAGTACCGGAGGCGCTTGACTCGGAAACGAGGGACTGGAGGGCTTCGAGGATTTCCCAGGGGAGGATGGCACCGGAGTTGACTGCGGCTACCTGGAGACTGGGAGCCATCAGGGAGGCGAGCTGGGCCTGGTCCATCGGGTAGAAGGCATCGGACCACACCGTGATGGAGCCATCCTTGTTGAAGCTGTAGCCCTTGGCCCGTGCCAGGCGCGGGTTCACGCCCGAAGCGTAGGAAGCGTCGAAGGCTCTGGCGTTTGCGCCGCCTTTGAAGGCCAGGTCATAGGGGAAGGCCAGCGCGTATCGGTAGTCGTTCTGGTCGACCGCTCGACCGTCATGCCAGGCGCCGAAGCGGAAGGCGAAGGTCGCGCTGCTTTTTGCTGTGATGGGCGATGATGCGGGCGAATAGCCATACTGTCCCTGGGCATCCTTGGTGTAGCTCAGTCCCGAGGCCCATTTCTGGGTCGAGGCGTTCCAGATGACAGCATTTCCCGGAACCGGCGTGGGCTCCGACGCTGTCTTGAGGTTGGACCAGGTGGCGCGGACCGCCATGGGTACGCCGGTGGCGGGATGGGCCTCGAGTTCGAGGTCGCTGAGCTGCTTGACGATGCTGCCCGAATAGGTGTCACCGAAGCCCTGGGTCCCGACGGGGTCCCAGGCGTTCATGAAGAGGGCTCCGCGCGAGGAAAAGCCCGTCATACGTAGTACTTTTTTGCCTGCGTCGGCTCCGCTTTTCTCCGCCTTCACGTCAGCGGTATAGGTCGACCACTTGTCCAGGCCATCCCCGATGCCATAGGCGACGCGGGTTGCGAAACGGTCCTTGGCGGCGGTGAAGTAGCTCGTCTTTCCCGCGACCATGATGCGCACCGATTCCTTCAAGCCCAGGTTCATCGCGGCAGTCATGTTGTCCCAGTATTCCTTGGCGGAAGCGATATTGCCGCCGACGACGGCCTGGGTAAGGCGATCGAGCTCGGGCTGCTGGTAGTTCCAGAAGGCCTTGTTGTTGCCCCCCGGCATGATGGAGGCCCAGGGGGCGTAATCGTAGGAAATGGTCATTTCCCAGTAGGCCTTGGTCTCGTTGGATCCGAGCCCCTCCGTGTAGACGCTCCACTGGTAGGTGGCGGGGTCGGTCCGGTTCACCAGTCCGCCTGCCTTGCTCCGGTCGTACTCGAGGCGCTCAACCTTGATTCCGGCTTTTTCCACCTGGTCTGCGATGTAGCGCCCGACGGGAAGGCGGGAATTGGGATCATCGGCGCGGATGACAAAGCGGATGGTTACCGCTGTCCCGTCGAAGATCCAATAGGGGCTGCCCTTCACGAGGCGTCCCTTGAGTTCGGGCAGGGCAGAGGCTGCGTTCATGGCCGCATCGATGTCTGCGAGGGCCTGCCGCTCATTGCCCTGGTCGCTCATCCCGAGTTTTGTAGCAACCAGGCTGAAGCGCGAGGCGTTGGGGAGGCCTGGAACCACAGGCGTGAACATCGGAAGCCCGGCTCCCTCGAAGACCTCGTCCACGATCTTCTGCCGGTTGATGAGCCAGTTGAGGGCATATCGGATCTTCTGGACAGCCAATGGATTGAATTGGACCTTTCCCGAGGCGTCTACCGAAGCGTCGGTGAGGTAGGGTGCCTTGTTGGGAAAGGGATTGAGGAGGAGGCCGACATAGCTGGCTCCGGAGACGGTGTAGGGCTCGAGTTTCGAGCTGACATCGGCCGGGAGGCGCTTGAAGACGCCGCCTGAAGTCCCGTAACTCCAGAGGTCGCTCTTGCCGGCTGCGACATCCATGAGGCCGAGGTCCTCCCCGGATCTCGCATTGAAAAGCACCTTGTCGACAATCGGGCCCTTCTGGACCGCGGTCTGGGCCGTTAGATCGGCTAATCCGACCGACAGGGTCAGCAGTGCCGTAAGAATTAGTTTCATGTGGCTATCTCTCCTTTGAGGATTCCCATAACCCGGGGCGGTAACGCCATTCGGGCTCCGGATCGTGTGTATCGCTGAACTTCATCGCGAACATACTGTATATTTCCGGCCTGATAAGTGACCTGCGTCACAGAAGGCCGATTCTGGAAGCGGCATTATCACTCTAACGAAGGCGAGGCGGAGCCGGAACATGCATTCCCTGTCCCCGCACATAGATACAAGGAGTCATGATGAACACAGTGGTAAAGACCTTCGCTCCGAGCTGGCCCGCCACGGTGATGGGAACCGCAGTAGTACCCATTGCCCTTTCCCTCGCTTCCCCCATTCTGCCCTGGATGAAGGAGGCAGCCGCAGGATTCCTTTTCCTCTCCATCGCGATGCTCGTGGTCATCACGCTTATTACAGGCTTCCGCGCCATCGCTTATTGGGCGGAGTTTTCGAAGGAGTTCCGCCATCCCGTGGCAGGCAGCTTTATTCCGACCCTGCCCATCGCCTTCATTATTGTTGCCCTCGATTTTCTGAGCCTTGGGGCTCCCTTCTTTGGGGAAGCCCTTTCAACGGCCATCGCGCTCTGGCTCTTCGGAATAGGCGCCGCGGGGATCTGGATTCTCGGCCTGGCAGTCCTCTCGAGGCTCTTCGCATCCACCGAAGTCAAGCTGCCCCACGCTACCTTCGGCTGGTTTATCCCGCCGGTCTCGCAGATCATCATCGCTGTCGGCGGCCTTGAACTCGTAAAGCACATGGAGAGGGGCGCAGGCGCGGACTTCGTGTACATCCTGGCCCTGGCCGGCCTCGGTATCGGGAGCATACTTTTCCTTTTCGTCGGCGCAAATGTCTACCACCGCTATCTTTTTGCGGAGCTCCCGGGACCGAAGATGGCGCCAACTGCAGCTATCGGTTTCGCTCCGACTGCGGTCATAGTAATTGCCCTTGCCAAGCTGGCAGCAGCCCAGGCTGTCCCCAGCTTTGCCCACCCCGATAGCTCGCTCGTAGGCATGTTGGGCTTTCTCGGCATCGCAGCCTGGGGCTTTTCGGCCTTCGGCTTCCTCCTCGCTATCCTGGTGATCGGTCGCGGCTTCAAGGCCATGCGCGCGCAGTTCGGGCTTCCCTGGTGGGCGATGACCTTTCCCCTCGGTGCCTTTGCCGTGGCGACAGGAGCCCTCGGCAAGCTTCTCGGGACGAGCCTCTTCGATCCCATCCTCGTCGGACTCACAATACTGCTCCTGATTGTCTGGATTGTTGTCGCCATCGGCACCCTGCGGGGCATCGGAAACGGTACGATCTTTGCCCGTGACTGATGGGCCTGGCGCGGTCGGCATCCATACTGCTGCACCAATCGTCGCAGCGCCGCATATCGCTGCGCGGGCGCGCCTCCGTCCCGCGCTGCGAAATCGCGCGCGGATGGGGCTTGCCTTTTCGGCGGCAGTCATGGTGGGCGGCTACTTCGTTCCGGAGCTTGGCCTCGCGGTGCCCCTCATCCTGGCAGTCGCCGTAATCTCGAACAGTCGCCGCACCAGGTGGCTGTGCGCCGAAGCCTGCCCCCGCGGCCTCACCCTCTCGGGCTTCATGGGACGCTTTTCCGCCTACCGCCAATTGCCGGCGTTTTTTCAGACGCTCGCGTTCAGGTCGATGGCCTGCGGGGTGCTCCTCATGGTTACCCTGGGACAGGTCATGCGACTCTGGCCCGATGCCGCTGCCCTCGGCCGATTTTTCTGGTGGGTCTGCGTGGGGAGCTTCGCGATAGCCATCAGCATGGCTCTCGTCTTCAAGCCGCGAAGCTGGTGCGCGGTCTGCCCGATGGGCACACTCCAGAGCACCATGGCGGGCAGACAGGGTCGTTGAAACCGATTACCAACTAACGAGGAACCCGCCGGCGCCGCAAGGCATCGACGGTTTTTTGCGTGTCGGATTTTCCGCCTTGTCGCAGCCATGGGCGGGCTATTCGTGTCCGCCCTCTCCCTGTATCCGTCGCTCGTGTTCAGCCTGCGCGGCCTCGTTGGCAAGACGGTCCGCTACCAGCTCCACTCTTAGGCGCACTTCCCTGAAGGGCGTATCCGGGCCGACGTCCTTCGACAATCCAAAGACCTTCTTGAAGGTTTCGATGTCCATGCCGTTGAGCGAAGCGATCACCTCGAGCCTGGCGCTTCCGTAGGCTATGCCCCAGCTCGTGCTGTCGGTCAGCGAGGGGTCGAGCCCGAGCCGCTGCTTGAGATCGCTGGCCGCAAGGCCGTTGACCTCGGCGAATTTTGAAAGGGGCATGGCGTTTTCTATGGCGCTCGACCTCGTCCACGAGGGCAGGCTGCCGGGCAGTGAATAGGATTTCCTGAATTCATCGACTGTCATGCCCGCCTGTTTGGACAGCTCGCGGAGGGTTGGTTCCTGCGCCGGACTCAGCCTGTCGAAGCCGAAAAGCTGCATCGCGAAGATCCCGAGGAAGAAGGCCCCGGCGCCCAGCAGGACCGCCACCGCCGGATTGATTCGGCTCTTCTTTGAAAAGCCCATGTCGAGGGTTCCCGGCACAGGGCAGACAGCCGCGCACTTTCCGCAGGAAAGGCACTCGGCGTCAGTCACCGCTTTGGCCTTCGAGACTTCGAGGTTAACCGGACAGGCCTTGTCGCAGAGCGCGCAATTGATACAGGTTTCAGCGTTGCGCCGGGCCTTGAAGGGCGAGGCGAGACCTACGACCGCGACCATGGCTCCCATCGGGCAGAGGTACTTGCAGAAGGCGCGCTCGTAAAAAAACGAAAGGACGAGCGCGAGGACGAGGATGACTGCTCCACCAACCATGCTGGCTGCGACCTCCGCTGGCATGAAGATGTGGCCATAGGCCGCCCAGGGATCAAGGGAGTTGATCCAGAGCGTTCCGGTCATCCATGCCATCGCAATTGCGAGGATCGCGACGGGGTACTTGAGCCAGCGGAGGATGCGGTCGAGCTTCGCAGGGACCACGGGGCGGCGCTTGCCGAAAACCATGGCGCCCAGTGCGCCGGGCAGATCCTGGAGGGTTCCGAGGGGACAGATCGCGCCGCAGAAAATCCGCTTGAAAAGCAGCGCAGAGCCGACTGAAACGAAGAAAAGGCCGAGGGTGCCCGAGAAGATCTTTGGAAGCGTCGCGCCATCCAGCGTGATCCAACGGAGGAGCGATTCCAGGCCGCCGAAGGGGCAGAGCGCATGGGCAGAAGCGTGGACCTTGCTGACGGCGATGTGGGCGTACATCTCCCAGGTGATCCACGCAAGGACGCCTGCGAGGATAGTCCAGCGGACGACTCCGTGGGAACGCCTACGGAACTGGATGGCTGTCATCGTCACTTAGGAAAGTCGCCGAACATGAAGAAGGTCTTCACGAAGGCTGGCTTGAGCGTGGCAGTCGCATCGGCGAGGGCCTTGCCGTCACCGCCCTTGAGGGCAGCAGCCATGCTGTCCAGGATCCTGGCTACAGCCTGGTACTGGCCCTGGTAGGCTGGGCCGACCTTTTCTCCGAGCCTGTAGGCGGGGAGGAGATCCTCGCGAGCCTTCACGATTTTCCAGCGGGCGATGGAAATGTCGAGGTAGGCGGCAAAGACAGCCTCCTCGTTGGCCTTCCACTCCGCAAGGGGCCTGGCCGGTACATTCGCAAGGAGGACCTCCATCGAGCCGTGGAAGTCGGTCAGGCTGTCGAGGAAGTAGGGGATCTTCTGGCGGCTCCTGGACTCAAGGAGGGTGAGGCGTACTCCCTCAAGAATTTCGTGGGCCTTGGCCATCTCACCCCTGTCCATGAGTGCGGCCTTGGCCATCGCGACGATCTCGCCGAGATGGGTGAGGTCAGTGGTCCATTCCTCATCGAAGCCGGGTTTGTCGGAGAAGATCGCATTGAAGCCGTTCCAGGCAGTTTCGAAGGTCGTCATGGCGATCTTGGCCTTGGCCGGATCGGCCTGGCCGGTAAGTCCGAGAGCGGGGATGTAGGCGCGGTCGAGCGCGACCATGGCGGGAACGAGGTCGGCGGGCGGGGCGGCGTAGAGGCTGAAGGCGGCCGAGGCGGCCAGTAGCGAAGCGAGGGCGAGACTGCGAAGGCGCATGGAAACTCCTTGAGGGAAAATAGTCGTCCAGAAGGGCGGACATCTGTAGTACGCAGGTTCCGTGCCAAGTATTGATTTCCTCGAATGTAGAGAATATCCCATATAACAGAGGACGTGGAGTAGCATCGCCAGGAGCTTCGGAGAACTCAAGCATTGGGCTTTGGGCAGCTATTTCATCAAGCGGGAAAAAACTTCCCATGACAAGCCCTATCGCAGTGCTGCGCTTCATACAAAAATCGTCGTGCTGGGTGACCACCATCACATTCGTCAACAGCCTTGCGATGGTACTGTAACGACAGTGGCGCAGGGAACACTCGGCCACTCAACTACGGAGGAATATCATGGCACAGGAAATCACCTCGGCTGATTACGAATCAAAGGTCCTCAAGGCGAAGGGACTCGTCATAGTTGACTTCTTTTCGCAGGAATGTGCGCCCTGCGAGGCCCTCGCCCCCAAGTTCGAGTTCTTCGCCGACCTTTACCATGGCGAGATCGCCTTCTACAAGGTTTTCAGGCAGGGCGACCGGGATCACTCCACAGCCCTGGGAGTGAAGTCGAGTCCGACACTGCTTTTCTACAAGGACGGGAAGGAAGTTGCGCCTCGCCTCTCCGGTGCCATCAAGAAGAGCGAAATGAAAAAGACTATCGTCGATGCCTTCGGCCTCCCCGACAAGACCCTCGGTACGCTCCGGAAAATCGAGGAAGTCGACCTCGCCATCATAGGAGCCGGGCCAGCTGGACTCACTGCAGGCATCTACGCCGGACGTGCGATGATCAACACAGTCATGATCGATCAGGGCAACCCCGGCGGTCAGGTTAACCTGACGCACATGGTGGCCAACTACCCCGGTACCGAGGCCGAGATCGGTGGCTATGCCCTCATGGAAAAGGTAACGAAACAGGCTGAGGAGTCGGGTGCGCGCATCATCCGCTCAGCCGAGATCGTGCGCCTCGACCTTGCGAAAAAAGAAATCGACATCGATGACGACCGTCGCATCAAGGCCAAGGCGATCATAATTGCGACAGGTGCCAAGCCACGCGAACTCGGTGTGCCGGGGGAGACGGCCCTCTTCGGGCGCGGCATCTCCTATTGTGCGACCTGCGACGGACGCTTCTACGAGGGCAAGGACATCTACGTCATCGGCGGCGGCAACAGCGCGGTCGAGGAGACGCTATTCCTCGCCGAGTTCGTCAATTCCGTGACCATGGTTCACCAGTTCGATGAATTCCAGGCCAACAAGACAGCGGCAGAGCAGGCTCTCAAGAACCCGAAAATCAAGGTGCTCTGGAGCCACGAACCCCGTGCCTTCCACGCCGATACAAAGGGCTTCTCTGGCCTCGAGGTCGAGAACCTCAAGACAGGAGAACGGAAGGTCCTGACGGGCGGCGCCGGCGTCTTTGTCTTTGTCGGCTATGTTCCCCAGACCCAGCTCTTCGCCGGGCAGCTTCCCACGGACAGGTGGGGCGGCGCCGAGGCCGATCCCATGACCCTCGAGACAAAGATGCCGGGCGTCTTCATCGCGGGTGACCTTCGCTCCAAGCCCTTCAAGCAAATCACGACCGCCGTTTCCGACGGCACGGTCGCGGCGCTCTCGGCGCAGAAATACCTGCGTTCGCTTGCAGGCTGAACGCACTCATGCTGATTGATATGAAGTTCCGTCTATCCGAAGCCTCGGTCGAATCGAGTGCACGGCGCGGCCTGGGCCTCGAGATTGATCGGGCTCAGGGGACCCTCGTCCCTGGGTTTTGGGGATTGTGCCATTCCGGCTCCTGCAGGCGCCAGTCCCAGCGCTTTCCCATTGTTGGCATTTCCGGAAATTGCCATCGCTGTCCTGTATAGCTGGAGGAAGGACCATGGCCGATCATCATGACCCATCCCGCGTGTTCCACGGTGACGCCACGCGGCTCCGATCGTCTTCACGACTCGCGCGACTCGAGCTGCCGCGCGTGCTGGAGCTCTGCCTTTCGGGGCTCGCGGTCCGCTCCGCCCTCGACGTGGGAACCGGCACGGGAGTCTTCGCCGAGGCCTTCGTCGCGGCGGGCCTCACGGTCACAGGCGTCGACCTCGCTCCCGAGTTGCTCACTATTGCTCGCGATATCGTTCCAGGGGCGATCTTCCTGGAAGCGGGAGCCGAGGACCTCCCCTGCGACGAGCTGGCCTACGACCTTGTCTTTCTCGGCCATGTCCTCCACGAGGCGGACGACCCGCTCGGCGTCCTCCGCGAAGCCAGGAGGGTCGCCCGGCTTAGGGTGGCGGTCCTGGAATGGCCCTACCGCGACGACAGTCAGGGCCCGCCCCTCGGACACAGGCTGAGGCCGGATGCGGTCGCCGAGCTGGCCGGGCTAGCGGGTTTCCACGAGGTCGAGACCCTCGAACTCGACCACATGACCCTCTACCGCATGACAGTCTGATCGGTCGACAACTGCAGTTGCCTCGGGGATCGTCCGTAAATGTCCACGGCAACTGCTGCCGGATATATTCTTAATTAGGGCAAAGTCGTCACGGGCATCGCGGCGCGAGTTACGACGCGAAGGTCGCCGGAAAATCCTCGGTCGTAGTGATGTATGTCGTACTAAATACGACAAACTGTGCGCCGGAGAGGGCCAGGATGACGGCGGCCAGCCATTCCTCGCGACCGATGGGCGAGCGCCCGAGATTCGTATGCTGGAGCACAGCGCTCCCGTTGAGCACGGGCTGGTCTCGCCTCGAAGCTTGGTGCGCCAGTTTCACACGGAGCGCTTTAATGAGTGCCTCCTCATCCAGGGAAAAGCAGCCATGAAGCGGGCCTGCGTTCGCAAGCCTCTGGCGGAGAGTGGCAAGTTCCTCCTGGAGGAGGAAATACGCGGAAAATTCACCGAGCTCGAGGAGTTTCCCAATAGACGGGATTCGGCGCTGAGGCTCGGGCGTGCATCTTTCCGAGCTTCTTCCTGTGGTGCGGGCATATGGAAGAGATAGGAGTCGAAGCTGCCATTGCGCCAGACGCGACCAGCGCTTTTGAAGACCGCGAGAGCCACAAGGCCATCAGCTTCGGGGGTCTCCACTCCGCCAAGATCGCACTCGTCAGCGAGGACTTCCATGACATCGAGGTCCTTCAACGCTCGGGGGACTGGGGGGCCTTCATCCGGACTGAGAGGTCCCGGAACCCTCGAAAGCAGGGTCAGGCTTGTCAACTTTCGATATTCCGATAGCGCAGATTCCTTGGAACTGAAGGCTTGCCAATCAGCTTCAATTTTGGCCTTTGACAATAATCTGACTGAGGCCTAGGTTAAATCCTTGGAGGCAATCATGGGAGACACGAGCAAAATTGGAATCATCATCTGCGACCGCTACCGGACCTGTGCGGGAGGGAAGTGCTTCCGCGCGCTCAGGGCGAGGGAGGGAGCCTTTTCTGCCTACCACGGCGTAGAGGTGGAACTCGTTGGATTTACGAGTTGCGGGGGCTGTCCCGGCGGAGCAATCGAGTACGCGGGCGAGGAAATGGTCAAGAACGGCGCGACTGTCATTCACCTCGCGACCGGCCTCTTGGTTGGCTATCCTCCTTGCCCCAGCATCGACTACTTCTCCCGTTTCATGGAAGCGCGCTACAAGGTTCGAGTAATCGTGGGAACCCACCCCATCCCCGAAAAGTACCGCTTGATCCACGGAAAGCTCGGGACCTGGTCGGAGCCCTGCTGGAAAGTCCTCCTCGAGCCGACCCTGGCCGATGAGGCGACAAGAAAGGCTTACGATTAGCCCAGGCTCGATTTCCTGGCATCATCGTTCAGGCGCTCAGTTCATGTAAGCCAACCGATTGACTCAAAAAAGGCACATGCCAGATATCTGAGTATCCGCAAATGGGCGAAGCGCCTCGGCTGGTACCGTCGGTACCTTGGGATTACCTAGGGAAAAGGAGGCACGGCGTGCCTAATTGTAATGGATGAGAACCGATGCGTGAGGTGCAAGAAAGGGGGCTGAGCCCGAAGAGCTTCGTGGTTCACGGTGGGCTATGGGGGCAACCGAATTCCTTCGCAAGGCCAGGGTTGGGGCTTGGCGGGCTAAGCGCACTAAAGGGCTCCCCTAAGGCCAGCCCCAAAAGGCACTCATAAAAAAGCCCCCGGAGGCATTTCCGGGGGCAGAGATAATCTTCACCAAGAGGGCTTGGTTCAGCGCCAGGTTCCGGCTATGTACTTGACCGAGGGATCGGCTGCGAGCACCTGCGAGGAACCGTCGAAATTACGCACGCTCTTCCATCCGAGCATTTCGGACATGATCCACCACCAGGTCGATGCGGCGACGCCGGTGTCGCAGTAGACGATGGTCTCGGCCTTGGGATCGAGGCCAAGTCTGGCCGCGATGGATTCGAGGTCGGCCTTGGGCTTGAAAAAGCCATCGGCGGTGGCGATCCAGGTACTGGGCAGGGGCCAGGCGCTTGCGTAGTGGCCGAACTGGGCGGTGGTAGCTGACTTGGAGACGCCGAAGTATGTATCGTAGGTCCGCGCATCGACAATCTGGGCCTTCTTGGCGGCCATGACATAGGCCTTGTCCGCAAAGAATGCAGGATTGAACTTTACGACAAAGCTTCCTGACTTTGCTGCGACAGGGTCGGTCTGGACCGGCTTGCTGGCCTTGGTCCAGGCAGCGTAGCCGCCGTCGAGGATGGCGACATTTTCGAGACCTGCGTACTTCAGGGTCCAGCCCACGCGGGTAGCCCAGGCGAGGCGAGCGCTGGTGTCGGTATCGACTACGACAACCTGGGAGTCGGCGTTTATGCCGGCTGCCTGGAGTACGTCGGTAAGGTCATCGGCCTGGGGTACCTCGTTGAGGACATCGCCGGCCTTCACATAGACGCTGGCGCCGATGACATTGACCGCGCCGGTGATGTGGCCTGCCTTGTAGTCCTCGACCTTGCGCATGTCCACGACAACGAGCCTGGGATTGGCAAGGTTGGCTTCGAGCCAGGTGGCGTCAACGACCGAGGCAATGTCCCGGGCCATCGCCATCGGGGCGAGGACTGAGAGACCGATGAGGGCAATGAGGAACTTCTTCACGCTACACTCTCCTACTTGTCAAACTTGAAAATGAGGGCCTGGTTGGATTTTGACCCGCCGACCGGCAGGTCCGATTCTTTGAGGAAATGAGCCTGCGCTACGTGGCAGGCAGCGCAGTCGCGGGTGCGGTCGGTCCGTTTCTTGGTGTTGTGAGGAACTGCATCCCAGTAGTTGGGCAGGGAGTCGTAATTGGACTGGGCAATTCCTGCCGGGGCGAAGGTATCCCGGACGGTGGGGATGTGCCTGAGCGTGGTGAGCTGGCCAGCCTTGCGTGGGTTGTCGCCGAGGATGAGACCGGGGACCGAAGTCGCCCCCGCGCCAAGGTGGCAACCGTAGCAATTGCGATATTCGCTTGAGGAGTGGCAGGCCGAGCAGCTCGCCTTGCCGGCGTGCGTCGCATGGGCCGTTTTCGCCGCATCGGTCTTCGCCGCTTCCGGTTTGTGGCAACCGACGCAACTAGGCTTTTCGGCCAGGGCCTTGCGTCCAGGGACGGAGGCCTCCGGACCATGCAGCTCGGCAGGCTTGTGGCAGTCGGTGCAGGTCATTCCCTTTTGATAATGCACGTCGGCATTCCCGCCATATTCCCCGGTGAACTCGGGGTAGACCCGGCCATTATGGCAAACTGCGCAGGTCTTGGCGTCGTCCTTCCGCACGAAGCGGTGCCCTTGGATGAGGCCCGTGCTGATGCCGGAAACTGTCGGTCCCTTGACGTGGCAGTCGCCGCAGGAGGCATGGCAGGAGTTGCAGGATTGGACAAAGACCTTGCCGTCGAAGGCCTTGATGTCCGTCGCGGACAGGCGTGGCCGCACTCCGTTCTTCATCCCGACAGTGGTGAAGTGGAGGGACTTCGAGTAATTGGTCGCGATATCGCCGTGGCAGGATCCACAGAGATCGGTGTCGTCGGAGGGGCGCTTGACCAGCCCGACGTGGGCAAGGTCGCGGGTGGCGGCGTTCTCGTTTCCGCTGTGGCAGGTGACGCAACCTTGGCTGAGATGCACATCGCTTTCGGTCAGGGACGCGTCAATGACGTATCCCATGTATAACTCTTCCGCCCGAACCGGGGGAGGTGGACCCGCTCAGCCCTCCGCCTCGGAGGCGGCGACCGAGGGTGGGATGAACAGGGCTTGTATCCTGGCGGGATTTGTATGACAGGCGACACAGCTGGATTGGGCCGCATGGGCAGCTATCCCGATAAGGAGTGTCGCTGCAAGGGCAAGCGAATGTTTGATCATTCAAGACCTCCGGTAACTAAGGGCATATGACCGTTATAGCAGGAGTCCCATTAAAAGTAAATATATAGATATGTAAAGTAGGCCTCGAAGCCTGTCTCCTTCTCACTTTCAATCACCTCTACGACTATTAGTGACCTCGCCAGACTTGACCGGTAATACTTTGTAATCTATATTACGAAGTATTACCGGGGGTGAACATGGGTGCCGCGAAAACAGATCTCATCACATTCAAGGTCGAACCCTCTCTCGCCGAGCTGATCAACCGCATGCCCAACAAGTCGGAGTTCATACGCAAGGCCATTCTCGGCGCGCTCGAGAGCAGCTGTCCGCTTTGCCAGGGCACAGGCGTGCTGACCCCCGAACAGCAGGGACACTGGAAGCGCTTCGCCGAGCACCACCGGGTGGAAACCTGCGGCGAGTGCCAGGCCGTCTACGTCCAGTGCGACTCCTCCACTACCTCCGAACCAGCCCCAGCCCACGCCTGAAGGGAGGATTCGAATGCGCAATCGACCATCTGTCCTCATCATCGTGTCGCTCGGAATGTTTGCCATGATCCCTGCCTGTACGCCATCCAAACACGCCTCCGCCGCTGGGAAAAAGACCATCGTCGTGACCTATTCCGTGCTCGGTTCCATCGTGCATGAGCTCGTCGGCGACCTGGCTACGGTGAGGGTCATGATACCGAATGGACTGGATGTCCATGAATGGGAGCCCTCGGCCAAGGACATCGAGAGCCTTACGAAGGCGGATCTTGTCGTCGAGAACGGGCTCGGGCTCGAAGGGGGCATGGGCAAGGCCCTCGACCAGGCGCGCTCAGCCGGGGTGAAGTTTTTCACCGTATCAAACTGCATCACTATTCGCAGGGTCGGCGCGGGCGAAGGCATTCCCTCGGGTGACCCGGACCAGGCTGTCGGCGCAGAGGACCCCCACCTCTGGACAGATCCGGTCGCGGTCAAGGCGATGGTCGTGGCGCTGACGCCGGAGTTGAAGACGGAGCTCGGACTCGATGTCTCGGCGCGGGCAGCTGATCTGGAGAAGAGGCTCGATGGCCTCGACAGGGAGATAGGCACCGCCGTCGCAGCCCTAAGGCCTGGACAGCGGAAGCTGGTCACAGGCCACGAGTCCCTCGGCTACTTTGCCCAGCGCTACGGCTTCACGCTCGTCGGCGCGGTCGTTCCGAGCCTCACGACCGAGGCAGAGAGCTCCGCCGCCGACTTCGTCGCTCTCAAGAGGCTCATCGCGGAGAACCAGGTGAAGGTTATTTTTACAGAGATCGGGACACCGGCCAGGACCGTCGAGGCGCTCGCCAAGGAGTCCGGCATCACGGCCGTCCCCCTAAAGACGCACTCTATGCCGGCTGACGGGTCTTACCTCACCTTCGCGCGCGATCTTTCCGCCGTCATCATCGGCGCACTCAGGCAATGATGGAGATCTTCATCTCCCCGTTTTCCTCGAATGTCTTCATGGCCAACGCCCTCATCGCCGGGATCCTTGTCTCGATCGCCTGCGGGATCGTCGGCACCTTGGTCGTGCTTCGGGGTCTGGCCTTTATCGGCGATGCGCTGGCGCACGGAGTATTGCCAGGCGTGGCGATCGCCCTCCTCCTCGGGTTCCCCGGGATGCTCGGTGCAGCGGTTGGAGCCCTCGCGATGGTCCTCGGCATCGGCTTCATCACTCGACGGTCCAACCTGAGCTCGGACACAGTAATCGGGCTCCTCTTCGTCGCCATGCTCGCCCTCGGTGTGGTCATCGTGTCCCGATCGCAGGCCTTCTCAGGCGATCTTGTCCACATCCTCTTCGGAGAGATCCTGGGCATAAGGACGGGCGAGATCCTGCTCCAGCTCGGAGCCACGGTAGCCATCGCGATCACGGCCCTTGTCTGCTACCGTCCCTTCCTCCTCCTCTGCTTCAGTGCGGAGCAAGCCGAGGTCTCCGGTTATTCTGCGAGGCGCTATCACTCGATCATGCTCCTCCTGGTCGCAGTGACGGTAGTCGTGTCCTTCCGCACGGTCGGAACCCTCCTTGTCTTTGGCATGCTTCTCGCCCCAGCGGCCGGAGCAGCGCTCTTCTCCCGGAAGATCACCACCATGATGCTGGTCGCCTCAGTGCTGGGCATCCTTTCGGTCTACGCCGGCCTCCTCGCGAGCTATCACCTCAACCTCGCAGCTGGAGCGACGGTCACGCTCGTGGCTGCGGGCCTCTTCTTCCTCCTCTTCGCGGCCAAGCAGCTGCTGGGTCTGACGAGGCCGCCGGTGAGGGGCAACCTGGAAGGGCAGCATGGGCAGTAACCGCCCCGAGAACCGCAAAGGACAGCCTGTCCAGGGTCCTTCGAAAGCTGCTGTCACCACTCGCGCACTCAGCGTCGGCTATGGGAGAGAGACTATCGTCGCCGATATCAACCTCATTCTCCCCAAGGGAGAGCTGCTCGCCCTCGTCGGCTCCAATGGATCGGGAAAGACCACCTTGCTTCGGACGATCGCCGGTCTCCTCAAGCCAATTTCCGGCTCCCTTGAGGTGCTCGGAGGCCCTCCTCTTGCGCAGCCGTGGCGCGTCGCCTACATGGGACAGTTCCACCCTTCGAGCTTCATGCTTCCTCTCCGCGCCATCGAAGTCGTCCGCATGTCCCGTTTCGCCGCGCATGGTTTGCTTGGTCGCCTGACAGCCGAGGATGAGAAGGCGGTCGAGGAGGCCATCGACCTGATGGGCCTCGGCGGAATCGCAATGCGGCCCCTCAACACCCTGTCAGGGGGGCAGAGGCAGCGGGTCTTCATTGCCCAGGCCTTCGCGCACAAGGCGGAACTCATCCTTCTCGACGAGCCCGCGACCAACATTGACGCCAGTTCGCGCGAGACCTATCGCAGCCATGTCCGTGATCTGGCGAAGCGGGGAGTCTCGACAATCATCGCCACCCATGACATCGAAGAGGCGGCGGCCTGCGACCAGACCCTCCTCCTCGCGCATCGAGTCGTGGCCTACGGGAAGGGCGAGGAGGTACTCACCGCCGAGGCTCTCCTTTCCACCTTCGGAATCGTCGGGAAATACAAGGAGGGGAGGATCGTCCTCGTCGAACGGGAGCACGGACACGGATGCGATTGACGGCCAATCGAGATCGGGATTCTCCGATGCGCCGACCCTGTGGGGGAGCATTGACTCCGTTTCCTTGCCATTGCTGGGGGCGACGGCTATTCTCGCTACCATAGAAAGGAGCCCCCATGAAACTCAGTGCGCGCAATGTCCTGAAGGGCAAGGTCAAGAGCATCCACCTCGCGTTCACCGACGGGAGCCACGGGATTGTCACCTGGCCCAAGCTCCCGGGTTCCGCCTGAAGACCGGAAAGCGCGATGGATACTACGATTCGTGAGTTCTTCGACGCCCGCGCCGGGCGATGGGACCAGATAACAACGCATCCGCCAGAGCGCGTCGCCGCTGTGCTCGACCTCCTCGGGGACATTTCCGCTGCCCGTGTCCTGGATGTCGGCAGCGGGACGGGCGTCCTCCTCGATTCCCTCCTTGAGAGGGTGGGCCCGAAGGGAGAGGTCGTCGCCCTGGACCTTTCGCCCCTCATGATCGAGGCTTCGCGCGCGAGGCACCAGGGGCCGAACCTGCTTCACGAGATGGGCGACTTTGTCTCATGGAGATCGTCCGATCCCTTCGACTGCATCATCGCCTATTCCTGCTTTCCCCATTTCCTCGACCCGGAGGGATTCTGGCTGTCTGTTTGCGCCAACCTCAGGTCCGGGGGATTGCTCCTTGTCGCGCACATCGAAGGCAGGTTGGCGATCGATCGGGAGCATGGAGGGGCGGCTTCGGCGATCTCCCTGCCCCTGCCCCCCGTCGAGGAGCTCGCTGCCAGGGCTCGGAGCCTGGGCATGGAGCCCGTCCTCCAGAAAGACAGTGATGACTCCTATTTCTTCCTCGCTCGGAGATGAGAAGGTGAGAAGATAAGATCCATCCCAAGGAAATGGGCGACGGAGCCATGGGGCTCAGATCTCCGCTATGGGGTCCGTGGCATTTTCAGCGAGGACGTCACGCTCGAGGATTGTCGCATCTCCGACTCTCTGGCGGGATTCATGCTCATGGAGTCGTGCGCGCCATTACTCTCGCCAGAAATTTCCAGACATGATCCTTTTCATGAATTCATCGAAGAGCGGCAGGGTGAAGGCCGTGTCGCCATGGCTCGGACTGAAGACCATGCCCTTCGCGATGAGCTTACCCCTGGTTGGTCCCAATGAGGTGACCTCCCTTCCAAGTTCAACGGCTATGTCGCCGGAGCGGTGTGGTCTGGGACCGAGCTCGGCCATGGCGCGCAGATACGCGCGTTCGGCGGGTGTGAGGCGGTGCGTCCCAGGCACGCAGGTAGCGGCAAAAAAACCGCGCCTGGTGCCTTGTCCCGGGCTTATCGATGCGCCCTATTGCACGCGAGGCCAAATGGGCATATGCTAATTAAAATCACTATATCCAAGGAGCGTTCCATGAAAATTGCCGTACCAGCGCGAAATGGCAGCATCGACGAGCATTTTGGTCACTGCAAGGAATTCCTTGTGTTTCGTGTCGAGGGGGATGCCCTGGTGGCTGAAGCCACCCTGCCTTCTCCGGAAAGCTGTGGCTGCAAGTCAGGGATCGCGGGGGAGCTGGCCAGCATTGGCGTCACGCATTTAGTGGCTGGCAATATGGGCGAAGGCGCTGTCCGATTACTCGGTGCCAGCGGAATCGCGGTGATCAGGGGAGCTTCGGGAGACGCAAGGACCGCTGCCCTTGCCTTTGCGCGCGGGGCGATCGTCGATACCGGCCTTGGCTGTGCGGGACATGGCGAAACAGGACACAGCTGCTCACATTGAGGGCCTCGTTCTTCTCCAAACCCGACTTTCAACTTTCACGGTCAGCTTCGGAGTGGCCCGCTCCGATCAGTGGCGCCATTGTCGACTCGAACGCGTCAACGCTCGATCGGCGTGCTGATGATCGCAGCGTAGGCCAGCGCGTCCATGTACTGCGGCA
>CAIJMU010000064.1 GCA_903821875.1 uncultured Spirochaetota bacterium
CCTCGCTATCGCAGTGTCGGAGGCTTACTGTCCTAACTAAACGAGACGGCATCGTTTCAGGCCGTTGCTGGGACATGGACCTCGTGAACGAACGGAATTCCTGGGTGCTTTTGTCTTTCGAAGCAGAAGATATGGCAGCGATCCCGCACTTTGAAGCCCTTATAGCGAGGAAAAAGGGAACCCTTGTTCTTTGGCAAGGCTTGGATCGCCTTTTAGCTGGCGACCTGGATCCCAGCTTCGCGCTGGGTGAAAAGATCAATGATGCTCGGCAGCACCTTGCATTGGTCTTCCATCGCTTCCTAGAGGGAGAGACAGGTCTCCGACATATCCGCATATCTATTAATAATATAGCTATTGATCCTGCCAGTCCCTTTTTAGAATCGAACTCCCTTACACAGCGGATGCCAGAGGACAGTTTCAAGATTGAAGGTCAGGTCATCCGCGTAAAGCCCTATATTCTTCCCCACCCTGCGCGAATGGGCGGGCTGGAACGGAATTCACTGGGCGGGCAGGAGGGAATCCGGAGCTTACAGGGGTTCTATGTCTACCGCAATGCTCGACTAATAATCTGGGGGACCTGGTTCAGGCTGGCGAGAAAGGATGAGTTGAGCCGACTCGCTCGGGTGAAGGTCGATATTCCCAATGCCCTTGACCACCTCTGGGTCCTCGACATCAGGAAGTCCATTGCCAGTCCTCCCGAGATCGTGCGGAGTCAGCTCGCGCGGACTGTAGAACGGATCCGCGAGCAGAGCAAGGACACCCACGTCCTCCGAGGAAGGAAAGAACGTTGCCATGAGATAGAGCATGGATGGAACCGGGTTTATCATGGGGGGACAGTCCGCTATGACGTCAACCGCGACCATCCCGCCATCAAGTCTTATCGGGAAAGCCTGTCCGAGGCGGATTCTGCGCGCTTCGAAGCGGTACTCAGGATCGTTGAATCCGCTTTCCCGGTGGAGTCACTCTACGTGGACATGGCCTCCGAGGAGCGCATCTTGAAGCTTGATGACGAGGCAGGCAGGTTGCGGAGCATTATTGAAGGTCTTCTCAGTGGCCTTGAGCCGGACAATCCGTTACGTAATGGTCTCCTCGCCACGCTTCACCTGAGCGAGCCTTTCAGCTACTACCCTGAGCTTTCCAGGAAACTCGTGGAGGAGTTCTGCCATGACTGATAATGCCCAAAGACTGGAAGCAGTAATCATGATTTCGCTTACCCCCGATGCTATTCCGACTGACGCAGACATCGAGGGTCTGGCCAAAGGACTGCGGGGCTCGCATCCGCTATACACAGTGACTGATGAAGAGTACGAAGAGCTCCTCAAGCGGATCAAAGCAGCGCTACGTGTGGAAGTGGGCCCCTCGAGCCGCGTGATCGAGGACTATCGTCCTTGGGTCGCATCCAGGAAGGCTGACATCACTCCCTTCTATTGGGACCGTTATCGCCTTTACCTCCTTCAAAACGGACTCGGGCCAAAATCAGTCAGTGCTCTCGACCAAGTAGCCGAAGAGATCCTCGATCTCGTCGGGAATCCTGCCTCTTTCAATGGGTGGCCGCGTCGCGGTCTGGTCATGGGAGACGTGCAATCCGGGAAGACCTCCAATTATACAGGGCTCGTATGCAAGGCAGCAGATGCCGGCTATCGCCTGATAATCATCCTGACAGGCACATTGGAAATGTTGAGGCGCCAGACTCAAGGCAGGCTCGACGCGGGTTTTGTGGGGCTTGATAGCGCAGGAATCCTTACGCGCTCCCAGAGCCGGCGCGAGATCGGTGTAGGCAGGATCGCCAGGGCCAGGAGTGCTGGCGTCTTCACCTCAACACTGTCGGATTTCCGGACAAATATGGTCAACCAGCTTGGCTTCCGGCTCCAATCCATGCATGAGCCGGTTATTCTTGTTGTCAAGAAGAATCGGCAAATCTTGGACAACCTGACCGCGTGGCTTCTGAATTATAACTCGAATGACGGCGGCACAATCGATGAGCCTATGCTTTTGATCGATGACGAGGCTGATTCTGCTTCGGTCAACACGAGCAGGGAGAAAGCCTCCGCGATCAACGCAGCTATAAGAAAACTCTTGGTCGTATTCCCCCGCTCCACATACATCGGCTACACAGCCACACCTTTCGCGAATATTTTCATCAATCCTGATAGTACTGATGAAATGCTCGGCGATGACCTCTTCCCCAGGCACTTCGTATTCGGTCTGGAATCGCCCAGCAATTATCTCGGGGCGCTCTCCATCTTCGGTGAAGAGGCGAGCGGGCAGTGCCTCCGGGAAATAGATGACGCCGATGATTGGCTCCCTAGGGGACACCGCTCGAGCCAAACGGTTGCCAGCCTGCCGGAATCCTTGACAAAAGCGCTGAGGACCTTCGTGCTCGTCAATGTCATCCTCGACCTCCGTCCCCTCTCTCTCAAGCATCGCTCGATGTTGGTAAATGTCAGCCAGTTCACAGCCGTGCAGGAGCAAGTGAAGGAAGAAGTCAAGGATCTGCTCTACCGGATCCAGCTCGACCTCAGGAACTATTCTGGTCTTCCTGAACGGGAAGCTGAGCGGTTCGACACCATCGCTGAACTGCACAGGCTCTGGGAGGAAGAGTACGCCGACTGCGGCGAGGATTGGACCTCTATTCTCGCCAGCCTTAACAGAGCGGCACAGCCAATTTCAGTCCGAGCCGTGAACCAACGGACAGGTGCAGCGAGCCTCGACTATTCCCAATACCGGGATGATGGCCTGCGGGTGATTGCAATCGGCGGGAATAGCTTGTCCCGAGGCCTGACTCTCGAGGGACTCTGCGTCAGCTACTTTTATCGCAATACCCAGATGTACGACACCCTGCTCCAGATGGGGCGCTGGTTCGGTTTTCGTGACGGCTACGCCGATCTCTTTCGGATCTGGATGGGCGAGGAGGCGATTGGCTGGTATGGCCACATCGCAGAGGCGGCTGAGGAACTACGGAACGAAATCAAGTGGATGCAGAAATCCAGGCTGAAGCCAATCGATTTCGGTCTCAAAGTGCGCGCGCATCCTGAGTCACTCCTTATTACCGCCCGGAACAAGATGCGGCACAGCTACGAGATCACAAAGATCCTTTCTGTGAGCAATCGGCTTGTAGAGACGCCTCGCCTTTATGCCGACGAGGGACATCTCGAGGCCAACCATCGCGCCACCTTGCGCTTCCTCGAGCGCTTGCGGTTATCGGAGGCGAGCTGGGTGGAGGGGAAGACCAACCCGTTCTGGACCCAGGTAGACCCCTCTTTGGTCGCGGAGTTCCTGGAGTCTTTTGTTGCCTATCCACTCAATCTCTCCTTCCAGCCCCATGACCTCGCCATTTTCATCAGGGCTGCGACGGATCCCAAGATGCGGACCTGGGATGTGGTAATACCAGGTGGCGAAGGCGGGATTTCAGAATCCGGGACGGAGATCAAAGTGCACCGTCAAAGGCGTAAACTCAAGCATGCCAAGGAAACGAAGTCCATCCTTGTATCCTCCAAGAATATGCGTGTTGGTTCCCGCGGTGTAGAGAAAGAGGGACTTACGGCTGCGCTACAGCAGGATGCCGAAGCCTGCTTTTTCGCTGATCCCGCGAATCAGGGGAAGAAGAGCATTCCAGATCATGCCTACCGGCAGGTCAGGGAGCGCCCACTGCTTATGGTGCATTTCCTCGAGGATAGTGAATCACTCCTGGACATCATCGAGCCGCGCAAGCGAGGGCTCCCCCTGTGCGCTCTCGGCCTGAGCTTCCCGCGACTCTCCGCGGAAAGTGAGACCTTGACCTATCGGGTAAACCTTGTCGAGTTCAGAAATATGCTGGAAGCGGATGAGCCCGAGGATGACGAGCTTGAGGACGAGGGCGATCAGGCAGGGTGAATCCGGACTCTAAGGATGGAAGTATCATGAATCAAAAAGGAAGTGGTCATGGAAATTGAGGATTTCAGGCGCGAGGTCCTTTCGAATATCAGGGCAGCAGCCGACGCTGGGCGCGAGTTCACACGGACCTGCTTCGTGACCGAAGCAGGTCGGCGGCTTGAGGAAGCCGAGGAGCTCCAGGATTTCGAGACCTGCCACTTCGAGGGGAGTGGCAAACGCAACCGGCGGATCGGCGTTGATGGCTACGCTTGGGATGAATGTGACAACTCGCTTTCCCTTGTGATCGCAGATTTCGCGGATACCGAGGATATGGAGAGCTTTGGGCGCACCGAGGTTGACAAGGGCTTTGGGATGCTCAAGGGCTTCTTCGAGGAGGCTGTGATGGGGCGCCTCACCGACGGCACCATCGAGGAGGCGGAGCACGGATTCGGTCTAGCCCTCGACATCACCAAATGGTATGAAGACTTAGAGAGGATCCGGCTCTACCTGGTTTCCGACAAGGTTCTATCGTGGAGGAGCAGGGATCTCCCGTCAGAGAGCCTGGCCGGCAAACCCGCGGAATTCCATGTCTGGGATATCGGTCGTTTCCAGAAGGCCCACGAATCGGCGACGGGTCGGGATGAACTCCTGGTTGATTTCAATGAGTTCGGGGGAGGCCTCCGCTACCTCGAGGC
>CAIJMU010000065.1 GCA_903821875.1 uncultured Spirochaetota bacterium
AGTGCATCGATGGTAGTTGTTGGGAATGTGACTGTCTTGCTTGTTGGGCTTGCGGCTATCGTGGCAGTCTGGCTGTCGAAGGTCACCGTGTATACGTTGGCTGTCCATTTTGCGAAGAGAAGGACATTGGCGCTACCCATGGCAAAGCTCTGTCCCTGAGAATAGGTTGTCCCTGAGCCATCAGCGGCAGTGTTCCATCCCACGAATGTAGAGCCTGTCTTTGCGAGGGAACCAGTATTGCCAATTGCCGTGACTGTCTGACCAGACTGGTAGTTCGTCGTATCAATGGGAACGCTTCCTCCTGTTTTCCCACTTTCGTTGTAAATGACCGTGAATGTAGTATTTACCGTCCATAAGGCATAGAGGCCTACATCAGCTCCACCCATGGTAAACGTTGAACCCTGAGGATAGGTATTGCCTGTTCCATTTGCTTTGGTGTTCCAGCCATTGAAACTGAAGCCCGTTTTCGCCAAGGTCCCAGTATTGCCAAGAACGGTGACAGTCTGCCCGAGGATATATTTGTGGGAGTCAGAGGGTATGCTACCGCTTGAGCTGCCATTCCTGTTATAGGTGACTGAATATGTGTCTTCTGAGGTTACTGGGCTTTTGCACCCTGTCGCAATAGAGAGCACAAAAATTGCAAGAGCAAGAATGGGGAGAAGATATCTTATAAGCTTGGTCATCATATTTTCCCTTTGTCTCAGTTACTTTATCCCTTTCATTATGCACCACTTTCCCGGAAATTCAAAGGCTTGAAAATGGATTGTTTGCAGGCCTCCGAAGAGTTTGTGTACGCCGATGGAGCCCTGCCCCGAAAGATGAAGCTCCTGATAGCTATGGCCTATGATGCCGCCCATGGAGTCACCAATGGGGTTCGGTCTCTGGCATCCCAAGTAATGAAGGCAGGAGCCACGAAAGAGGAAATCGCTGAAGCCTTGAGGGTGGCGTATCTCCTCGGTGGCATCGGGAGCGTCTACATTGGCTCGCAAGGGCTCAAGGATGTATTCCCGGAGTGATATCTTAACATCAGTGTTGTGAGCGGTGATACGCCGCAAGAGTCTCGAATGCGCGCAATGCCCAAAAAAGAAATTCCGATATTATTTCCTCATCCGGAGTGATCGATTGGAGATCTTGGTTGGTGGCGACATCGACGCCAGCGACAGCCACCGGCAAGACACTGCGAAGAATGCCGCTCCGGATGACGATTATCACAGAGCCTTTGGCGATTCTTTTAGCTGCTGAGTCTTCGATCGCGGATGGTGTGAGAAATCGATCGTGCTGCTGATGCGGTCTGCTTTCATATCCTTTGGGGAAACCCAGGGAATCGTTCCATTCTTCCAATAGTTCTCTCGCGATGTGGGGGGAGTGCCTCCGCCAGTCCAGCTACCGAGGGCACCGAGCGGGGCCATAGGCCATGGCTTAACTTGGTCCACGTCAGAAGGAGTCTTCATTCCAACCAATTCTCACTATCGAGTCCCGGGATGTCGGCGAAGTGCCTCGAGTTCCCGGTGACGAGGATACTCCCCGACGCGAGGGCGATGGCCGCGATCTGGAGGTCCGCCAGGGCGATGGGCCGTCCGGCGCGCTCGCGTTCGGCCCGTATTCTACCGGCGATTCGCGCGGCCGTATCGTCGAAATAAAGCACCTCCACGAGGGGCAGGACCTTCGTTTCGAAAATCGTGATGAACCGTTCCGGCTCGGGACTGCGCCACGCGCCGAAGTACACCTCGTAGACGGTGACTGCGGAAATCGCTTGGCCCATGCCCTTCGTGGCGCTGAGCCGATCGATGAAACCCGCTGGCGCCCGTCCCCGCATCAATACGGAGATGCTGTCGGTGTCAAAAAGGTATTTCACGGTGCCCGTCATCCTGACGCGCGGTATAGGCCTGCTCGACGAATTCGGCGACCTCCGCGAAGGCCGACCAATCCACGTCCGCAAGACCCTTCCCGCGACCGGCGGAATCGTCCTCGAGCGGCACGATCATGGCGATGGGGTGGTCCCGCCGCGTGATGATGATGCGCTCCTTGCCGTGGATACTTCGTCCCAGAAACTCCGAAAGCCTCGCCTTGAGCTCGTGGATGGAAACGTTGATGTCGGCCATGATCGGCCTCCTACATGGTCATTATGACTATAAGCCAGCGCGCTGTCACCTATGTTCGGAGGGCATCGCGCACCGCCTTCGCGTCCATGGCGCCGATGCCGAGGGACGCCGCGATCATGCTCTCCGAATCGGGGTGCTCGGCGAGATAGCGCCTGAGTGCCTCGTAGAGTCCGCACTGGAAAATGGACTCCGCGACGCGGATCAGGTCTGCGGCCTCGATCGGCTCCGCGCCGAAAAGGGCTTCGGACACGAGCTTGTGCCGCTTGTTGAAGTTGGCCGTCGCGGCGTGAATGGCGGCGCCGAGCAGAATCCCCTCGCCGCGCATGCGTGAGAGCTCATCCACGCGGCTCGCGATCGTCACCGGGGAAATCCCGAGTTCCTCGGCGATCTCGATAGCCGCCCTGATCCGTCCCCCCTCGCTCCGCGCGCGGCGAACCCGATCCAGGGCCGCCTGGGCCAGCTTGTCAGGAAAGAGCACAAGGGCAGCGAAGCGCTCTGCGAATCCTTCCTCCGCTTCCCCGCCGATGGCCCCCTGCAGTTTGGCGTGGGCGTATTCATGGAGTATCCAGAACCTGAAATCGTGAAGGTGGACGTCGAGGTTCAGGAACACCACGCTGGTTTCGGAATCGGGCAGGAAGACATGCAAGCCATTGTCTCGACTCCCCGCCTTCCCCCACAGCACCGGGACGAGAACTGTCTTGAGATTTCCAAAGAGCTTGATGATGTCTTTGAATTCCACGCGCTCCCCGGCCAGGTTCATGGACGAACGGGCTTCCCTGGCAGCCTCCGCGATGTAGGCCTCGTCTGCCTGCGGTTTTATGTAGCGTACCGGAGCGTCGAGGCGGTTGAAGGGCAGGAAGGGGACAAGGAGTCTGACCGCGCGGGCGATGCTTCGGCTGCGGAGCGCATCCGCGTCGTTCTCCTTGACATGCGCCTTGTGCCGATAGGCAACGACCGGCTCGGCCACCATATCCTTTTCCACGAGGTCATTGAACCTGAGACCAAGAAGCTTGCCGAGCTGGAGGAGGTATTTGGGGCCGGGGAATTTGCGCCCCCGCTGCCACTCGGACACGATGGTGCGCGAAACGCCGAGCCTTGCCGCGACGGCGGCGGCGTTCAGTCCCTTTTCCTCCATGGCGGCGGTGAGACGGTCGAGTCGTAGGCGCTTGTCAACCATGATGTCCGATTGTAGCCCTTTGTCAACTTTTGTCAACCAACAATCAGCGCTAAATTGCCTTCACCCGCTCGATCATGGCCTCCACATCGGGAACCGTGTTGATCGGGGCGAGAATGACCGAGGGATGGGCCGCGGCGAAAACCCGGAAGAGTTCATCGGAAAAAGCCTGGCCGATCTCATCGACGCCTTCGAAGTCGAGAACGACGTTGGCGAAGCGCTCGAAGCGCTGCGACAGGCGCTTGGCCTGCGAACGGGAGAGGAGTTTCTCGCCTTCGTAGAGCGCAAGCCGCACCGGTACGATGGTCTTCGCGAAGGTGAACGCTTCCGGGGCGGCGAACTGGTCCATGATCTCCTTGGTACTGCGCGAACTGGTGTTCGAAAGACGCATGAGTACCGCCGTTCCCGGCGAATCGTCATCCCGCTCGAGCATGAACTCGAAGGGATTCCCGTCGTGAAGGAAATGGAGCCGCCCAGAGACGATGTCGAAGCGGTCGAAGACCTTCGAGGTGAAGAAGATACCCTCGCCCGAGTGGTTCTCGGGACTCGTCGTGAGCTTGCCCTTGGCCAGTTCGAGGATGGACTCGCGGGGGTCGTAGAGACCGAGGGACTTCTGGATCTTCACGAAGATTCCCTCGCCCCGGTCTATCACCCATCCATCGGTGTAGAGTGCCGTCCTGCGCAGTCCGACGACGATTTCCTCCGACCCGGAATGATCGATGGCGTTGTTGACCATTTCGCTCGTCCCGTATTGCCAGATGGACTGGACATTGGGTGGGAGCCCGCCGAGAAAGGGCCGGAAGAACTCCCGCGAAACCCTGTCCTCCGCGAGGCCATCGCGGGGATAGCGGCGACTATCGCTTGCCAACACCGCGAGCCGGTATTCGCGGGCGCGGGCCTGGCCCGAGGGAAGGAGGCTCCCCGCTTCGACAAGGCTGGAGATATGGTTGTTCGCCGCTTGGCGGCTCATGCCGAATTCGGCGACGAGGCGTGACGACAAGCGCTTTGAATCCTCGGAAACGAGTTCGAGAATGCGATTTCGGATGAGCTCTTTGTCAAACATAGCACCACAAAATGTAAAGTATCCTTGAATTATTGTCCACTTTTTTTGTTGTATTGTCCACTTTTGCATGAAGGCCTAGATCCATTTTAACGATTTTTCCTTATACCAAAATTACTTATGCCACAAAGGCCGCGTTGATCTCGGTCACCAGCTCGGTCGCCGCTTCTCCGAAGAGACCGTGGAATCCGCCGAGCCCGCCCTGCTCGTAGAAAGGACTGTAGCCGAAGTCCTCCCCCTCCATGCGAATGCTCAGGGCGACATGGTCCTTGATCAGGCGGAGCCAGGCCATTTGCGCCTCGGTGAACTTGGTCCCCGAGCCTGAGTGTCGGGCGAAGATCCATTCCTTGAAGTTGCGGTCGACGGTGCGGTCATAGGAGGTCAAGATTGTGTCGATGCCAAAAACCGCGCGTATGAGGGCGACCAGGGCCGTCAGGGCGCTGGCCGGAGAACCGGTTGCTCCATGGAGCCTTTCCCAAGCTGTCCAGACCGTATAGGGCGCGAGCGCGGGCTGTTCTCGGACAAGCTGATCGTGGAGATCCTCGATTGCCGCGTAGGTGAGTTCGCGGCGGCGTTCTGGCTGCCCGAACAGGATCTGGAGGGCGAGAGCCTCGTCCCGCTGTGATTCCACCCATGACCTGAACTCCGAGACAAGCCGCCCGGCTCGCTCCTCACTTTCCTTGGCCCACTCGGCGGTCTCGATCGCATCGGGATTGACCATATCGATCAGCTGTTCGTGAACCTGTCGTATCTCCTCGATCCATTTGTTGAGCTCGCCGGTGAAAACGTGCGCAGCTTCTTCGGTCCTGCGCTTCCGCTCCGCAGCGAGAGCTCCATCCGAAGGTTGCATCGCGGGTAGCGTGGCCTCGCTCGCCCTCGCCATGTCCTCGATCAGGTCGGGATCATGCGCGGCGAAGAGGGCCCGGACCACTTCGCTGAGTTCCCTGCCGCCCGATGTGACGCTGAATTCCTTGTGCTCCTTCTCGGTGAGCACCCGATCGAGGCGGGCTAGCCTGGCGCCCAGTGTCGTAAACAGCGCCTCGTCCCGCGCACCGACTGCCACCGCCCGGAGCAATGACGCGAGCGGTATCCCCGGCTTCGCATTCAAGGCGCGGCTTGCCGTCTTCCGGGACTTCGTTACGCCGACCGCATCAACTATGACAAAATGATCCTTCACTTCGCGCGCGGAGGGAGTCACCTTGCGGAGATCATCGAGAGAGATCGTCCGCGTTCCCCTCCCCTTCATCTGTTCGAAGTAGTTCGCGCTCCGCACATCGCGCATGAAGATAAGGCACTCGAGGGAGCGCACATCGGTACCGGTCGCGATCATGTCCACCGTCACGGCGATACGCGGCCAGTATGCGTTGCGGAAGCGCGCCAGAGTGGACTTCGGGTCCTCCTCGGAGCGGTAGGTTACTTTCTTGCAAAAGTCGTTGCCCTCACCGAATTCCTCACGGAAGATCTGGATGATGTCGTCCGCGTGGCTGTCGGTCTTGGCAAAGATGAGGGTCTTGGGAATTTCTCCGCGTCCGGGAAAGAGGGTTGGTGCGAGCTCGCGATATGCCCTGGCAATTGTTCGTATCTGGCTCGGGTTGACGACGTCGCGATCGAGATCCTTCCCGGAGTAATCCAAATCCTCACCGAGCTCCTCCATGCGTCGGCGACGCGAGAGCTTCTCCCGGAAATCGACAAGTTCCTTGGCTTTGATGCCCGCGCCGCTTCTAGTGACTTTAGTATCAAGCACGAAGACATCGTAGCCGACGTTGACTCCATCCGCGACGGCTTCCTCATGGCTGTACTCGCTCACCACGTTCTGGTTGAAAAAGCCATAGGTCCTCACATCGGGAGTGGCAGTGAGACCAATGAGGAAGGCATCGAAATACTCGAGCACCTGTTTCCAGACCTTGTAGATGCTTCGATGGCATTCATCGATCACGATGAAATCGAAGAACTCGGGCGGCATCCCCGAATTGTAGACGACGGGAACTGGCTCGCGCCCGCGCCATTCGGATTCGGCAGGGTTCGCTTCCTCGGCTGTTTCCTCGAGCTCATCACCCTTCAGCATCGAGTAGAGCCGCTGGATGGTGCAGATGCAGACATCCGCTCCGGCCGGAATGCGGCTACTCGAAAGGCGCTGCACGTTGTAGAGGCTCGAAAAGAGCCGGTTGTCGTCCTCCGGTTGGTAGTTGAGAAATTCCTGCTCGGCTTGCTCGCCGAGGTTGCGGGTATCGACGAGGAATAAAACGCGCCTGGCGCGAGCGAACTTGAGCAACCGATAGACCGCCGTGATCGCAGTGAAGGTCTTGCCCGCACCAGTGGCCATCTGTACCAGTGCTCGCGGCCGCCACTCACCGAAGGAATGTTCGAGTCGGACGATTGCTTTGGTCTGGCACTCGCGGAGCTTCCTCGAATCAATCTGCGGAATAAGGCGAAAGCGCTCGCGGAGTGATGCTCCCTCGGCAAGCCAGGCCGCCAGGGTTTCTGGTCGAAAGAACTGGAACACTTCCCTCGACCGTGGCCGGGGATCGCAATAATCCGTGAACCGCGTGATTGTTCCCGTGCTCTGCCAGACAAAGGGCAAAGGCGCATTGTTGAGGTGCCTGAGCCTGGATTTCGCATAATCCTCGGACTGTTCTTCGGCCATGATGAGGCGGTGACCCTCGTCCTCGCGCTTGGCCTCGATGATGCCGACGGGGGAGCCGTCGATGAAAAGCACATAGTCGGCTGGTCCGGAGTCTGTATGGTATTCCCGGAGTATCACTCCGCGATCTGCCGAAAGGTTCAACTGACTCTGATCCTGGACAAGCCATCCCGCTTCGGACAGCATTACATCGATCGAATCTCTCGCCCTTTGTTCGGGATTCTGGTTCATGTGAAGTCCCACTTCATAGTCACGCTCACAGCGCCTCCCAGGCATTGGCTACACAGCGCGTCCGTAGCTCGATGATGGACTCCACCGAGGCGTAGGCCGAGTGGTCGCTCAGCACGACGTTCGGGAGGGAGCGGAGGGGTGAGCCCTGGGGCAGGGGCTCGACGGCAAAGACATCCAGGCCAGCGCCTCCGAGGCGCCCCTCCTGCAAGGCTGCGACCAGGGCCTCCTCGTCGACGATGGGGCCCCGCGCGGTGTTGATGAGCATCGCCGTGCTCTTCATCCGGGCGATCGCCTCAGCATCAAGGAGGCACCTCGTCTCCCGATTCAAGGTGAGGTGGATGGACAGCCAGTCGCTTTCGGCAAGGACTGTATCCAGCGGCGCTGCGACCAGTGGGCTGCCCGAGGCCTGGCCCGGGCTGGGCAGGGGACCCTCGGCCAGGCTCCTCGACCAGACCAGGATCCGGGCAAAGCCGAGGCCCCTGGCTGCCGCAATGAGGGCGCGGGCCGAGCCTCCGTAGCCCAGGACCCCCAGGGTACTGCCTGCCACCCTCCGACCCGGCGCCACCTCGTTCCACAGGCCCTCCCTGATAGCCCGATCCCTGGATGGAATGCCACGCGCGAGGCTGAGGATGAGGCCGAGGGCGTGTTCGGCGACCTCCTGGCTACAGTAGTCCGCCACGTTCCGCACTGCGATGCCCCGGCGTTCGGCAGCCCCGACTTCGATGTTGTCGAGGCCCACCCCGTAGCGGGAAATCACCCGGCAGCGAAGGAGGGCCTCGATGGCGCTGCCGTCCACCCGGGCCAGGTTTACCAGGAGGGCCTCCGCGTCGCGGCACTGGGCAGCCACATCGCTGGCGCTCTGGCAGTCGGCCACCTCGAGCCGCCCTCCCCTGCTCTCGACAAAGTCACGCTCGATGCGGGCTTCGCCAAAACGGTTGTCGGTGATCATCACGAGGGCGCCCTGCCCTGCCGATCGCTTGCCCATGTCCAGCCTCCTTCACGCCCCTGTGATCCGTCCTAGCGCGCAGGCAGGATGATAGCCTCGCTCCGGGCGGCATAGCCACTGTCGACCGGATACACCGTCACGAGGGTCCCTCCGAGGAGGTCGGCCGCGTGGTAGGAGGAGGGCCCGGTCTTCGTGGCGTAGCTGAGCCGGATGCCCTCCACCAGAAGGGAACAATTGTTAAGGTGATCGTGGCCACAAAGGATCTCCGAGCTGCTTCCGAGCCGCTTGACCGTGGCGAAGAGCCCCGAGTCCTCCAGGGGAGGACAGGGAGCCTCGCGGGCGAAGCCACTGTCCGCCGCTCCTCTTCCATCCCGGTGGAGGGACTCGACAGCAGCGGTCATCTGGGGCAGGGGAATGTGGAAGGCCAGGAGGGTGGGCAGGGGAGAGGCGCCCCGTCCCTCCGAAAGGCCCTGCACGATCCATTCGTACCAACTGATCTGGTCGGGATGGATGTAGTCGTAATAGCGACGACCTCCGGGATAGTTCCGGTACTCGCCTGAGTCGAGCATGACCAGGGCAAAGGCGTCGCGCCCGGCGCCATCGACCAGGCGGAGGACCCAGTTGCCCACACCATGGATCGAGGCGGGCCCGGTCGAGAAGAGGGAGCCTGGGGCCTTTTCATACAGTTCGCCGTACCAGGACCTCGGCCTGGGCCCCTCTGCGTCGTGGTTGCCAAGCACGGTCCCCCAGGGCCTGCCGAGACTGCCCAGGAGGGCGGCGACTGACTTCGCGGCTGTCGGCGAAAAGGGACCCACGCTGTTGTCACCAAGGCTCAGGATGAAGTCTGGCTCCGTAAGCGCAGCCAGCTCCCGGATCTGCCGGAAGCCTTTGGCGTCCATGAAGGGCTGGAGACCCACCTGCATGTCCGCCAGCACGAGGATGCGGAAGGTCCCATCGGCGCGAAGGGGAAGGGAGGGAAAATCCGATGGGCGGAATTCCCCGAAACTGGCAGGAGGAGGGCCCGCAGCCAAGGGCGCCAGGGGCAGGGTTGCGGGCTCGCCGAAGAGGCCGCAGCCAAGGCCTAGGCCAGAGAGAAGAAGGGGCAGGATCGCTGTCCTCACGCGCGCTGCCGCTTCATGAGCTGCGCGCCGAAAGCCAGTCGATCAGGTCGAGAAGGGTTTCCTTGGGTCCGGGCCGAAGTCCGTGGATGCCATCCACGAGGGCGCGTGCCTGCCTGGCGAGTTCCTGGCGCTCGGCCCTGAGTTCCCCCGCAATGCCCAGCGATTCCACGAGGCCGCGGACCCAGGCTGCCTCCGCTTCACCCGCCTCGGGCGACCCGTAGATCGTGGAGAGCAGCCGCCGGGCGGACAGGTCGGCGCGGGCAAGGAGGCGGGCGCGCATGAGGGTTTTCTTGTTCTCACGGAGGTCCGAATAGGCTCCCTTGCCGGTGACAGCTGGATCGCCGAAGAGGCCGATCTCGTCGTCGCGGAGCTGGAAGACAAGACCTGCCAGCTCTCCCACGGCGAAGAGCCCCTTCGCCGGAGCCTCGTCGCCCGCCAGCATCGCCCCGCAGGCGATGGGAAGTGAAAAGCTATAGCGCGCCGTCTTGCCCCGGTAGACCGCCAGGATGGCTTCTTCGCCCGGCTCCTCGGGCAGGCCGCCGAAGCGGCAGTCGGACATCTGGGCCAGGGCGACCACGGTCAGTTCGCCCGAGCAGAGTTCCAGGATGCGGGAGCCCAGGGGCAGGCCCTGGACAGCCCGGGCGAGGGCGCCAAAGCCCTTGAAAAAGCAGATATCTCCGGCGCAGATGCCGAGGGAACCGCCTAGGTGGGGGGCGTCGAAGGCACCCTTTGCACTAACCTCATCCCGGTAACTGGCGTGCATTGAAGCCTTGCCGCGGCGAAGCTCATCGCGGTCCATGATGTCGTCGTGGATGAGGAGGCCCGCCTGGAAGAGTTCCATCGCCACAGCTAGCCCGGAAGCTGCTGGGGCATCGCTCTCCTGGCACAGTTCTGCACCGAGGTGGACGAGGGCGCCCCGGAGCATCTTGCCGCGGCCCGCATACTCGACCAGGCGCTCCATCAGCTCGGCGCCTCCCAGGTCGAGGCTTGTGGGCCAGAGTGAAGCTTCCGCGCCATCTTCGTCGGCGAGGGCCCTGAGCGCTGTCGTGATGAGTCCACGCCGCGACCTAAGGTAGGCGAGCGCAGGGTCGCCGGGCTGCGGCACTGTTTCCATGGCCCCACTCTAACAGATCGGCCAATCCGAAAGAAGGACAGGGTCTACAGGGAGGGGGGGCCTACAGGAAGGCAGCTGCGTCGGCCGCTGCGAGGGCGCGCACATCGGCCTGGAAGCCTGCGTCAGCGATGAGGATGCCCCGCCTGAGGGCCTCGATGCTGGCCGAGCCGGTCAAAAGCATCGTGGAACGGAGGCCGATGGCAAGGCGCTCGATAAAGGCCAGGGCTCCATCCCTGCCGCCAGACTCGACGGCGCGGAGGAGGGGGAGGGCTGTTCCGGCAAGGCCCGCACCGAGGGCAAGGGCCTTGGCCAGATCCAGGCCATTCCGTATGCCTCCCGAGGCGATCAGGCGAGATGGCTCCGTCCCGCCCTCTGCGACAGCTGCCAGGAGGAGGGCTGTGGGATAGCCCCACTGGTCAAAATCGGCAGCCGCGTCGCGGAGCGGACCAGGATCGAGCCGCTCAGCCTCGACGGCTATCCAGTTCGTTCCCCCGGCGCCTGCCAGGTCGATCTGGGCTGCACCAGAGGCGAGGAGAGCGCGAGCCTCCTCAGGCCCGATGCCGAAGCCGGTTTCCTTGACGATGATGGGCATCGCGCAGGCCTCGAAGAGCCGGGACAGCGAGTCGCGGAGCCCCACGAAGCTGCTGTCCCCCCCCTCCTGGAAGAGCTCCTGAGCGGGGTTGAGGTGGACGACGAGGGCATCGGCCTCGAGCCGCCGCGCAATATCGATGACTGCGGCATGCCCGTGCTCGTGCAGCGACACTGCGCCTATGTTGGCGAGGAGGGGTACATCGGGCAGGAGGGGCCTGACCTGGAAATCGGCGAGCCAGGTGGGGTCGCGTAGGAGGATGCGGAAGGAACCGAGCCCGAAGGCGATGCGTGCCTCGTTGGCAGCCGCCGCCAGGAAACGGTTCACGCGGCCGCCCCCCGCCGAGCCACCGGTCATGCAGGAAGCCAGGAGGGGGAGCCTGAGCCGGTAGCCCAGGAACTCGGAGCCGGAGTCGAGGGCTGCTAGGGAAAGCTCGGGCATGGCCCGGTGCGCAAAGGACAGGCGTTCCCAGCCGGCGCCGCCTGCTCGGGTCTCGACCCGGTACCGGGCAGGGTCCACGCAGATGGACAGATGCCTTTCCTTGCGCTCGCTCGTGGACCCGCCGGTCATGCCGCTGGCCTGGCGTCCTTCGTGATTGAAGCACTACTCAATTTCATACTACTGATCATGATTCCTGGTACCCATATTCACGGTACCCGTCCGCGCGTATGCCCAGGAGGGCGAAGCTGCCAGGCCCAGGGGCGGCGCCGACAGGAGCGGCGGCGCCGACAGGAGCGGCGGCGCCGACAGGAGCAGGCGGCGCATCGGCCCCACCGGGCTCGCAACCCGAGGTCCAGCGGTCGTAGTCATCCATCGTCGCGGCGCGGCGTCCGGCCATTGCCGAATCGAGGTCCCAGGAGTCGATGACCGCCGGCGCGCCGGGCATCACGGTTGCCGTCCAGACGGTCATGACATTGCCCGAACCGTAGGAAGCCAGGAGGAGGCGCTTCCCGACGACCGCGTCTCCGTGCCTCTTCCTGAGGACCTTCAGAGTGTTGGCCAGAAGGATGAAGAGGGAGGCCGAGTAGGAGTTGCCGATGTCGGCGATGATGTCGACCGATTCGAAAAAGGAGCGCTCCTGCAGCCAGGCCAGGGCTCCAGCCTCGTCGAGGCCGAGGTCCTTTTCCAGGAGACGCTTCATGGCTATTTCGGGCATGTTGCGGAAGGGTGTATGGAGGACGACGGCGTCGATGGAGCGGAACTGCTCTGCCCGGCTCACACCGAGGCGGGAAACGTGGTCGCCCCAAGCCTCGTCGAGGCTCAGGAGGTAGCACTCCATGGAGTAGCCGCCCTTGACCTTGGCGATGGTCGAGCCCAGGGGCCGGAAAAAATCGTCGACATCGCGGGAGCAGAGCCCCGCCGAGGCCGGGTCGAAGCCCAGGAGCCGTGGATTGCGCTCCACGAGCATGGCCACAGCGCCAGCGCCCTGGGTTATCTCCGCGGTCGATTTGAGCGCGTAGCGGGAAATGTCCGAGGCGATCACGAGGCCGGTATCCCGGTTCTCACGGGAAATGGAGAGGAGGGCAGCGACGGACAGGAGCCCCATCGAAGCACCGGCGCAGGCGTGCTGGACCTGGAAGGTCGCCAGGGAGGAGGGCACCGGCAGACCTGCCTTGGCAAGCATGCCCTGGACGTAGGCAGCCACTGGCTTGGAATGGTCAAGCCCGGTCTCGGTGCCTGTGACGAGCCAGCGCAGGGCACTGGTCTTTTCTGGCGCGTTAGCCGAAAGAAGGGCCCTCGCCGCTTCGGAAGCCATGGTGGCGGTATCCTCCTGGGGCGAAGGGAAACGCAGTTCCCGCTGGCCTGTCGTCTGGAGGGCACGTTCCAGGTGCTTCTTGAGTTCGGGATTGTCGGCGATCCTGCGCGCCACCAGAACCGAAAGTATCATCGCGTTCCCGGGGACGTAGAAGCCTATGTCTCCCAGTCCGACCTTGTTCGCGTCCATGCTGCCTTCTTCCGTGATGCCACCCGTCCTGCGGGTATGGGTCAAGGGCCCGGCATCAATCGCTGCGTAAGGGTATACGCGGATAGGGCCCTGCGATTCAACGAGCCCCAGTCCCGCTCTCAGTCTTTTTCAGGGGCTTCCTCGTCCTTGACCTTCCAGCGCCCCTCGGCGTGGGAAAAGCGCGAGGAAGGGAGCTCGAGCATCCTGCCATCCTCACCGGCTACCTTGACGGTACCAGAGAGGGCATTGACCTCGATGACACGGAAGTTGGTCCCGTCCCAGGGGAATCGCGCGCCTTCGCCGGGAAGCTCGCGGCGGGCATCCCGGTAGAATCCATACTCATAGGCGAGGCAACAGAGGAGCCGCCCGCAGGGACCCGAGATCTTCATGCTGTTGAGCGAGAGGTTCTGGTCCTTGGCCATCTTGATGGACACAGGCGTGAGCTTGTCCGAGACCCCATGGCAGCACAGGACGCGCCCGCAGACTCCGCAGCCCCCGATGACGCGCGCCTCGTCGCGTACGCCGATCTGCCTGAGCTCGATGCGCATCTTGAAGACATTGACGAGGTCCTTCACGAGTTCGCGGAAGTCGACCCGCGATTCCGCGCTGAAGAAGAACAGGATCTTCGATTCCTCGAGGAGGTAATGCGCGGTCACGAGCTTCATGGCCAGTTTGCGCGAATCGATCTTCTGGCGGCAGAGTTCGAAGGCCTTGCGCTCCTTTTCCTCGTTGGCCAGGGCCTTGGCCTGGTCGTCGGCAGTCGCGATGCGGTCCACCTTGACGAGGTCCTCATGGTTGACGCGGCCCGGGTTCTTTACTATTCCCTGTACAGTGCAGAGGTCCTTGCCGTAGCGCGTCGGAGCCACAACGATCATGCCCGGCTCGAGGACAGCGCCTTCAAGCCAGGCGAAGTAGGTTTCGTTGGAGTGGCTGGCGCAGATCCTGAACAGGGGACTGGGAAGTCCGTCGCCCCGGTGTCCCCTGGCGGGACCGCCGTTTTCCCCTGCCACCGCCTCGGCCGTCGAATCGGAGTCCTGTCCCTGGGCTCCGACCGCCTCGTCCTCGAGCTTGCTGAGATCCTCGTCGCCGTCGCCCGCGAAATCGGCCATTGCTTCCCCCAGAAGGGATGACCGCCGGCTTCCCGCCGCCCAGTCTCCCCGATCGCTCGTCGAATTGCCCCGGGATCGCCCGGAACTGCACGATTATTGAATGAAATCTATCAGCATGCCGTTGATCTCGTCGATCCGCCGGAGGATCTCGAGCCGGTCGCGCTGGCTGCGCAGGATCTCTGCCGCCAGCCTTTCGAGCGACTCGTCGACCAGTGTGATGCTGACGTATTCCTTGCGGTTCAGGATGGTTCCACCCGTCTGCCGCTCCACCGAATAGGAGCGCTCCACGACCTGGTGGATGAAATCCCTCACCGCCTTCTTGTAGGCCTTGATACTCTCGAGCCCCAGGTCGTCCTTGAGCTTGTCTCCAGCCTCATGGACAGCGTCGAGGAGGGCTTCGATCGCGCCGTCCGAAAAAACCTCGCCAGCGAGCTTGGCCGAGATGCCAGCCTCGGAGCTCCCCTTGGCTTCGTCGAGGGCTTCCACAAGTTTGGAACGGAAGAGGCCCTTTGTTTTTCCCTGTCTTCCAGTTTTTTTATCCTCGTCGTTCCTGCGCGGGAGAATGGGAAGAAAGGGGTTCGTTCCGTCAGGAAAATCAATTCGTGCCACATCAAACCCCGCCGGCCCCGGAATCCCCGCTGCCATCGGCATCGGCGCGGTTTCTCCGCTTCGAAGTGCCAGCGCTCGCGTCACCCCGGAAAGGTCCGAGGAAGCGGAGGGGATCGCCGTGTCGCTCGATAAAGCGCTTGAGTTCCTCTTCCGCGCCCGTGGATCTACCGGTGACCTCGACCGCCCCGTGGATGGTCGCCCCGTCCTCGGCCTCGAGCCGCGGGGCAAAAATGTTGCCCAGCACCACAGCCCCCGAAAGGAGGCGTGCACGATCGGTCACGTAGAGGTCGCCCCGGACGATCCCGCCCACGATAACCGACTGGGCCCTGATCGAGGCATCTATCCGTCCCGAAGATCCGACGACGACCCGTCCGGTAGCGCGGATGGAACCCCGGAGGTCGCCGTCCACGCGGAGCATCCCGTCGACATCGAAGTCTCCCTCGAGGGCCGAGCCTATCCCCACGAGCGTATTGACGAGCGAATCCTTGATTTCGGCCATGTTGGGTGAGGGAGGATTAGTCCCTGTAGACGTCGGATCCCACGTTGCCAGGCGTCGCAGTGGCTGTGACGCTCGCGTTGGCCCGGAGGTTGAGGAACTGGATGGGATCGATGACATCGGTCCCGAGGTGGATCTCGTAGTGGAGGTGGGGGCCCGTGGTAAGGCCTGTGTTGCCCATTGTACCGATGACCTGGCCCTGCTCCACCTTCTGCCCCTTGTAGACCCTGAAGGAAGCGAGGTGGGCGTAGCGAGTGAAGAAGCCGCGGTTGTGCTGGATGATGATGTAATTGCCAAAGTCGTTGGCAAAGCTGACCGTAACGACCTTGCCGTCGGCTGTGGCCACGACGGGATCACCGGTGCGGTAGGTCGAGATGTCAATGCCCTTGTGGATGTACCACTGCCCGGAGAAGGGGTTCTCGTTCTGTCCGTAGTACATGGAGATGTGCCCTATCCCGCCCTTGACCGGCCAGATATTGGGTATGCTTGTAAGCACTGCGCTCTGGTTGGACAGGAGGGAACCGATCTCGTTGACCGGATCGATGGACCTTTCAAGATAGTCGGTGACCTTCTTGATCTCGGCGACTTCTCGGACAGACCCTGTGGCCGAGATGTCAGACTCGAAAAAGGAAGAGAGGTCTCCGCGCTGGGCTTCGGAATCGGGAGAACTGGCCCTCGTGCCGACGCGCGACACGGTCTGGGCAAGGGCCACCTCGAAGCGTCGGGCTGCATTGACCAGGTGTCCGGTCTCATCACGCATGGCGTCCAGGCTGGCCCGGGCGCTTGACAGATCGCTGGTCCGCGAACCGAGGACCTTGTTCGTGTCGGTAAAGCGGGAGATCGTGAAAACGGCGGCCGATACGATGACCGCGAAGGCTGCGACGATTCCGATGAGGCTGAAAAAAGTGATCTGGAAGTTGAAGATCTTCTTTTCAGTATGGGGGATGAGCATGATCGTGAGCTTTTGCCTGCCTCCAGACGCGACCCGCCCGAGAAAACCGCCCACAGAGGTGGCAGCGGCTCGGACCCGGCCGGTAACGCGTCCGAAAAACGCGCTCTCGGCCTTCTTGTACGCTCTAAGGGCAGACACTCCCCGATCCTCCTGGAAATCCACTGGCAAATATCCTGAACAGAGTAACATTCGTAATATCGGCCTGTCAAAGGGGGATTCCTAATCGTTTCGAGGCCATTGTACTTCCAAGCGTCTGGCAATTCCCCCTTTGACTGAATTATGATTCTGGAATTGTTTTTCAGTCTGGAGGATTTTCATGGAAGCACGGAAAAAAATCCTGGTTGTGGATGACGTAGAGGCCAATCGGTCGAGGATCAGGACCTTCTTTTTCATGATGCATTTCGATGTCGAAATGGCAGAGGACGGCCTTGCAGCCAAAAAGCTCATCGAGGCCAGCCACTTCGACCTCGTGGTCAGCGACATAGAAATGCCCAACATGAACGGCTTTGAGCTCCTTGCCTGGATCAAGGGCAGGCCAGAAAGCCGGGCCATTCCCGTCGTCATGCTCAGCAGCCTCGAAAGCCCCGAGGTCCTGCAGCGTTGCACGAAACTGGGAGCCGTTTCGTACATGGTCAAACCCTTCACAAAGGAAAAGATCGAAGCTTCCCTGGCGAAGGCCGGCTTCTAGGTCCATGACCGACGACCAGGAGACCTCGGCTGCTGCCCTCGAATCCCTTGAAGATCTGGAATCAGGTCTTCTTGAATTCGAGCGGGCATTTATACGTGGCGAGGACGCCCGCCCCCTTGTTCACATGCTGTTCCGGCTTGCGCATAACCTGAAAAGTTCCTTTGGCCTATTGGGCCGGAAGGGATCGGGCGAAACCTTCCATGCAGTGGAGTCGGCTCTCGAGCTGGTCCGTTCAGGCAAACGGAACGCCACCCAGGAACTCATTGACCTCCTCATGGACGCCATCGACGAGTGTCGGAGCGATATCAGCGACGGCCAGGAGTCCGAGGAGCTCCACGAGACAACCCGTTCCTCGCTTCGCGCCTTCTGCGATGAGGCGGCCGGCCTCCCCCCCGAGCCCAGGGGACCTGGAATCAGCCTTTCCGCTACCCAGGCCCAGACCCTCGCCGTGGCTGTCGCTGAGGGCATGGGCGCCTGGCTGCTCGAAAAGACTGTCAGTGGGAAGTTCGACCCCGAGGCAGCCAGGACCCTCCCGGTCTTCGAGACAATCCAGTCTCTTGGAGTCTTGATACGCCTCGAGGTCCTCCGCCCGAGCCAGGACGCGCCTGAGGGCATCCTTGTCGCCCTCTTCGCCACGGCCCTTTCGGCAGAGGAACTATCGTTCCGCATCTTCGATACCCTCCGGCCCTTGTCAGCAGCCCAGCTAGCCTCCCTGAAAGCCATCCCGGAAGCCGCTGCCGCTGCGCCCATCCCGGGTGCGAAGGCCAAAACTGCTTCAAAGCCTCCCTCAGGAAGCGCCGCCGGCCTCCCTTCTCCGGTCGCCCCGCTGACCGGGCTCCCTCGCCTTGCCCCGGAGCAGCCGGGCATTGCGCTTCCCCGAATCCTCATCGTGGAAAGCGAAGCCGAAGACCTCTGCCTGCTGCAGCGCATGCTGGCTTCCTTCGGCCGGATAGATTCCGCAGCCACGGCGGAAGAGGCAATTGCCGCATTCCGCCTCGCCCTCGACGCCCAGCGCTATGGCCTCGTGTTCCTCGACTCTGGCATAGTAGGCCAAAAGGGATCCGAAACACTGGGCTCCATGCGGAGACTCGAGTTCGAGGCCGGCATCTTTCCTGGTGATGGTGCCCGCATCGTGATGGCCGCCGAACTCCAGGATTTCGCTTCTGTTTCCTCAGCCTTCAAGAACCAATGCGACCTCTATCTGATAAAGCCGCTGTCCGCTGCCAAAGTCGCCGAGTCCCTCCGGAAGTTCGGTTTCGAGCGTTTTGGGCCAGAGACAGGGCAGGAGGAGCCCTTCGCAGGTACCGCCGGTGAAGAAGAGTCGCCCGACCTCCTGAATGAGCTGCACGACATCGAGAATGAGTTCCACCGAGCCACGACGATGGAGGATTTCAGCAAGCTGGTAGTAAAACGGGGCCGTGAGTTCCTGGATTTCGACAGCATAGCCCTCCTCCGCTACGATGCCGCCACGGAGACCGTGCGCGGAACCTGGGGCATCGACGAAGCAGGCAAACTCGTCGATGAGCACGACTTCGAGGCTGCCGTTGCCCCGGATGATGACTTCGTTCGGGAAAACCTGAAAAAGCGGAACTTCCTCGCGGTTCGCGACGGAAGGGTCCTCCTGAACCGTGGGAAGGCAGTGGGACGGGGCTGGAACGCCATGATTGCCCTGTGGAGCGAGGATCGGGTTATCGGCTGGATCACGGCGGACAACCACCTGCGCCACCGCCCCCTCCTCCCCCTCCAGCGTTGGCTCGCCGTACTCTTCGGGCAGCTCGTCGAAAGCCACCTCGATCGCAAGTACCAGAGCGAGAGCCTCATTGCCACCGTCGCCCAGCTCACGATGGAGCGCGAAACCCAGGCTCGGGAGCTCCGCAAGCTTATCGATGGGGAGAAATCGCAGAACAGCCTCAAGGATCGGCTTTTCTCCGTATTCGCTCACGATCTCCGGGACCCCCTTGGTGCCATGCGTGGCATCGTGGACATGGCACTCTCCGATGAGCATCCCATCACCGGACAGGACATGCTCGACCTCATGCCCGAGATCCAGCGTTCCATCCACGGCGCCTTTGGCCTCCTGGAAAACCTCCTCGAGTGGGTTCGCTCACAGATGGACGAAATCACGGTCTTGAGGCAGCGCCTCGCTGCAAAGGACCTGGCTTCCACCGTGATAACCAGCCTCTCTGTAGTCGCAGCGCGCAAGAACATCACCATCGTGAACGAGATCAGCGACGACAGTTACATCACCGGGGATGGCCGCATAGTCTCCGCGATCCTCCGGAATTTCCTCTCCAACGCCATCAAATTCTCGCCTTCCGGGAGTCGCGTGGGCTTTGCCTCGACCTGGGACGGCGAGAACCAGACTACCCGGCTTTCCGTGATGGACGAGGGAATCGGCATGAGCGAAGAACAGCAGGCGCGCATCTTCACCATGGATCCCGGCAAGCGCCGGGAGGGGACAGAGGGCGAGGGCGGCAGCGGCATCGGACTTGTATTCTGCTCCGATCTGGCCACCCGCCTCAACGCCTTCCTCGAAGTGGCCAGCGAGGTCGGCAAGGGCAGCGTGTGCAGCCTGGTGATGCCCGAACCCCTCGATGGAGATCTGGAAAGCTTCGACTTAGTCTGACCAAGCAAGGACCGACTACAGTAGGCCCGACTACTTCAGGCCCGTCACTTCCCCTGAGTCGAGATCGTAGTAGCCGGCCTTCAAGGCGAGGTCGCCCTTCTCCATCGCCTCGGCGATGGCCGGTGATTTCGCGATCGACGCGAGGATGAGGCGGGCGTTTTCACGGACTGTATTGTCCAGGAGATCGCCGCCTGCCGGCCTGGCCTTGTCGATGGCAGGGCGGATCATGTCGGCGATGGCTGCAATGGCTGGCGGCATCACCCCACCCTTTATGGTTGCGTCCACCGCGCCGCAGCGCGTATGCCCGAGCACGAGGATATAGCCCGCACCGAGGTGCTCGACCGCGTATTCGATGCTCCCCATCTCGAGTTCGCCGACTACCTCACCCGCAGTGCGCACGACAAAGAGGTCTCCCATTCCCTGGTCAAAGAGGATCTCCGGAGGAACCCGGGAATCAGAGCAGGACACCACTACGGCAAAGGGATGCTGGGCCTTTGCGATCTCTGCGAGCCGTGCGCGGTCCTGGGCCGGGTGGATGGACTTGCCCGATGCAAAGCGCGCATTGCCCTCGAGGAGCCTTTTCCAGGCGTTGGCACTGCCAGACTCGGTGGCAGCCAATTTTTTCTCCGAGAAGACTCCCTGCTCGACACGCATCTTCCGGATGTACTCCACGGCGATGCGGGCAGCGCGGGTGGCGTCGGAAACGCGGTCGGTCCCCTCGCGGTCGACCCCGTGGATGACAGACATCTTTCCGGTCGCCGGATCGACGGAGGCACGGAAATTGAAGTCAGAACCATCGTCCCGGATCTGGAGGAGCCAGTCGCCGGCCCTGTGCGTCAGCGAGGCCCATCGGTCCGAATCCTGGCGGCGGAGCAGGGTCGCGTCCCCCTGCGCAAGAAGGGCAGCTATGTCGCCAAGCCAGACCAGCTCATCTCCGGGAACTGCAAAGCTCCTGACCTGGACGGGCGGGGTATAGGTGATATAGCCGGCAAAGTCGCCTGGGGCGGCCGACGCAGGGAGGACTGCGAGGGCGCACAGGACGCACAGCGCTGACAGGACAGGGACTTTCTGCATCGGTAGAGGCCTCCGCTAGCATTTTCGCCGAGATTTGCCAAACGTGCAAGGCGCGGCAGCCTGTAGCTGGCCTGCAGGCTGCCGCGCCTTGCGCCGGCTGTACTCAGCCGCTGGCTGTACTCAGCCGCTGGCTGCAAGGCGCGCGAAGATAAAAAAACCTGGCCCGAGGCCAGGTTTTTTTTGCATCCGCCAACGCGGGATTACCAGTTGGCGGCGGCGTTCTTTACGGCTATGGCACCAGAGTTGATATCCACAGTGTGGCAGCTCAGGCAGGAACCCTTGTCGATGATGAGGAAGTCGTTGTCTTTCTGGTTCTGATAATGGTTGCGGTGCACCATGCGCCCGAGAACAGGGGCCATTGCGCTCGCGTAGTGGCACTTGAGGCAGTCCATGGGAACGTTTTTGACGAGGTTCTTGACGTCGGGATGCCCGCCCTTGATCGCGTCGAGCACCTTGGTCAGACGGAAGTCGCGCTTGGCTGTCGCGATATGGCATTCCACGCAACCCTTGGGCTGGGTATCGGGGGAATTGATTCCGGGGAGGACAGGCATAGTGCCTGCTGCTGAGGCAGGGAAGGCTATCGCTAAGAGGCCGAGGGCGAAAAGAACCAGGGTTGGCGCTAACTTGCGCATGTGAACACTCCTCATGCTAGGTATCGAAAAAACTTGCTCAGGCAAAGGATCACCCTGTCAGGCAGATTTGTCAATGCCGCCAAGGATGACCGCCACTGGCCAGGGCCGGCCGGTCCTGGCCGGAGGGGAGGGGGAATCAGCCACCATTGGCATAGCTATGCAGGCCCGAGAGGAGAAAGTTGACGCCCGCAAAGGTGAAGATCGTAAAAAGGAAGCCGATGATCGACAGGATGGCCGAGACGCGGCCCTTCACCTTCATGATGAAACGGGTATGAAGGAAGGCCGTGTAGACGAGCCAGGTGATGAGCGCCCAGGTTTCCTTGGGATCCCAGGTCCAGTAGGAACCCCAGGCGTATTCAGCCCAGATAGCCCCGAAGATGAGGGCGCCAGCGGTGTAGATCGGATAGCCGATCATGATGGTCGTGTACATGATCCGGTCGATGGCCTGCCGCTTGGTCTCGTCCTTGGTGAGGAGGTAGTTGATAGCCGTGACGAAGGACACGGCAAAGAAGGCCTCGCCGATGAAGGCCATCGTCACGTGAAGCACGAGCCAGTAGGACTGGAGGGCCGGGATTGGCGGATTCACATCCTTGCCGACGATGGGTGAGGAGGTGAGCATGACAAGGGCGATGGCGATGATGGTGCCGCCGAAGATGCTCCAGCGAATGATGGAGGAGCTCTTCTTTGCGACAAATCGGAGCACCGCCATGACGATGCACAGGGATGCCGAAAAGAAAATGACAGCTTCATAGGTATTGGTAACCGCGGGAAAGCCGATTTCCACAGTGCGGACTGCGATGGTGCCGAGAAGCATCAATCCTGCAGCGAGGAGTATCCAGGGGGAGAAGGGATCGGGCTGTCCTCCCTTCCTGATGAAGGCAACGATCTGCGGCACAGCTGCGACCCAGAGGAGGGCCAAACCTACTATCGCGAGTATTTCATTGAGTGGCATCAATCTACTCCTTTACTCTTGTGGATGCTGGTCAAAGTGAGACCCGCCATCATGATGATGAGGGCTATGAGGACGGTGATAAAACCGGGATCGACAGCGGCGCGGAGGCCAGTGACGCCTTCGTCGCTGACTGACATTACAATATAGTTGTCAACCTGGTCTCCGGCAGCGACATCGCGCTCGGCGATCATCTTGCCGTCCCACCATTGCAGGAGATGTGCGGCAATGCCCTTCCCATCGGCGGCCATCCTGAGTTCAGCAAATCGGTAATTGCTGTCTGCCAGCATGAGGTCCTGGCCTATGCAAAGGTTGCGAAGGACGCCAGCGCCATCGACAAGGCGGATAGCGCCTTGGCTGTAGTTCATCTGGTAGACCTTGAGCAGGCCAACGGAGAGGGGCCGGTTCACCTCGATCTTGTAATCCTTCCGGACGACAAGGTCACCCTTCATCAGGTCCACAGTCGAGGTCCACTCCTTCGGCCTGCCATTGGGATACTGGAGGTACTCGAAGCCACTGAGCTTCATGGTGTAGCCGCCGGGAAGGTTCATCACATCGCCCTTAGCCATCCAGAAATCCTGCTCCCGGCGAACCAGGGTAGTGGTCATCGCTCCGACGGTCAGCAGAAGGAGGCTGATGTGGATGAGATCCGGGCCGAAGTGCTTTTTCGCCTTGCGACGTGCGCGGGAGACCAGGCGGTCGACGGTGCAGACGCTGAGATTGATGACAAACAGCACCATGGGAATTATGAAAAGCAGGGAGCTCGTGAAGCGGTCGAGCGTAGTGATCTGGATGACGCCAGCCAGGAAGGGTCCATAGACTTCGGCGTAGAAACCGGGATCCTTGCCCTGCTGGACGAGGGTCGACAGAAGGGCAAAAAGGGTCAGGAACGCCAGCAGTGCGACTGCGAGCTTAACTGACCTGAAAAACTTGAATATGGCGTTCACAGGATGCACCTCACGGGGGGATTGATCGCTATCGATCGCGGAACGCGGGCAGAGTAGCGCGGAAGCCGCCGCACTGCCTACCCGGATATCCGGAGCTCGACGATCGACGATCGCCGCCCCGGATAAAAACAAGCCGGGCACGCAAGGTTACGCGTCCGGCGTCATTTCCGCCCCGATGGGCGGAAGGTCTCGAAGCTGAGAAGTCTGGCTAGCCGGCTATCAGGGCATAGATGATCATGATGACCAGGATCAGCCCGATGGTGACAGCGGTAAAGCCACCGATCCTGGCTGCGGTGTAGACCCAGTGCTTGGCCTCGGTGGTCTCGATCTTCTCGAGCCTGCCGGAGGCGACCAGACGCTCGTACTCGGCGGGCCGCTCGTTCTTCAGCTCTTCCTCGGTGACGCGCCCGGTGAAGATGACCTTGTCCATCGGGAATTTTTCGGGCCGGAGATGGGTGTTGAAGAAATGGATCGTGAAGATGAAGCCGACAGCGAGGAGGGCCTCGTCGCTGTGCACGATGACGGCTGCGTTGATGAGGATGCCCGGGAGGAAATGGGCAAAGAGGACGGGGAACCACAGGACGAGGCCCGTCGAACCGATGATGGCGACGCCCCAGAAGACCGCGAAGTAGTCAAACTTCTCCCAGTAGGTGTACTTGTCGAACTTGGGCTGGGGGCCCTTGCCAAGGAAGTACTTCACGTTCTGGAACATCTGCTTGATGTCGATGAACTGGGGCATTATTGAATCGGGACCCCAGAAGGTCTTTTTAAAGCCGTCCTTGATCCAGGATCTGATGATCCACAGGACATGGAGCCCAAAGTAAAGGAAGGTGACGACGGCGAAGAGGCGGTGGAGGAAGCGGGAAGCCATGGGACCGCCCATGACCCAAGAGAGCCAGACACCCCAGTCCTGGCCAGAGAACTTGAGGCTCATGCCCGTCAGCGCGAGCCCCAGGAAGCTCACGATGACCATGATGTGGAGGATCCGGTGGTAGAGCCGGAACCTCACGAAATAGCGTGTGGACTCAGCGGGCATCGGTGCCCTCCTTGTTTTCCGTGTTTTCCTTGTGTTCCTGGTTCGTGCCAGCATCCTTGCCGGCATCCCTGCCTCGGCGGTGCTTGCCGGTCCGGAGCGAGTGGATTAGCCAGAGTATCGTGTGAAGACCGAAGAAGCCGAAGACACCGAGAAGGAGACAGGTCATGAAGAGCCAGATGTAATGGAGGATGGGATTCTTCTTCGCATCCTCGGGCTCGGCATGGGGCATATATTCCGTGAAGGCGGCTGTTGCTCCTGCGTGGCATTTCTGGCAGGTGCCAAGGAGGTTCTTGTAGGAGGTCGGCGAACGCGGATCGACCGTGGGAAGGACCATGTGGGCACCGTGACAGCTGGCGCAGGAGGCAACACGGGAAGTATCACCGAGCTGCGTGACCTCGCCGTGGAAGGTGTCGCGGTAGGTGCCGAACTCGCCCTGGTGGCAGTCGGAGCAGGCCTTCATGAGGGCGTTGAGGGCCTTAGCGCTCTGCACGTTGTTGACCGAGTGGGCGACGTGGCAATCGCTGCAGACCGGACCCTTGACGGGGTCCTTTTTAAAAGCCTCGGCGTGGGCTGACAAGGCCCAGTCCTTGAGCACATTGACATGGCAGGAGCCGCAGGTCGTGGTCACGTTCGCCCGGTTTATCGGCGAGCCCGGGTCGCTCTTCGGCTGGATGGCATGCGAGCCGTGGCAGTCCGAACAGTTCGCCGAAACCAGAAGGCCGCTCTTCATGGCGCCCTTGCCGTGGATGGAGTCGGTATAGATGTCAAAGGCGTTGTTTACGTTCGCGTTCGAGGAGGAGGAGAGCTTGCCCTTGGAATGGCACTGCCCGCAGGTGGCAGGAAGGTTCACGTGGTAGACCGGCGAGGAAGGATCCTTCGCCGCGATGATGGAGTGGCCATCACCGTGGCAGCTCACGCAGGAAGCCGCCTCCTTGTCTCCAGCGGCCATGGCCTTTCCGTGGACACTCCCACTGTATTCGGTGACCTCGGTGGGATGGCAGGTCGAGCAATCCGCCTTCATCTTTGCCGCATCATGGGGAAGGTTGGCGGCGTCAGCATGGCAGAGGCTGCAGTCGAGGGAACCATGCTTCGAGTAGTCCATCATTGAAATATCGACCGTGGGGGCGATGGAATTGTCGGAGTGGCAGGCCATGCAGGTATCGGCTTCCTTGGAAAGGGCGAAGCCGTTGACAGCTATGGCAAGCATGCAGCTTGAAAACAGGAGTATCCTGAGTTTCCTGACGGAGAGCCATCCGGGTTTCAGGGAGCATTCTTTCAGTCTGTCCATTGGTTCCTCGCGCTCCTTTGCATGGTAGGGAATCCTATACCGAAAAATCGCCTTATTGCAATATTTTTTATAGATTAATATAGAGAGATACGTTTATATTCGCTATTTTATCTATTACATAACCATGATATTCCCCTCTCTCCTTGACAGTAAAATTGCTGCCCCTCACTATGTGTGCCCTGTCGGCGCACTCTATGCACAGCGGTGGGGGATGTCTGGAAGGGGATCTGCCATGGCCACGTCTGGAAACCCGAACTTCATGGACCATCTCGTCGAACTCCGGAACCGGCTCCTGCGCACTGCCCTTGTGTTCCTCGCGCTCTTCGCCCTCGCCCTCTACCTTACGCCGGAACTCTTGAAACTCCTCATCGCGCCCTACGGGGCCCAACTCAAGGTGATCGGTCCAACCGAGAGCGTCACAGCCTGGCTCCAGGTTGCCCTCAGCTCGGCAGCTGCCCTGGCCCTGCCCTATGCCCTTGTGGAGCTCTGGGCCTTCGTGACCCCGGGCCTCCTTCCAAAAGAGCGCGCCTTTGTCGGATGGATGATCCCCGCAGGCCTGGGTCTTTTTGTCCTGGGGGCAGCCTTCGCCTGGTATTTCATGATACCTGCGGCGATCCAGTTCCTCGTCGGTTTCAGCCCCGAGATCTTCAAGACCGAGTGGACCTCGCAGAACTACATACCCTTCGTGACCTCGCTGCTCTTCTGGATCGGGCTTTGCTTCGAGCTGCCACTCCTGGTCTTCGTGCTGGCACGGCTCGGCATCGTGACAGCCAGGCTCCTCCTCAGGGTCTGGCGCTTTGCTGTCGTCGGCATCGTCGCCCTCTCCGCCGTAATCACGCCGACAGTGGATCCCTTCAACCTCGCCCTCGTGTCAGTACCCCTGATAGCCCTCTACTTCGTGAGCATCTTGCTTGCCCTTATCGCAGGCCGGGGGAGGGGAAAGACTGGGCTGATGGAAAAGGCATCGACGCAGGACTGAGCCTCGTCGCAGCGGCACACTGGTCAGACCTGAGGTCATTTCTAGTGGGGGAACCAGGCCACCGTATCCCGGTTTGAAGAATCTCGGCGATGAACCCCGATGGATCGTCTTCATCAAGCGAGGCGAAGGGCTAGACCTCACTCCCCTTTTTTCACATCCTTTTTCGCGGCCTTCCCCTTCTCCCCCTCAGCCTCGCCCTCGGCGATCCCCTCGGAGAATTCCTTCCGCGCCCTTCCGAGGGAGCGGGCAAACTTCGGGATCGCCGCGCCACCGAAGAGCACGAGAACTATCGCTGCGATAATAAGAATCTCGGTCGTCCCCATTATATTCCCCCTCCTTTATCGTACGATTCGGTGCCAGAGCGTGGCTCAGAGGCGGCAGGGTTTCCCGGGGCCGCGGCGCGGTCTGCCGGCGCTGGAGGCTGGCCCCCGGGAGCCCCAAAGCTGGCACCTGGGCCAGCAGCGCCGCGACTCTCAGCACCCTTAAGCGCGTCCAAAGGCGCGCCCTTGGGCGCCGGCTCGTCAAGACCGAGATCCTGCTTCACCTCGCGGAGGCCCTCCATGATCTCGTTCCTGATCCGCCCTACCTGCCGCAGCCCCTTGCCCAGGTTCCTGAAAAGCCCGGGTAATTGCTCGGGTTTTATCACGACGATGGCGACCAGCGCAATGGCCAGGAACTCCGGCAACCCGATGTTGAACATGGCCTCCCGCCTTGAAACAAAGAAGCGCTTCCCCTCATCCCGCCTGCGCGGGAAGGCCGGGAAGCGCGACCTGATGGCCCGGACAGCGGGAGCCGCCGAAGCAGCCCTCCGCCTTCCTGTCAGCTGCCCCCTGCGACAGCGGCCTTCTTCACGAACACCGGGAAGATCTTGTTGACCACCCAGAAGAAGCAGAAGGGCGCGATGAAGACGCCGATGATGCCCATGAGGCCTTCCTTCAGCGTCTCGATGTCGTGCGGGATGATCGGGAGCTGGTAGTGCATGAAGCCGGCAAAGGTCAGGGAGAAGGCCTGGCCGCCGATGACGACGTTCCAGCGCATCATGAAGACCCCGAAGAGCACACAGATAGTACCAATGAGGGCACGCCGCATGCTGAAGCCCGGCAGGAGGAAGAGCAACAGGGGCAGGGCGTCGCCGATGCCGTACTGGAGGACAAAGACCGGCACGAAGTCATTCTTGTAGATGACGCTCCGCAAGATGTCCCAGGACTTGACTGCGGTGTAGCCCCTGAAGATCAGGTCGAGTAGCTCGAGGCTGATCGCGAAGACCAGGAATATCACGAGGTAGCGCACCGAGAGCTGGATGACCGAAAGGTCGGCGCTGTCGATCTGGGGAATCTTTACGTGGGCTTCGGCGCGCTTGGCCTTTCCTGCAGCCAGGAACTTCCGGATTTCCAGCGTGATTATGTAGGTCAGCACACAGAGGGCAACGCCCGAGACAATGGCCGACACGATGAAGATGACCGGCATGAGGGGCGTCATCCAGAGGGCGTTGGCCTTGACCGAGCCGAAGATGAAGCCCACATAACCGTGGAGGAAGGCCGCAACGGGGATGCCGAGGGCGGCGAGGAACTTGATGGCCTTCTCGTCCTTGTGCAGGGCTTTTTCGCTGAGGTCCATGGCTCCCAGGGTAAGCGCGCCGAATAGGATCACCATGAGGCTGTCCCAGAGGCTCTTCTTTTCCTTGCCCTTGTACATCTGGTAGGTCTCGATGAGGTGCTTCCGGTACAGGAACCAGAGCTCACCCGCGACGATCGCGGCATAGGTGAAGAAGACGACGCTGAAGGCGGCGATGGCCGAGGTGAAGTGCGGTGTCAGGATGACATTGAGCGCGCGGAAGGGCTGCTGGAGATGGAGCAAGAGCGGGATCGGTGCGGCGAAGAGGAGGGAGAAGGAGAACACCAGCGCAAAGCGGGCGATATCCTTGAGCTGCTTCACTCCGAAGACATGGTAGAGCGAGGAGAGCACAAAGGCTCCGGCCACGAGGCCGGTCATGAAGGGGTACATGACGATCTGGATGCTCCAGACGATGTACTCGTTGGGAAGTACGAAGAGCTCCTTGAGCGTCCAGAATTCCCCGTGGATAAGTGTTTCCATGATTACTTGACCTCCTCATCCAGGCCGATGTAGAAGACCTGCGGTTTGGTCCCGAAATCGCTCTTGAGAACCCCGACACGCTCCGTCTTGATGATCTTCGTCACCGGGTCCTCCGGATCCTTGAGGTTGCCGATCTTCCTCGCTCCGAAGGCGCAGGCGTCCACACAGGCGGGCATGAGCCCCTGGGAGATGCGGTGATAGCAGAAGGTGCACTTCTCTGCGGTGTGGGTCACCGGGTTGAAGAAGCGGACGCCGTAGGGGCAGGCCATGATGCAGTAACCGCAGCCGATGCACCATTTGCGGTCAATGAGTACGACTCCATCGGGGACCTGGTAGGTCGCACCGACGGGGCAAGCCTGCACGCAGGCGGGATCCTCGCACTGGTTGCAGAGCTTGGGTACGAAGAAGGCCTTGTCGATATCCTCGGCCTTGACTTCGACCTCGTGCCCCTCGCCTAAGTCGATCTTCGAATTGGTAAAGCCGTCCCGCGCGGCCTTCGGGGAATCGGCGTAGCGCTTCCCGTCCTTGGTTATGACATAGCGCTCGACCCAGGTCCGGCTCGCGTTGGCCTCCCAGGGTATCTCGTTTTCGGTCTTGCAGGCCTTAACGCACATGCCGCAACCCACGCACTTGTAGGTGTCCACGAGGAAGGCCCAGCGGGTCTTTCCCTTCTCCTCTGCGACTGCGGCAAAGAGCTCTTTGGGGTTTACGATCTGGAGGCCGAGCATGGCCGCCGTGGCGCCCCCGACCCCGAGGGCGCTGTTCTTGAGGAAGTCCCTTCTCGTCATTTTCCTGCCTCCACAAAGCTGGCGGTATGGGGGTTGTGGCACGAGACGCACTCTCCGTCAGGATAGGGACTCATGAACTTTATCTTCGAACGCGCCTCGAAGGCCGCAGGCAGCTCCGCATGGCAGCGCAGGCAGAGCCCCGTGGTCTTGTCGACCACCATGAGGGGATTCTCCTTGGAGTGCCCCTCC
>CAIJMU010000066.1 GCA_903821875.1 uncultured Spirochaetota bacterium
CCCTTGCCCCTGCGTTGCTGGAAGGCGCCTTTGGGTGTATTTGTTACGGCATTGGTGGCGGTTTGCATCAGGGCTGGTTGGTCGATGGGGGCTGCGCCCCTTGCCCCTGCGTTGCTGGAAGGCGCCTTTGGGTGTATTTGTTACGGCATTGGTGGCGGTTTACATCAGGGCTGGTTGGTCGATTGGGGGCTGCGCCCCTTGCCCCTGCAGTGCTGAAATGCGGATTGCAGGAAGGCCGGATCCTATTCCTCTCCCTCCATGTATTCCAGGAAGGCGGTTACGCGTTCGTGAATGAAGAAGTCGCGGGGATGGGGGCGCGAGCGGAGGAGGAGGCCCTCGAGGCGGGTGACGCGCGAGATGGCGACATAGGCCTGACCGGCGGCGAAGGCGCCCTGGGAGAGGTCCACGAAGACCTTTTCTAGGGTGCGGCCCTGGGCGCGGTGGATGGTCACTGCCCAGCCGGAAAGAAAGGGGAATTGGCTGTATTTGTCGGTGACTTCTTCGACGAGCTGGCCCGAGCGAAGGACGAAGCGGACTTTTTTCCAGACATGGGGTCCGACTTCGAAGCTGCCCTTTTCGTCGCGCAGGGTTACGCGTTCGTCTCCGAGGGCGACGACTGTCGCCAGGCCGCCGTTCAGCCAGCGGTGGTCGGGATCGTTCACCGTGAGGACTACGCGGGCGCCTACCTTCAGCTCGAGTTGGCGGGGGGAGGGGAGCTCTTCGTCGTCGAGTTCCCGTGCGAAGTGGCCGACGGCGACAGCAGTATAGGTTTTTATAGGCCCTGGCAGGGCGTCGAAGCGTGCGCGGTTCACTCGCCTGGCCTCGTTCTTCCTGGTTGTGAGGACCAGGTGGTCGGGCGGCGGTTCCTCGCTCTTGGGGAGCACGCGCGAATCGAAGAGCTCGAGGTCGGTTCCGGTTACCGTCCCTGAACGGCAGAGGTCGAGGATGGCCAGGAAGTCCGATTCGCTCTGGCGGAACACTCTCGTGAACTCGACGCGTTTGATCTTCCGTGCCCTCTTCCGGATCACGAGGGAGGAAAAGAAGAAGGGACTCTTGTAGCGCTGCTCAAATAGGTAGCCGGCGTCGCTGTCGGGGTCGGGTGAGACGGGTGGGAGCTGGTAGGGGTCTCCGAAGAGGATGAGGCGGGCTCCGCCAAAGGGGCTGCGGGGCCTGTCTTTGGCCTTGCGCATGCGCCTGTCCATCTCGTCGAGGAGATCGGCGCGCACCATGGATATCTCGTCGATGACGAGGAGTTCGACCTTGGCGAGAAGCGGGTAGAGGCTGCGCTCCTTGTCCGGGGCGAGGCGGGTTTCCATGTGGGCTTCCTCGCCGGGGTTGATCCAGAAGAAGCTGTGGATGGTCTGTCCCCCGATTGTGAGGGCGGCGACGCCTGTCGGGGCGAGGTAGACAGCGTTTTTCGGCTTGATTTCGGTCTTTAGGTAGTGGAGGAAGGTCGACTTCCCGGTGCCGGCGCGGCCGGAGATCCAGACAAGTCGCTCCTCTCCGTCCTCCAGCAGCGCGATCGCGGCTTTCATCTCGTCGGTCAGGACTATTTCTTCCACTCTCGCCTCGTGTGACTTTGAATGATGGAATCAGCCCCATCCTGTCGGAAATACCCGACAGGTCTCCAAGGGTAGCATGGCAGAGCGCTTCTTGGGCCGGATCAATGGTTGTATCGGACTTTTCCGCCTTCCGCAATGTCAATGCTGTCGAGGAATCCGTGAGTCGGACGCGGGAAGCTGCGCGGCGTCTGTTGCCTTTTCCCTGGAATTCTCCACACTTATGGCATGGTAGAAGCAAACAAGGCTCGCATCCTTCTTGATCTCGTGGATTCCGGAGAGTTCCAACGGCTTGCTGCGGCCCTCCACCGGGAGGGGTTCGAGGTGGTCGGGCCTGCACGCATTGGCGAGAACCATCAGCTACGGTCCCCCCAGTGGCTTGACGACGAAATCCTTGAGTCGGGAGCCGAGTTCGCCCTCGTCGATGCTGATCTCTGGGGCTCTGTCGCCTTTGAAATCCGGCATTCGATGCACTCCTTTGTCCTGGTTGTCCTAGTAGATGCCGATGGCGAAGCCCAGGCTGACAGCTTTGTGCGCCTTGGCGCCTTCGATGGCCTCCTCCGCGGCGGCGATGGCTGGGAAGCCGGGGTAGCTACCTACTTCCAGGTGCTTGCTGGACTCTGGAAGCGTTTTTCCGGGACCTTTGGCCATCTCGAGCGCCGCTACGAGAACCTTGTCCATGCCTTGCCCGACATCGTCTACGAGCTCGACGAAGCCGGTCGTTTCACCTTCGTGAACAACTCGATCCGCCTCCTGGGCTACGAACCGCAGGAATTGACCGGCCGCCATTTTTCTGTGCTCCTCGACGAGGAAGACGCGCGAAATGTCGATCGGGACCGCATCCTGGGCTGGTTCAAGGGTGCGAGGACGGGACCCGGCTTGAGCCCCAAGCTCTTCAACGAGCGGAGGACCATCGACCGCAAGACCGAAAACCTCGAACTCCGCTTCAAGCAGAAGTCGCGGGATGGCAGGAACGACCTCATTGGCCAGATCACCTCGTACGGAGAGGTCACGGCCGCGGGAGAGTACCAGGGAGCCGGGGGCTTCCTGGGGACGGTTGGCGTGATCCGGGACATCACGCTCCGGCGACGCTCCGAGGACATGCTCCGCAAGCTCTACCAGGCCGTGGACCAGCTCTCGGCCGCGATTCTCATAGTTGATATGGATTTCTCCATCGAGTACGCGAACCCGGCTTTCTTCCGCATGACAGGTCACGAGCCGCAGGAGCTCATCGAGCACTCCGTCTTCTCCTGCCTCGAGATAGATCCGAAGCGGATCGAAGAGGTCTCCTCGCTGGTCCGGGAAGGCTTCGACGTGCGGGATGAGCTGCCCCTCGTGGCTTCCTCCGGCGAGCGGCTCTGGACTGCCTGGCACCTCTCCCCTGTCCGAGAGCCCTCGGGCGACGTGTCGCACGCGATCGCTGTCTGCGAAGACATCAGCAACACGCGGGCGATGGCCGATCTCCTCAGGGCGGCGAAAGAGGAGGCCGAGCGCGCCGACCGCGCCAAGAGCGACTTCCTTGCGTCGATGGGCCATGAACTCAAGGGGCCCCTGGCGAGCATCCTCGCTGCTGCTCGCCTCATCGAGATGGGCGGCGGAGATGCGGAGCGCCGCGCCGGAACGGTCATCGCGAGCGCCCAGGGCCTCCTCGACCTCCTTGGTGACATCCTCGATTTCGTGCGCTTCGAGACGGGCTCGGCCACCATGCGGCAGCTCACCTTTCCGCTCTCGACCTTCGTAATGAAGACCTGCGAGCCATGGAAGGTGAAGGCCGAAGCGAAGGGACTCGGGTTCACCATCGGTCAGCTCACCGACTGGCACCTGGTCTCCGATCCCGACAGGCTGGGCCGCGCGTTTTCGGCCCTGCTCTCGAATGCGGTCAATTACACCGAACAGGGGCTCATCCGTGTCGAGGCCCGTGTGGAGCGCAAGGCCGGCAATGTTCCCTACCTCGATCTGACCGTGCAGGATTCGGGGCAGGGCATTGCGCTCGAGGATCAGACCCGGATCTTCCATCCCTTCGTGCAGCTCGGCTCCCCCTTTGTGAAGACGGTCGGCGGCACCGGCATCGGCCTGTCGCTGGCGAGGAACATCGTCCGCGCCCTGGGCGGCGAGATCCGCCTCACGAGCGAACCGGGCAAGGGCTCGCTTTTCACTATCCTTGTGCCCGCAGGCGAGCTGGAGACGGTCGATGTGATACCTGCGATCTCCGGTTCGGGCCCTCGTGTCTACCGCATCCTGGTTGTCGACGACAACGAGATCAACCGCGACTACATGGCCATCCTCCTCGGCAATGCGGGGCATCGCGTCGATCGCGCGGAGAGCGGAGCGGAGGCGCTCCGTCTCCTCGAAGCGGTGCAGCCTGACGCCGCTGTCCTCGACATCCAGATGCCTGGCATGAGCGGCATCGAGCTGTGCCGGAAAGTCCGTGGCTACCGCGGTGGCCGGTATGACAGCACGATGCCGCTCATCGCCTTGACCGCCTTCGGTCCCGAGGATGTATATCGGTCCGAGGCGGATTTCGACCGCGTCTTCACCAAGCCTGCTGATATTCCCGATCTCCTGGCTGCCCTCGATGGGTCCATCGAGGCCCGCGAGACGGAGTCACCGCAGTTCTTCATGCGGCGATGGGAGGGGCGTCCGACAGCGGGGGCTGCCTGCCTCGCGAAGGCAGAAGTGGACCTACCCGCTTTCTTCGACGCGCTTTCAGTCGCAGCCCGCGATGGCAACCGCGAAGCGATCCGTCTGGCCGCCCAGTCCATTGCCCATCGCCTCACGCCTGTCGGTGCCAATTCCCTGGTCTTTGCCATGCACCGTTTCTCGCTCGCTGCCTCGCGGGAGAATCACGACGTCCTGGCTGCTCGGGCGGAGCGCTTGTACCGTCGCTGGGACGTGGCGCTGGCAGCCGCCAACGATGAACTCAAGGGACTCGAGGACCGCTAAAGCCAACCCGGGGCGCTGTTCATGTGTCGGCACTCGGCGATATCTTCTCCCTGCGACCGGTATCGTTGCCAGAATGGCGGCTTTTCCGGGACGGGTCTGACCAGGAGCTTTCCATGGATTTTACCGAGAAGAAGACCAAGATAATCGCCACGCTGGGGCCGGTCTCCGAGAGCCCCGCGATGGTGCGGGACCTCATCCGGGCCGGAGTCAACGTATTCCGGCTCAATTTCTCGCACAAGAGCGGATCCGAGGCTTCGGGCGTCATCGACACGATCCGCGCTGCCCGCGAGGAACTCGGGGCTCCGGTGGCCATCCTCGCGGACATCAAGGGTCCTGCCATCCGGATGTACGGCTACCAGTCGCCGATCCCCATAGAAGAAGGCACAATACTGACGATCGAGAGCCGGCAGGCCGAGGGTATCGAGGACCTTGTGTCACCCGATCCGCTGCGGGTCTATACCAACCTGCCGCGCATCGACTCGCTCGTTGAGGTCGGCCAACGCGTCCTCCTCATGGACGGTTACTTCGCGGGAGCGGTCTCGGCCCTCGGCCAGGGCAGCCTCGAAGTGCGGATCGGCAATCCCGGGAAGCTCCGCCCAAAGGCCCACCTCACGCTTCCCGGTGTCGATTACCCGATCCCCTTCCTCTCGGACAAGGATGTCCGGGACATCAGCTACGCCGTCGAGAAGGAAGTCGAGTTCATCGCCCTGTCCTTCGTGCGGGAGGCCACCGACATCGAGGAGGTGCGCCGCCTCGTAAAGCGCTCCCGGACTGCTTCCGGTGCCGAGCCGAGGTCCCTCCTTATCGCCAAGATCGAGAGCGCCAAGGGCCTGGCCAACATCGAGGAGATCGTGAAGGCCGCCGACGGCATCATGGTCGCTCGTGGCGACATGGGCGTCGAGATCTCGGTGGAGACGGTGCCCCTCGCCCAGAAGCGCATAATAAGGATCGGTTACCTCGCGTCCAAGCCGGTCATCACGGCGACGCAGATGCTCGAGTCGATGATCGAGAGCCCCATGCCCACGCGGGCCGAGGCCAGCGACGTGGCCAACGCCTGCTTTGACTCCACGAGCGCGGTCATGCTCTCGGGGGAGACAGCCATCGGCCGCTTTCCCCTGCAGACCGTCGAGACCATGTCGAGGATAGTGCGCATGGTCGAAGCCGAGTTCGGCTATGAGGCCTTCCACGAGACCATGCCCCACTCCACGCGCTCCGGCGACCTGCCCGACATCGTTTCGTACAACGCGCTGTCCACAGCCTACCAGTGTGGCGCCAAGGCCCTCGCCGTCCTCACCGAGACCGGTTCGGCCGCCCGACTTTTATCGCGGCTCAGGCCCCGCATGCCGATCTTCGCCTTTACCCGCGACCGCGTCGTCTACAACCAATTGTCAATGAACTGGGGAGTGCACCCTGTCTTTGTTCCCAAGCCCTATGAGCGACTGGACGAGGCGGTGGCGATCATGATGGATTCGTTCAGGGCCGACGCGGGCCTGGTCAAGGGCGACCGTGTCGTCATCGTCGCGGGCCTGCCGCTATCGACCCACGGGTCGACGAACATGATCAGGGTGGAGACGCTGTAGGCGCTTTCACTGATGACGGTGTAGCAAACCTCTAGGTTAACCCCGCTTCTGGTATCGCCAGCACATGGGAGCCACTTTACGGATCGATGAGAGTGAGCTAAAGTTAGGCGTTCTGTCATATTTCAGGAGAATCAAGAAAAAGACAGCCAGGCGCTGTCGATTCAAATATAGGGGGATAACTATGCGAAAGCTTGGGTTATCGCTGTTCTTCGTGGCACTTCTCGCAGTCCTGTTTTCCGCAGTGGGGCTGTCCTGTGCAAACTTTTGGGCAGGGAACAATACCGGAACGACAGAAACACCGGTCGCTACAGCCCCGGTCATCAGCCCCTCTGGCGGCAGTTTTCCCGATGCTTCGCTTGTAGTCAGCATTACCACTCCCAGCGCGGGTGCCTTTGTCTATTGGACCAGCGACGACAGCAACCCCACGACGCAGTCGAACCTCTATAGCGAGCCAATCAGGATCTGGGGCACGACGACTATAAAGGCCATTTCGGTGGTCAGCGGTACGGCCAGTCCTGTCGCAAGGGCAGCCTTGGCTCTCAACACTGGAAAAGGCGCCAACCAGCAAGGAGTAATCAAGGGTACAGTCACTGTCGGGACAGCTGATGGCGGTCTGGACTATACCTTAGTCAATATTTTCTCCGACCAATTGCCGGGAGTGGTCAAGCACCCCGCAGCCTCGGGTTTTTTCATCCTCGATGGACTCGACACAACCAAGAACTATACCATCTACTTGACCAATCAAGATGTCGGGCCAGTGCGGGACTCACGACGCATCGCCCCCAATCCAATGGACAAGCGGGCGCTTACCAATGGTTCTATTGTCGCAGCGCAGATCCTCAGCGCCCTTCCCGAGGCTGGATCGGGCTTGAGCCTTGGCGACGTGAAGCTCAAGAAGACCGGATCCATCTCAGGCACAGTCACCATAGTTGGCCGTGACGGAAAACCCATCGAGGACCGGACTGGAATCGATGTCTACGTTCCCGGAACCTCGTATTTCGCAAAGACCGATGCAAAGGGAGCATTTGTCCTCAGCAGCATTCCGCAAGGCTACTATCATATCCGGGCGGAAAAAAGCGGCTTCAGTTTCGAAGAACGGAGTCAGATCGCTGTAGTTTCTGAAAAGGATACCCCCCTTTCCGAATCGTTCACGATCTACTTCGGCTACGGAACGGTGACTGGCCAGGCCCTGCTCCGGGATGGCTCTACGGACAGCCTGGCCTGCGACGGCATCACGGTGCTTTTGTCGAATACCATAACGGGAATGACCTATAACACGGTCAGCAATACGGCCGGAACGTATTCTGTTGCCAATGTCGAACCTGGTCCCTATATTGCGCTGTTCAGCAAGGATGGCTATGTCTCCCAGAGCCTCGATGGCATTTCGGTCGAGGGGGCCAAGATCGCGAAGCTCCAGGCTGTGACGCTCCCAATCACGGGTGGCACGGTGTCGGGAAGTGTCAAGGCAAAGGACATGGTTGACTTTGGTGGTTCGATGATCGTTGCGCGGAATGATGTCAGCGGAAAGATCTTTTCCACCAGTACGATCGCAGACGGAACCTGGTCAATCAATCCGATTTCTCCCGGAACCTATACAATCACCGCGACCCGCTCAGGTTTCGGGACTCAGTCACTTAGAGGCGTGGCAATTGTAACGAGTGCCAGCCTGACAAATCTCGAGTTTCCGACTCTCGTGCCTGCGACGGGAACCATTACAGGCACCGTCAGCCTAGAAGGTGCTGCAAGCTTCGAGGGCATCGGAGTCACCATCAGGAAGAGCGATGATGCGACCCAGAGTTTTTCCGCCATCACTGATAAAAGCGGTACCTGGTACTTCTCCGGCTTGAAACCCGCGACCTGGCTTGTCCTTTTTTCAAAGGATGGTTGGCTTTCAGGCGTGGGGACCTCGGTTACCCTGATATCGGACGAAGTCGCAACGGCACCGGCTGTGCTGCTTGGCTCGAGCAAGGCACGGCTTTCCGGCACAGCTACCCTTGAATCAGGAAGTGACAGTGCCGGTATCGCTATCCTTGCAACTGGCGACCTTGGAAAGACCGCCTCGACGGTCACTGATGCGACGGGGCATTGGGCGCTCGCTGGCCTCGAGCCCGACAGCTACCGAGTCCAGGCTACCAAGGATGGATTTGTTACCTCACTCAGCGATCCTGTTTCGCTCAGCGCAGGTGGAGCGGTTTCCGATATCGCCCAGACACTCAAGGTTTCCTCCCGTTCGCTTGTTGGCAAGATCAAGCTGGAAGGCAGCACTGCTGCCTCCGGTGTAAAGATCACCGCGACCAACATTGCTGACGTCCGGAGCATCTACTCGGCCCTCTCGAACAACGACGGGTATTATGTGCTAGCCGGAATGATACCGGGTTTCTACATTCTTTCATTCTCCAAAGAGACCTATAAGGGCGTGACAACCAAGGCGATTGCCCTCGACAAGACGAGTATGGTCGAAATGGATGATGTCGCCCTGGACAAGGCACGCGGCTCGGTGTCCGGCATCGTGCTTTCCGAAGGCCGGAAAGACAATGCAGGGACCCGTGTCGTCCTAGTCGGTACTACTATCGAGGCGACCACCAACGCATCGGGAGTCTGGTCTTTGGA
>CAIJMU010000067.1 GCA_903821875.1 uncultured Spirochaetota bacterium
CTGGCTGTCCTTGATGGGGGCGGCTGAACAGCTCCAGCGGTGATATGCGCTTACAGAGTGCTCGCTGCCGGAAACCTGGACGGGCTGGCCTTCGGCGAGGGCCGTCCCCATGGCATTGGTCCCGATGCTCGCCTCGTCCATGAAGGCACCAGGAACCATGCGGAGGGAGAAGGCTTCTTCAAGCATGGCCTCATCGCCGAGCACAGAGAGGATGCAGCCCTCCCCGTCGGTGAGAAGGGCAAAGAAGGCCGAACCCCGAAGGAAGGAATGAAGGCGGGCGAGGAAGGGTTCCGCGGCCACGACCAGATCACGCCTCTTGGCGAGGCGCTCGGCCAGCTCAGCACCCTCGAGGATGCGCCTCGGATACAGCCTGTCGGGCTCGACTCCGTAGCCGGCGCTTCGTTGGCGACTGCGCTCGATGTATGCCCTGTTGCCCCCTCGGTCAGGGTCCACGTCTCCTCCTCAGGAATGCCTAGGCAACACTATAGGCCTGCGGTGCTGCCTTGTGAACGGCTGGCAGGACAGGTCCGCAATCCAGGCAGGCTGTCTTATTGACCTTTACCTCCCCCCAAGAGTATCTTGCCCGTGCATGACATTATTCCTCCTAATGTCATGCGGAGGTTGACATGTCTGTACTTATCCGCTCGATCGGGGTCCATGTTCCCCAGCGACGAATGACCAACGATGAACTCGGGGCGATGGTCGATACCAACGACGCCTGGATCAGGGAACATACGGGCATAGGAGCCCGACACATCGCTGCAGACGGCATGCTGACGAGCGACCTGGCCGCTGATGCAGCTAAAAAGGCCCTGCAAAAAGCCGGTATTTCGCCCAAGGAACTCGACTTTATCCTCGTCGCCACCGCGACTCCCGACTACTTCGGCTTTCCCTCGACTGCCTGCATTGTCCAGGACAAGATCGGCGCCCACGGCTGTGCAGCCTTTGACATCGCGGCCGGCTGCACCGGCTTCATCTACGGCCTGGACATCGCTTCCGGGATGCTGGAAGCACGGAAGGGCCGCCACGCCCTGGTCATCGGAGCGGAGATCCTCTCGCGCGTCACCGACTGGAGCGATCGCTCCACCTGCGTCCTCTTCGGGGACGGGGCCGGGGCCGTGGTCCTCTCGCGCATCGAGGAAAGCGGGCGTGGCGTCCTCAAGACCATCCTGGGTGCTGACGGGGGCGGGGCCAAGGACCTGGTCCTGATCCAGCCCGAGCGATCCCGGACCTTCGAAGTGGCATCGGTCACGGGTAAGTCCCTGACCCTCTCGATGAACGGGCGGAACGTCTACACTTTTGCTGTCAAGTCGATCACGGTGCTCGTGGAGCGCATCCTTCACTCCACGATGTACCACCTCGAGGATTTTGCGTGGATCGTGCCCCACCAGGCCAACGCGCGCATCGTCCAGGCGGCAGCCAAGCGCCTGGGCATCCCCGAGGCGCGCTTTTACATGAACATGGAGGAATACGCCAACACCTCGGCCGCGAGCATCCCGCTGGCCTTGGCGGAAATGGAAGACAAGGGCATCCTGAAGCGGGGAGACCTCATCATGATGCTGGGCTTCGGGGCGGGCCTCACCTATGGCGCCTCCGTGGTGAGATGGTAGACAGTGCGCGCGACAGGCAGGCGCTATTTCAAGGAGTGAATATGAAACGAAGAGTGGCTATCACCGGTCTTGGCGTCATCAGCTCGATCGGCAACGACGTCCCGACCTTCTGGGACTCGCTGATGAAGGGAAAATCGGGGATCGCCCCCGTGACCCGCTTCGACGCATCCCGCCTCGACTCGAGAATCGCGGGCGAGGTCAAGAACTTTGATGCTTCCCTCTACATGGACCGCAAGGAAGCCAGGAAGATGGCTCCCTTCTCGGAGTTCGCCGTCGCTGCCGCTGTGCAAGCCTGGCGCGACGCGGGCTTGCCTGAGCCCCAGGACCGTGTGGGCGAGAATGCGCGACGCGCCACCGGCCCCTACGATGCTGAACGCATCGGTACGGTGCTCGGCAACGGCATCGGTGGGCTGGACATATTTGTCGAGTCGCACAAGAAGCTCCTTGAAGCGGGTCCCGGTCGCATGCCCCCCATGACTGTCCCCCTCATGATCGGGAACGAGGCCTCGGGCAACATCGCCATGCGCCTCGGCCTCCGGGGACCGGCCTACACCCAGGTAACCGCCTGCGCCTCGGGCACCGACGCCATCGGGCAGGCCCTCGACCTGATACGGGCGGGTCGCCTCGACATGGTGGTAGCCGGCGGCACCGAGGCTTCCATCACCGAGTTCGCGATGGGAGGCTTCTGCAGGCTCCAGGCCCTCTCCACCACGTACAACGATACGCCCGAAAAGGCTTCGCGCCCCTTCGACGCAGCCCGTGACGGCTTTGTGCTGGGAGAAGGCGCCGCCGTCCTCATCCTGGAGGACTGGGACAAGGCCGTGGCCCGAGGGGCGCGCATCTACGCGGAACTCGCCGGCTACGGGGCGAGCTGCGACGCCTACCACCTCACTGCCCCCGATCCTTCCGGCCTCGGCGGCTCACGCGCCATCACCCTCGCCCTCGAGGATGCCGGCCTCAGGCCCGAGGATATCGGCTATTTCAACGCCCACGGCACCTCGACTCCCATCAACGATCCGGCAGAAACCCGGATGATCAAGGACGCCTTCGGCGAGCACGCGAAAAAACTCAAGGTCTCCTCGACCAAGAGCATGACTGGGCATATGCTGGGTGCTGCGGGGGCCATCGAGATCCTGGCCTGCGTGAAGGCCATCGTGGAGGGTTGGGTTCCCCCGACCATGAATCTCGAGACTCCGGACCTTGCGGCAGGCTGCGACCTCGACTATGTCCCCAACGCTCCGCAGCAGGTCGCCGTCGAGGCGGCCGCATCCTCATCACTCGGTTTCGGCGGCCACAATGGCGTCCTGATCGTTAGGAAGGCCCGATGAGCGACCAGAAGTTCCCCCCTGGACCTGCCAGTCCCGAGGAGATCCTCGGCTACCTCCCCCACAGGGATCCCTTCATGTTTGTCGATGAACTTTCGGTGGAGGAGGGCCGCGTCAAGGGCGCGCGCATCTTTCCCGAGGACTCCTGGTTCTTCAAGGGCCACTTCCCTCATTTCGCTGTCGTTCCCGGCGTTCTTTTAGTGGAAACCATGGCTCAGATCGGCGGTTGCGGGGTCAAGCGCCTGGGAATCGAGCCCAACGGCACCTTTTTCCTGGCGAAAATCAAGCAGGCCCGTTTCCGGAGACCCGTCCGTCCGGGCGAACGCTTCCATGTCGAGATTGACAACATCAAGGCAACTCCGAATATTATCCACCAGCGCGGTGTAGGATACGTGGACGGCGAGGCAGCCGTCGAAGCCGAATGGCTCAGCATCGCCGGAGGAACAACGCAATGATCCACAAGCCCATGGTCCGCAACAACATCTGCATCAATGCCCACCCCAGGGGCTGCGAGGTCGAGACCCAGAGGCAGATCGAGTACATCGCGGCACGGGCCCCGCGCTACCATGCCCTTTCCACCAAGCCCAAAGCGGTCCTCGTGGTCGGTGCCTCCACAGGCTACGGCCTGGCCAGCAGGATCGCTGCCACCTTCGGCTTCGGCGTGCCGACTGTCGCTGTCTCCTATGAAAAAGCGCCGAGCGAAAAAAAGACCGGGACGCCTGGCTGGTACAACAACCGGGCCTTTGACGCGGCTTCCCGGAAGGCGGGCATTGCGTCCAGAAGCATCGACGGAGACGCCTTTTCGAGGGAAGTGAAGGACCTTGTCATAGCGGCAGCCCGGGAGCTGGGACTGACCTTCGACCTCGTCATCTACTCCCTGGCCTCCCCGGTCCGCCTCGATCCCGAATCAGGGATCCTTTACGAGTCGGCCATCAAGCCCATCGGCGACACCTACTCCGGACGTTCCATGAACGCCTTTACCCGAGAACTCGGGGAAGCCTCCCTGCCCCCCGCCACCGAGACCGAGATCGCCTCGACCGTCAAGGTCATGGGCGGCGAGGACTGGGAACTCTGGATCGACGCCCTGGCCAAGGCAGGCGTCCTGGCGCAGGGCGCGACCACTGTCGCCTATTCCTACATCGGCCCCGCCCTCTCCTGGCCCATCTACCGAGACGGAACCATAGGAAAAGCCAAGGCCCAGCTCGAGGAGACCGTGCCCCGCCTCCGCTCCACCTTCAAGGAGCTCGGCCTCACAGCCTTTGTCTCCATCAACAAGGCCCTCGTCACACGATCGAGCGCCATCATCCCCGTCATTCCCCTGTACATCTCCACCCTCTTCAAGGTGATGAAGGAACGCGGGACCCACGAGGACTGCACCGCCCAGATCGACCGCCTCTACCGCGACCGGCTCTACGCAGGCAAGACCGGCGGGGTTCCCGTGGACGAAGAGGGTCGCATACGCCTCGACGACCTCGAAATGCTCCAGGGTGTCCAGGCCGACATCGAAGCCCGTATGGCCCACGTCACCCAGGACAACCTCGCCAAGCTCACCGACGTCGATGGTTTCAAGGTCGACTTCCTCCGGGCCCACGGTTTCGAGGTGCCGTCGGTGAACTACGAGCTGGATGTCGCGCCCAACTATGATCCCCTCGCCGCCGGGTCCTGAAAACAGCAGCGATGCCTGACCCAGGCTTGTGAACCTCCTCACGCTCGAAAAAAGCGAAATCGGGGCCCTCCTGCCGCCAGGCGACAGGAGGGCCCTCCACATTTCCACCGTGCTTGGAAAGAAGCCGGGCGACAGCATCGCGGCCGGAATACTTACAATTGATCCTTTCGGCCCGGCGCCGGGCAGCCTGGGCCGGGCAAGCGTCCGGCAGCTCGACGCGGAGGGCCTCGTCCTGGACTACGAGGCACTGGGAGAGTCGCCGCCGCTGTGGCCCCTGAGGCTGCTGCTGGGTTTCCCCCGCCCCATACAGGGAGCGAGGCTCCTCAGGGACCTGGCGAGCCTTGGAGTCGGCGAGATAGTACTGACTGGTACAATGCTGGGAGAGCGGTCCTACCTCGAAAGCGACCTGTGGAAGAAGGGCGGCTACCTCCAGGCCCTCCGCGAGGGTGCCGAACAGGCGGGCAATCCCCGCCTGCCGCGGGCGAGCCGACAATGGTCGGTCGCCCGCGCCCTCGGAGCCCTGCCCCAGGAAGCGGGCGCGGGCCGTTACGTCCTCCACCCCGGGGAGGGCTGTGCACGGCTTAGCGCCACAGCCCTGGCAGCGCCTCTGACGCTCGCCATCGGCAGCGAGAGGGGCTGGGCGGCGGAAGAACTCTGCCAGCTGGAGGAAGCGGGCTTCGTGCGGCTGTCGCTCGGTAGCCGGATACTGAAAACAGAGACAGCCTGCGTGGCTGCAGTGGCACTGGCACTGGGCCAGCTGGGGTACCTGTAGGCAGGCTGAACCGCCGACGCATCAGGCTCCGTGGGAGGCAGGGCCGCTGCGCCGAACGGCTTGCCTTTTCGACGATTCCGGGGCAACCTAGTCGGCCAACCTGCCTTCGGCAAGCGCGGGAATCGGAATGATGGAGATGACAGCGTGAAGGGTGACAGGATCCTCCTCGTCGATGATGAACGGGAGGTGGGAAGTTCCATCGTCAGGAGCCTCAGAAGCTGGAGCCGTGACGAGGGACTTTCGGTAGTCTACGTCGAATCCGGACAGGAGGCCCTCGAGGAGCTGGAAAAAAGCCCAGAGGACTGGGCGGTCGTGGTGAGCGACCTCCAGATGCCCGGCATCAAGGGCGACGAGCTTATCAAGACAATTGCCGGACGCTGGCCCGATATAGTCACCATCGTGCTGACGGGCAACATGCAGCTCGACCGTATCCAGGACTTCCTTGATTCAGGAGTCTTTTCCTTCGTGCGAAAGCCCTGGACCAAGGAAAGGCTCGTCAACGACCTGACAAAAGCCATCCAGCTCCACCACTTCAAACGCGGAGAGCGGGAGGTCCGGGGCCAGACAGCCCAGGAGATATCCCTGGCCAAAGAAATCCAGGCACAGGTGCTCCATCTCGAACTGCCGGAGGATCCGAGGCTGCTGATCGACATCCATCGGGAAAGTGGCGCTGCCCTCGATTTCAACGGGGACTTCCTCGACGTCAAGCGTCTGGACGAAAACCGTACCCTCATCGTCCTGGCGGATGTCTCCGGGCAGGCGCTTCAGGCTTCCTTTGTCACCTTCCTCCTGAAGTCCATCATGGACGCGGACCTTACTCTGGTATTCGAGAATCGTCCGCTTTCGCCAGGCTCCTTTACCGAGTGGATAAACCGCAGGCTCTGCGGGCATGGGACAACGGTGGAATCCCTCTTCGTGGCCCTCCTGGTCATCGAAGTGGACCTCAAGCGCGAGCTCTGCCGCTGGGTGAACGCCGGTCAGCCACCCTTTGTGGCCATCTCCGAGGGAAAAGCCAGCGTTGCGAGCGCGGCATCCCTTCCCATCTGCATCGACAAGAACAGGATCTACAAGGAAGCGGAACTTGCCTTTCCCGCTGGCTCTCAGCTCATAATCTCGACGGATGGGCTCTTCCAGGCCTGCCAGAGCATTGCCGGTTTCGGTGCCCAGGAGTATTTTGATATAGTCATGAAATCCATGATGGAGGGCCTTGGCGCCAGGGAAACGGCGGATGCGCTGCGAAAACGGGCTGGGCTCGGAGATCCGATCGAGGACCTGACGATGGTCAGGCTCCTCAGAACCGAGGCTTTCCTTGCATAAGCGCCGTGAGGTTTTTGTCGTCGATGACGACAGCGCAGTGCTGGAATACTACCGCAAGCTGTTCAAGCCGGAGTCTGACAGCTTGGACATACTTGGTATTGCACCGCAGGCAGCCGAGGATCCGATCGAACTCAGGCTCTTCACCCTGCCCTCAGAGCTGATGGCAGCGTTTTCCGCCGAGCACCGCGCCAATAGGCCGGTGCCCCTGTGCATCCTGGACATGCGCATGCCCGAGCAGAGCGGACTCGAGGTCGCCCAGTCCCTCCGGGCGATCGATCCCGAGGTGGCGATCGTCATCTGTACTGCCTATTCAGATGCCTCGGCCGCCAAGCTCAAGGAGCGGCTCAAGGGAGGTGTCTACCTTGTGCACAAGCCCTTCGCCGCCGATGAGTTCAAACTCCTCATCCACTCCCTCCTCCGGGAATGGGAGGGCAGCCGGACCCTTCGCAAGAACGAGGAACGCCTGCAGCGCATCATCGAGGCCACGAGGGTGGGAACCTGGGAATGGAACCTGGCAAGCGGTGAGACAGTGTTCAATGAACGCTGGGCGGAGATAGTGGGCTATACCCTGGCCGAGCTGGCACCGGTGAGCATCGCCACCTGGTCCCGCTTGGTGCACCCGGAAGATTCGAGCCGTTCCGAGGAGCTTCTCGATCGCCATTTCTCAGGCGAGCTTCCCTACTACGATATCGAATGCCGCATGAAACACAAGGATGGGCATTGGGTCTGGGTACATGACCGCGGTCAGGTCGTCGAACGTGACGAGACTGGCGCGCCCCTCCTGATGAGCGGGACGCACACTGACATTACCCAGAGGAAGGAAGCCGAAGCCGAGCTCCTCGAAATCAAGAGCCAGGAGCTGAGAAGCTACGCGGACGAGCTTTCGGAAAAGGTCGTGGCCCGGACCCAAGCCCTTGAGCAGGCCCAGGACGCCCTGATGCGGCAGGAGAAGATGGCCTCGATCGGAAGACTCGCCTCTGGGGTAGCCCACGAAATCAACAATCCCATCGGTTACATCCAGGCTAACCTCACGATCTTTACCGAATACATGGCCGATTTCCGCGCAGCAATCGAGGCAGGAGAGGCCCTGGCCCGGGCCGTGGAAGGGGGCAGGCCCGAAGAGCTGGCCCAGGCTGCCGAAGCCTTGGCGGAGCTGCGCAAAGAGCGTGAAATCGATTATCTCCTCGGGGATACCGACCTCCTCCTTGCGGACTCACGGAAGGGGGCAATCCGCATTGGCGAGATTGTCCAGGGTCTCAAGGCCTTTGCCCGGGACGACGGAGGCAGCCAGGCGATCTGTGATGTAAACGCCATCGTCGCGGCCTCCCTGCGGATGATCGAATCCAAGCTGAAGTACACATGCAAGGTGGAGCTGGACCTTGGCATTCTGTCCCAGGTCCAGGGGAATCCTGGACAGATCGAGCAGGTTTTCGTCAACCTCCTGGCCAACGCGGGAGAGGCCATTGCCGAGCATGGAACGATCGGTATCCGGAGCCGGATGGATGGTGACTCGGTGAAGGTATCGGTGACGGATGATGGCGCGGGCATGGATGAACGGACCCTCAAGAAGATCTTCGAGCCTTTCTTCACGACAAAAGACATCGGAAAGGGCTCGGGACTGGGCCTTCCAATCTCCCTCGGCATCATCGAAAAGCACGGCGGCACGATCGAGGTTAAATCCCGGCCCGGCTCTGGGACAACCTTTACGGTCTTGCTGCCCGCGGCGGCTGCCGGGGTGGGAATACTCGAAACGGATCGATCAATTTGACCACGGGCTTTCGGCCTTCTCTCAAAATGAGGGGTATCCAGGGCTCGTCTCGAGGGGGAATCCGGGTTCCCCTCAGTTATTCCCTTTTAATCTTGCGATATCTTCAATATCGAAGTTCTTGGCACAGCTCCTGCATAATAGATGACAGGGAAACAGCCGGATCACAAGAAATCCTGCTGCGCCTTGGTTTTCAGGAGGTGGCGACAATGCCGTATGCAAGCACCAGGAAAAAAACTCTCTCGGGTGAAAACCGGGTGCCGACGAGGACATCCAAGGTAGACTTGGGCGTTACCGACAAGATGCTGCTTTCCATCATCCTGGGCATGAAGGAACGCGGAATCCTCGACACGAGGGCATTGACGGAAAGTGATGACAGCAGGACCGAGCAGTATGCACTCCTTTCAGCCTGCATCGGCCTGACAATCCTCCAGACAGAGCGGAACAAGGCGGATACCTGCAACCGTGTTTGCACTCACGGAGTGCCATCGCACGGCGCGGCATGAAGCCCGTTCGCGGGGTAGGGACATGAAAGATGACTGGATTCTCTTTGTCGATGACGAGCAGGAGATCCTTGACGCGATCCGCCGTGACCTACGGCTCTGGCTTCGCGAAAAGGAAGTAACTGCCGTGTTCGTGCAGAGCGCTGGCGAAGCCTTGGTCGAGATTGCCAAGAACCCCAAGCCCTGCAGCGTCATGATCACTGACCTCAGCATGCCGCACATCGAAGGCCCTGAGCTCCTCAAGGCTGTGACCCTCCGCTGGCCTGCGACGGTCAAGATCGCCCTCACCGGTGCAATGAGTCCGGATTTTGTCCAGGATTTCATCTACACCGGTGTCTTCTCCTATATTGCCAAGCCTTGGACCAAGGAACGCCTGACCTTCGAGCTCGAGCGGGCGCTGGCGCAGCACGAACTGAAACAGAAGGAAGAGCTGGAGCACGAAGCCTTCGAGGCCTGGGGACTTTCCCGCCGCACTGCTGCCGAGCCGGTCCCCCCCCTTGAGGATGAGCTGTTTGGACCTGAAGAGGAGGCCGACAGTCTCGAGCCGGGGCCCTCCTAGGCCTTCGCTCCCAGTCCTCACTCCGATTCCACTGCCCCGAGGGTACAGGAGCCCGGGGTATAAACCATAGCAGCTTTCACTATGATGCTGCTGGAAAGAGAGTAGGTACCAGGCAATGCTGATTCCGCGCACAGGTGAAGTAACCGAAATCCCCCTGGTGGGAGGATCCCTGCCGGGGGTCTTCTCGCGCTCTTGGCCCCTGGCGGCAGGAGTGCTCGTGGCTTCCACCCTGATCGACCTCACGAGCATCCATGCCCTTCCTGTACTGATCCTCGTACTTTCAGGCCGGGTGGCCTTCCTGGCCGCGATCCCCTTCGTCCTCCGCTCAGGATCGCAGAAAACCCTCGCCGGTGATGCCGCTTCCCTCTATGCGACGAGCCTTCTGATCTTCGATGTCTGTGTCCAGCTGACGCGCCCACGGGAGCACATCCTCGGGCTCCTGGTCAGCGCTATCCTGATCACGACCCTCCTTCCGGCAGTGCGCTCGGCATCGACGGCCCTCAAGGTCACGATAATTACGTATATGAGTGCCTTTATCCTCATCATCTGGACCGTAAAAACAGCTGACATTTATTTCAAGGCACAGGCCACCTTCATCCTGGGACTCCTGGCAGCCGAAGTCCTTTTTTTCATGGTGAGAAAGAAGGGGAACCCCGGCACCTCCACGGTTCCAGGGAAAAGCATACCAGACCCAAGCCCAGGGGCAAAGGCGGGACCAGAAGCCCAGACCGCAGGCAAGGCACCCGATGCCTTCGAAAGCTTTGTCGCGGGCATCGAAGCCTTGCCGCTAACCGCGAGGGAAAAGCAGATCGTCTCGATGCTCATGGCCGGAAAGCGCCGCAGCGCGATAGCAGCCGAGCTGGAGATCACTGTCCATACGGTGAAAAAGCACGCAGCCAATGTCTATGAAAAGCTCGAGGTTGGAACGCGTGAAGAGCTCATCAGCCTCATCCGTCAGCCGGAGATGATCGAAACCCGCTGACCACCTTTCGGCCACCTCGGCTCCCCCCGCGGCGTTTCCACCTTTCCCATCATGCACAGGCCGCGAGCTCGCTTGAAGATTTAGCCCCCACCACCCCGAATAACGCTCCTTTTTACCCCTTTGGCGTAATTGCCTGGGGAGGAAATGGAGGGCAAGAATCGCCTAACGTAGTGCCCGTCAGGCTTCCATCCGGAACCGCAACCCGACATGGCGAGGACGGTGACGGACAAGTGCTGACAGGTACCACGTTTTACGATTCCTTTTTCCACGACAACACCCTGGTGTGCTTGTCCATTTCCAAAGGAGGTTCCTATGAAAAGGACTGTCCTGCTTTTCTCCGCCTTGCTTGTTTTTATGCCAGGACTGCTGTTTGGCCAGTTCAAGCTCGGGGCGATGGCCCTGTACAACTTCCCCCTCAGTCCCGCAGAAGTCACCTACATCGATAGCCAGGGGGTCGGGCTCCAGGACTTTTCCTTTGGTGCAGAAGCCCGCCTGGGACTCGGCCTCCTGGACGCAGCTGTCGTGGGCATGGTGGACCCTGGCTATGTCTACAAGGACGCGAATGGTGAGGAATATACGGTAACGTATTTCGATATCATGCCCCGCGTCGGCCTGGCCCTCGATCTGGGCGGCCTAAGGGTGAGCGCCGGCGTCGGACCCAGCTTTACCCTCGAAATATACAGCAATGGCGATTTTACGGACCCCTTTGGCATCGGCTCGAACGCGATGGCGAGCATCGAGCTGCCTCTCACCAAGACCCTTTCCCTTGCAGTCAATTACCTGATGAAGTTCGAGTTCAATATCAAGGACATGAGCACATCCATCCTCAACGCCGACATGAGCGTGGGACAGATCGGATTCGCCATCCTGTTCTGAGCCTGGCGCCCCAGGCCCGGTTCTTGCCGGATGCCGAAGCCGCGATGCACAGCATTGCGGCCTTATTTAAAATTGAGGCCGGGAAAGACGCTGCTCCTAGACCTCCTTGAGCAGCGCCTCCCTCAGCTTCTCGAACTGCCTCTCCACTTCGCCCAGGCCCTGCCGCAGGGCTGCCAGGTCACCATTCCTGCCAAGCTGTTCCAGTTCCATGGCCACCACCCTCAGCGCAAGGCCGCTTATGTTGGCCGCGGATCCCTGGATGCTGTGCGCCATGAACTCGGCTTCGCTTGTCGCACCAGCTTCCACATGGCCCCTCAGTTTCCGGATCTGGAGCGGTACATCCCTGAGAAAGCAGGCAATTGCGAACTTGATGAGGGCCTTGTCTCCCAGCATCCGTTCATGCAGGTCGAGAGTGTCAAAGACCTGGGGGAGGGTCGGATCCTCAGGTGGAGCCGCTCCCGCATCCTCTGGGATCGGCGCAAGCCTATCCCGTCCTTCGGGGTACCTGCCTCGCTCGTCTTTTCCCGGCAGCCAGCGCTGCACGACCTCCGCCAGGGCCCTTGGCTGGACTGGCTTGGACAGGTAATCGTTCATCCCGGCCTCGAGACAGGCTTCGCGGTCACCCTTCATGGCTCGGGCAGTCATGGCGATGATCGGGATTGCATGGTCGAGAACCGCTGAACCCTTGTCCCGGATGCGACGCGTCACTTCCATCCCGCCCATCCCAGGCATCATCACATCCATGAATACCAGGTCGTAGGAGTTCCTGCCCAGTAGCCTGAGCGCTTCCTGCCCGCTGCTTGCGATATTCGCCCTGAGGCCCAGGTTCCGGAGGATGGCTGCCGCTACTACCTGGTTGGTGGGGTTGTCTTCGACCAAAAGGACGGTCCTACCCTCACCGATGCTTCCACCCTCCGATTGCGGCAGGGGGGGAAGCCCGGTGGAGGGGCCCTGCCCTGCCCGCGTGCTCCCGCATCGCCCGAAGGGCAGCGTGAACCAGAACTCGGAGCCCCGCCCTTCCTGGCTCTCCGCAGCGATGCCGCCCCCCATCAATTCCACCAATTGCTTGCAGATCGCCAGTCCCAGTCCGGTGCCACCATATTTCCGTGCGGTGGAGGCATCCACCTGGCTGAACTTGGAAAAAAGCCTGTCGATCTTGTCGGCAGGGATGCCGATGCCGCTGTCGCGGACCGAAAAGCGAAGGCAGATGCCAGCTTCAGTCCCCTCCGGTACCGTGCCCCCCTGGCAATCGTCTACGGGCCTGACCGTAACAAGCACTTCTCCCCTTTCGGTAAACTTCACCGCGTTGCCCAGGAGGTTGGCCAGTATCTGACGCATGCGGCCGGAGTCGCCCCGCAGCATGGCGGGAACTTCCGGATCGACGGAGCAGCGCAGCGCTACGCCCTTCCCGCGGGCGCGAAGCGAATGGTTGGCGACGACAGCGTCCAGGACAGGCCTAAACTCGAAATCCGCTGGTTCCAGTTCCAGCTTCCCTGCCTCGATCTTGGAGAAATCAAGGATGTCATTGATCAGGACCAGGAGGGCTTCACCGGAGGACTGGATGATTTCGGCATAGCCACGCTGCTCCCCGCTCAGCTCGGTTTCCTGGAGAAGGGAGGTGGCGCCAATTACACCGTTCATGGGCGTGCGTATCTCATGGCTCATGTTGGCCAGGAATTCGCTCTTGGCGATACTGGCTTGTTCGGCCTTTTCTGCGAGGATCTTCGCCACCTTCGAGGATTCCGCAAGCAGGCGGTTTGTCTCTTCCAGGTCCCGCTCCGCCTGCTTCCGCGCAGAGATGTCCACAAGGGATACCATGACCTTGGACAGATCGCCTTCGTATCCGGGAAGGGCCGACCAGAACAGGTCCACATCGACGATCTTTCCGTCCAGGGTCTGGTTGACGGTCTCGAAATGGTGCTGCCATTCCCCGGCAGCAAACCGTACCAATTGCTTTCTGAATCTCTCGTTCGCCGCTCCAGGAATGACGGCAGACAGGTTGCCCAATATGTCCGCCTTCGACCGGGCTCCGAACAGGGCTAGCGTAGCCTTGTTGACATTCTTCACCTGCACCGCGGATGAGCACTCCACCACGATTTCAGGATGCTCGACCAGGTAGCTTTCCAGATCGGTGACGCCCTGTGCCTGCAGTTCCCTGAGGCGCTTCAGGACTCCCGAATAGTCTTCTTCCCACAGGGAGAGGGGAGAATCGTCGAAGAGGCTGCGAAAACGGCGCTCGTTTTCCTCGAGTTCGTCCTGCGCCAGTTTTTGCTCGGTGATATCCTGGATCGTTCCTACAAGCTGCAGCGTCGCTCCGACCTGCGACGCCACCTCGCTGTCGACCCTCACATGCCTGATGCTACCGTCCGGGCGGATGACGCGATGGGTGAAACGATACGCTGAATTGTTGGCAACGGCATTCCTGATGAAGCGGTCGACAAGCTCGTGGTCATCAGGGTGCGTGAGCTGCCGATAGGAGTCCCTGGACAACGTGTATTCCCGCGGATCGACTCCGAATATGCGATAGGTCTCGTCTGACCAGCTGGGAGTTCCCGTCCCGAGTTCGATTTTCCAGCTGCCGATATGGGCAAGCTTCTGCGCCCGATCGAGCAATTCGTCCTTTTCGCGCAGCTCTGCTTCCCGTTCAAGCAAAGCCTCCTCGGCTTGCTTTCGTGCAGTGATATCCTTGTCAGAGCCCTGACAGCCGGAATAAACCCCGTTTTCGTCATGAACAGGCATCGCATTCGCCAAGACCCAGACCCTTCGCCCATCCTTGGTCAGCACCAGAATCTCGTGATCGGACAGGATGCCCCGGCGATTGTTGCTTCCGGGGGCCGCCACCTTGAAGGCCTCGCCTCCCTCCTCGGTATGCAGATCGTGGAAGTGCAGTTTCCCGACCAGTTCCTCAGGCTCATAGCCCCAGACCGATCTCGAAGCCTGACTGACGAAAGTGAACATGCCCTGCGGATCCACGACCCAGATGACGGTCCCGCTCTGCTGGGCCAGCGTGTTGAAGCGATCCTTCTCAGCCTGCAGTTCCCTGAGCAGGACTGCGCGCTCCGTAATGTCGCGCCCATGGACGGTCACTCCCTGAACTGAGCTGGCTGGAGTGAGTATCGGTGCAAGGTGGAATTCGATGTTCCGGTTTCCAGATGGGCCCTGACTGGCGACTTCAACAAAGAAACTCTCGCCCGCGAGGGCCCGGTCGTAATAGAGCTTCCATTCAGATCGTGCCTCTGGCAGCAGCTCGGGCGGCAGGACGCTTTCGCCCCTGCTGATGTCCCTGCCCAGCATCGGCTTAAAGTCGCGACGGAAAAGTTCGTTGCCGACAATCAGACAGTACTCCGAATCTATCGACCAGATCCTTCCGTCGTTGTTCTCGACGAGGGCTGCGAGGTTGGATTCCCCCTTCTTCAGCGCCGATTCGACCTCTTTCCGCTGCAGGCTCAGGCCCATGAGGTGGACGTAGATCGAAACCCGGTTTTCGGTGCTGAAGGTCATCCCCGCTGGCAGGATGATGGTGAAGTCCCCGAACACCCGCTCAGTGCTCGCGATCTTCGCGACCACCACCTCCCTGACATCGAAGAGGCGCTCCAGGATGAGGAGGGGGGCCCGGGCAAGCACGGTGCCGGTCAGGTCGAGGACAGAAGCGAACCTGGTAATCGTGGAGTTCCCGATCCGTGCCGCCCGGGCCTCGTCACTGGACCATTTTCTCCCCCTCAGCTCGAAGCCGAGGAAGGAAGCCGCCTTCGTGATCGACTCGCCCAGGCCTGAAATCGCCACAGTCTGGAAATCCCTGCCGTTCTCCTCGAAGAGGTTGAGGACGGCGAACTTTCCGCCCGAAATCGCCAGGAGGTCATCGGTCATTTTCTGGAAATCCAGCTCATGACCTGCGTATTCGAGAAAGCGTTCCGAGGCGGAAAGCAATTTCTCGATGGAGTTCCGTTCATCGAAGGCAGGCGAAGGATGCATGATTATTCTCCAGACCTTATCAGGTAAATTTTGGACGCTACGACCCAGGGAAAACACGCACAGTCCGCGCCATCATGCACTTCCACTATCCGTTGTCGCAAGCCAGGCAGGTGATGTTTTTTTCAATGTCGGCAGCTATCCTGGCAAAGGCAGGGCATGGCCGGGTTACGGCCTTCGGATTCCTGACTTGTATGCAAGGAATTGGTGGAAGCAGAAAGGGTCGGCCCAGATGTCTACTTCCCGCATGTCATGGATTGTGCTAATTTCCTTGCGGCAGTCCGCCTTCGCCTGTAACCCACAGCAACCCCCAAAGCTTCCAGGAGGATTCTTCATGTCGGCCCAAGAACCGGAAAAACCCAAGCTGGCCCTCGTGTTTCTCAAGGAATTCTACCGAGTCTTCCTTCTCGGTCTCTCCGTGTTCTTCGCCTACTTCCTGGTGTCACAGTCCCAGATCTTTTCCCTTGAGAACACCGCAAAGGACTGGACTCTGCGGATCATATACCTGGCGGCAGCCCTCCTCGCCGCCACTATCTTCATCAAGAGTCTCAATGTCTTTTTCTGGGAAGGCTATCGCGAGAGGAAAAAACTGCCCAAGGTACCCGATCTCCTCCGCCAGGGCCTCAATGTCATCGTCTATGGGGCGACCACGCTCTTCGTGCTCCAGACGGTGTTCCAGGTTTCGGTTTCGGGACTCCTGACCGCCACCGGCGCCATGGGTGTCGTCATAGGGCTGGCCCTCAAGGAAATGATCTCCGATGTGTTCTCGGGCCTCATACTGAGCCTGGACCGCACCATCAAGATGGGCGACTACGTGCGGATCGAGTCACGCTTTGCCGAGCCCAAGATCGGTGCCGTCGCCCAGATGAACTGGCGTACGGTCCACATCCACACACCGGAGAACGTCCTGGTCGTGGTTCCCAACACCTTCCTCACCAACAACATCATCACCAACCTGAGCGAACCCGGTGACAAGAAGGAATTCGAGCTCCTGTTCACCTTCGACTTCGATGTCGCCCCGGAGCGGATCATCCGGGTGCTCAATTCGGCCCTGTACCAGACCAAGGAAATAGTCCAGGAGCCCGGCTACGAACCGAAGACGAGGACCAGCCGGGTCAATGGAACAGGCGTGGAGTACAAGGTCAAGTATTGGCTTGTTCCCTCGCGCTGCGGCCCAGGCAAGGCCCGGAATTTCGTCATCAACAACGTGCTCTACTGCCTGAACCAGGCGGGCCTCCAGCTGAGCTATCCCAAGTCCGATGTCTTCAACGCCGAGCTGCCGACGCGCAACCTCGACATCCGCGAGGACCGCATCGCGCTCCTTGGGAAAATCGAGCTCTTCAGTTCTCTCTCTCCCGGGGAGCTCGGCACGATGGCGGCGAGCCTCATCGAGCGGAAGGTGAAGAAGGACGACTTCATCGTACGGATGGACGAGGAGGGAAGCTCCATGTTCATCCTCGTCGAGGGGCTGCTCAACGTGATCATCCTGCATGGCGCCAGCAACAGCGAGGTCAGGGTCGCACAGATCAAGCCGGGCAACTACTTCGGCGAGATGTCCCTCCTGACCGGCGAGCCCCGCTCGGCCTCGATCAGCGCCTTCTGCGAGAGCATCCTGTTCGAGATCCCGAAGGACAGCATTACCACGATCTTGAGGGACAATCCCTCCGTCATCGAGGAGTTTTCCCTCAAGATCGCCGAAGACAGGCTCAGGAGCGAGACTGCCCTCCAGAACAGGAGCCCTGAGGAAAAGGAAAGGAACAAGAAACAGCTTTCCAGCTCCATCCTGGGCCGGATCCTGAACTTCTTCAGGCTGTAGGGCTTCAGAGCCGAAGCTACTTGATGTCGAAGGCCCGGAGCTTCCGGTAGAGCGTCGCCTCGCCGATCCCCAGGAGGCGCGCTGCCTGTCTTCGAGAGCCTCCGCTCTTTTCCAGGGCGTTGAGGACTGCTTCCTTCTCGTAGGACTCCATCCGGTCAGTCGTTGTTTCCGGGACAGCAAGCTCCACCTCCCGGCTCTTTCCGTGCCGGAAATCGGGAGGAAGGTCCTCAGGCTGCAGGAGGGGGCCCTTGGAGAGGACGAGGGCCCTCCGTATCACATTTTCCAGCTCCCGAACGTTCCCCGGCCAGACATGGCGTTCGAGGCAGGCCATCGTCTCTGGAGCTACGCCTATCACCGCCGTGGAATCCGTCCGCAGGCGCTTCAGGAAAAAGGCGGAAAGGAGGGGCATGTCACCCGATCGCTCGCGCAAAGGAGGCACAGCGAGGGTCACGACCGCCAGCCGATAGAAGAGGTCCTCGCGGAAGCCCCCTCGCTTGACCTGCTCTTCGAGGCGCCGGTTGGTCGCCGCGATCACCCTGATGTCCACATGCTGCGAGCGGGCACTGCCGACGGGCCTGACCTCCCGCTCCTGGATGACCCGGAGGAGCTTTACCTGGAGGAACATGGGCATTTCGCCGACCTCATCGAGGAAGACTGTCCCCCCCTCGGCGGTGCGGAACAGGCCCATGTCGCTCTCGTGGGCGCCGGTATAGGCACCCTTCACGTGGCCAAAAAGCTCACTCTCGATCAGGGACTCGCTGATGGAGCCGCAATCCACGACTATGAAGGGACCGGTCCGTCGGCCGCTCTGGTGATGGAGGGCCTGTGCTACCAGTTCCTTGCCCGATCCTGTCTCGCCCTCGATGAGTACCGAGGCATCCGAGGGCCCGACCTGGCTGATTACCTCCTTGAGACGCGCCATGGACGGTGACTCGCCGATGAGCCTGTCAAAAGTGAAGCTGCTTACTGCCTGGGACTTCAAGGCGCGGTTGTCCCGTTCGAGCTCCCAGAACTTCTTCGCCTGGAGGAGGCGGTTCCTGATAGCCTCGACCGAGACATCTTTTTCGATGAAGTCCGTGGCGCCAGCCTTGACGGCCTGGACAACGGTGGCTGTGTCTCCGTAGGAGGTCATCATGATTACGCTGACGTCTGGATAGGAGGATCGGATGCGCTGGAGAAGCTCCAGACCATCCATCTGGGGCATGCGCACGTCCACTAGGGCGAGATCGACATGGTGTGCGGACAGGATTTCGAGGGCGGCTGCGCCTCCGTTGGCTTCAAGCAGGGACAGGCCGTCAGGCCGCATGAACCTGCGAATCGACGAGCAGTAGCCTGGCTCGTCATCCACAAGCAAGACCGAAAACCCTGGATCACCTCGATTGACCTGCATACTGGGGATTTTGGCACGACTCTTTCATCCTATGAAAGGGCTAGGCCACAGGAAATCTATCAAAATGACTGCCTCCAGCGCCTTTCGCACATCAAAATGGAGATACATGGAAGTTTGGCTGGAAACCCTTAGGGCAAAAGAGGGCGTATACACGCTGATTAGCTGCTATCCATGAAGCTTTTGCGAACATGGCACGGTATGTGCATCAATATTGGAATCGACAACGCAGGGTGTAGTGGAGGGCTTGAGGTGGCAGGACGATTCGCCGACTTTTCCAGGCGGAACAATACCGGCAGTGAAAAACCCGGAGGGTCGGGCAGAAGTCCAGGTCTCTTCAAGGTCTTTGTGGCATGAGCCTCAGCCCGGAACCGGTATACACAGTAGCCAGGCCGCTCCAGCCTGTCCGCGAACCTATGTCCACCTATGTCCAGGCGAATGCCGCCTTCTTTGTCGCCCTCATGGGGATAGCGCATCCACCCCTGGCGCGGCACAGCCGACAGGTCGGCGAACTGGTCCGCTCCTTCGCCCGCTTCCTCCGCATGACTGAAATCCTGCAGGAGGAGCTCTTCACCGTGGCCTTGTTCCACGACCTCGGCCTCTTGAAGGTGGATGGCCCTGCACGCTCGCTGGTCACACTGCCGGAGCGGCACTACTGTCTCGACGAAAGCGACCAGGGCCATGCCGAGGCAGGGGCGAGCCTCATCGGACTCCTTCCCGGGATATCCAGGAATTCGCGCTGGATAAAGCACCACCACGAACGCTACGACGGCGGTGGCTATCCCGACGGCCTCCACGCCAATTCCATCCCCCTCGGGGCAAGAATCATCGCCATCGCCGATGTCTATGACCAGCGCTGCTTCGAGCAGGGCGAGAGCACAGAAAAAGCCATCGCTTACCTGTTCACCGAATCGGGCCGCGCCTTCGACCCACAGCTGGTTGAAAGCTTCGCCATCTTCAGCGCCTGCGGTACCACCGTGATCCAGGTCTGAAGGCTCCTAGCCCCCCGCCCTGATCACCCGCGCAAAGGCCAGGAGGAGGTCGGCGAAGTCCATCGAGGCTTCACGTAGCTCCTCCTTCCAGGATCTCCCTGCCCGGTGGTCGGCGTTATCCGAGACATAGCGGAGGGCCAGGAATTCGGGAGAAATCCGTTCCCCCTTGGCATTGGTACGACCGGCGCGCAGCACAGCCAGCTTGGCCAGCGCTGCTGACTCCATGTCCAGGAGCCTCGCGCCTGTCCTGGCGGCAAGATTTCTGGCAGCCATGGCATCAAAGACGAAAATATCGCCGGATGCAGAGCGGCACTCCCCAAGTTCGAGCTTGCAGGCAGCAGCTGCGGTCCTGAGCTCCATCGCGAGGCTGGCAGAGGGCGGGATCAAGAGGGGCCCTTCCATCCCCTCGTCGGGGGTGACGCCCAGCTCGAGGCCAAGCCCCGACAGGTCAAAGTCATGCTCCACGAATTCCCTCGCCAAATAGAGGGATCCGATTTCCTCGAAGCCGGGGGCAGCGGAGGTGCCGAAGCACACTATCCTCCGGGCGCTCTCTGCGTAGCGGGCAAAGCACCACGAGGCGAGGACCTTGCCGACCCCCGAGAGCGCCAGCCGGAGCGGAAAGCGGCCCGAATCCCAGACCTTGTCAGCAACACGGACCCACCCGAACTCCCGTTCGGCAATGACCGCCTCGGCTTCGGACTCGAGGGCTGCGATCAGGCAGGTCGGCGGGGAGGGAGGCGGCTCGTCAGGGTAACGTTCGCCCGTACGGATCATGCAGGCCTTCCCGCAGCAGAAGGCCCGAGGAGCCGGGCAAGCTCCTCGACATCGGCGCGGAAACCGGCGCAGGCATCCTCGATCGGCCCAGGGCTTGCCATGTCGACGCCAGCCACGCGCAGCGCCTCGATCGGATAGCGCGAGCCCCCTGAGCGCAGGAAGGCGAAATAATCGTCCCGCACCTGGGCACTGCCAGCGAGGAGCCTCCGCGCGAGGGCGATGCTCGCGGATATTCCCGTCGCGTACTTATAGACATAGAAAGCCCTGTAGAAGTGGGGAATCCTGAGGCCTTCGAGGTCGCTGGCGGCCTCGAAGGTCATCGCGGGGCCGAAGTAGGCTGTAAGGAGGCCGCGATAGGTCTGGCGGAGCGAGTCCACTGTGAGGGGCTCGCCGGATTCCTGCATGCTGTGAACCTGCGCCTCAAACTCGGCGAACATGGTCTGGCGAAAGAGGGTGGCGACGATATTGTCAACCTTGGTGCTCATCAGGGAGACCCGCGTCGCGTCGTCGGGCGCAGCAGCGTAGAGCTGGGCGAAAAGGAGTTCCTCGTTGAAGGTGGAAGCCACCTCGGCCTCGAAGATCGTGTACTCGTAGCAAAGGAAGGGATTGCTCCGCGAGGAGTACCAGGAGTGCATGGAGTGCCCGCCCTCGTGCGCGAGGGTGAAGACATCGCGGAGCAGGTCGGGCTTGTAGTTCATGAGGATGAAGGGATCGGCAGAGAAGGAACCGGCGGAGAAGGCGCCGGAGCTCTTGCCCTTGTTCTCGTAGCGATCGACCCAATTGCCTGCAAGTCCGCCCCGGAGGGTGGCGACATACTCGGGCCCCAGGGGGGCGAGAGCCTCGGAAACCAGGCGTACGGCCTCGTCGTAGCTGTGCTCGGCGCGGGCCTCGGGGGCCAGGGGCACGTAAACGTCCCAGTGCCGGAGCTCAGGAAGCCCCAGGGCGCGCTTCCTGAGCTCATAGTAGCCGTGGAGGACATCGAGGTTTTTCCGGATAGTGCCGACCAGGTTGTCGTAGACCGCCTCAGGCACCTTGTCGGGGAAGAGGGCTGCCGCACGCGAGGAGGCGAAGCCGCGTGCCCGGGCCTGGTACACATCGAGCTTGACCGAGCCCGCGTAGAGGGAGGCGAGCGTATTGCGGTGGAGGTCGAAGCCCCGGTAGAAGGCCTCCCAGGCGCGCTGCCTGAGGTTCCGGTCGGGATCGCGCAGGAAGGAGGAGAAGGTGGACTGGGTGAGGGGCCGGGGTCCCGATGCCGTCTCGATCTGGCCGAAATCGATGTCGACGTTGGTGAGCACCGAGAAAGTGTCGCTGGCTGTCTGGTTGGCGTCAGCCTGGAGGGCCAGGAGTCGCTCCTCGGGTTCCGAGAGGATGTGCGGCCGAGTGCGGAGGATCTTCCGGACAAAGACGCGGTAGCTTTCGCAGAGGCTGTCCGCGAGCATGGCCTCGACCTCTGCAGGTGGCAGCCTGAGGAGGGCCGGGACGAACCAGGCCCAGGCGGTCTCGGATTCGGTGGCTGCGGTCATGAATCGCGACAGCCTGCCCCGCGCGTCGTTGTCACCCTCGTCCTCGGTAAGCCTCAGGTTCGCGTAGACGCCGAGGCGCTCTGTCAGGAGGCCCAGGTCGGCACGAAGGGCCAGCACGCCGGCAAAGCCCTGAAGCCCCGCGCCGAGCCTGTCGCGGGCGCCTTCGATCTCCTCGATGCGCCCTTTGTAGATGGCAAAAGCCGACTCCCAGGCTGCCGCATCGGTGAAAAGGCTCGCAAGATTCCACATGTCTCCGGCGGAGACCTCGCTCCGAAGCGGAATTGCCTGTCCCCTGTCCATGCCCTGCCTCCTTCGCGATCGTCCAGCGTAACGAGGTCGAGCATATACCAGCCATCATGCGGCTGCCAGAGAGGGCAAAGCACCAGCCTCATTACGCCCCCAGGGCCTGCCATGCTACAAGATCAGGGTGTTCGACAAGCTCTTCCTCGAGATCAGCTCGGCCTGCAACCTCTCCTGCAGCTTCTGCCCGCCGACCTCGCGCAGGCCCGAGTTCATGGAGCGCGAGCGCTTCGAGTTCCTCCTCACCCGCCTGTCCGGCTTCGGCGACCATCTGTATTTCCACGTCAAGGGCGAGCCCCTCCTCCACCCCGCTCTCGGAACCTTCCTGGCTATCGCCGGGGAGCTGGGCTTCGCTGTGACGCTCACCACCAACGGAACCCTCCTGGGCCAGCAGGCGAAGGTCCTCTTCGGGGCGCCAGCCCTCCGCAAACTGAGCGTCTCCCTCCACAGCCAGGTGGGACTCGAAGCACTCGGCGAGTACTGGGGGGGACTCACGACCTTCCTGGACCTGCATCGTGTCCGGCCCGAATTTCCGCTAAGCCTCAGGCTCTGGAACCAGGTGGGGGGGCGGCTTCCGGCGGCGACGGGGCGGCTCTGGGAGCTCCTCGTGGAACGCTACCCCGCACTTGCACAGCTTGACCCAGGGGAGAAACTACCCCCAGGCCTCCGCCTCGACGAGGACGTCTACCTCAATCCGGCCAACCAGTTCGAGTGGCCGGCGCTCCGCCGGCCTGCCCCGCCGAGCATGGAATCGACCCGCACTCCCCCGGAAGCGGGCAGAGCAGTCGAGGGAAGCTGTCACGGGCTCCGCACGCAGCTCGGAATCCTCGTGGACGGAACTGTGGTGCCCTGCTGCCTCGACGGCGAGGGTGCAATACGCCTCGGAAATCTTCTTGAGCAGCCCCTCGACGAAATCCTGGCCAGAGCCCGTGCCCGGGCCATTCGCCTGGGTTTCCAACGCCATCGCATCGTGGAGGAACTCTGCCAGTCCTGCGGCTACCGGAAACGCTTTGACAGGACCCCGGCAGCCAGGGACTGAAGCCCGCGTCCATAATGTCGTACAACCTGTCGAGGCGGCTGGCCGGGTCGGTTGACCCGGCGGTCAGTACCCCCAGCATCAGCGCGCTGAAGGCCTGCCTGACCTCGCGGTTCGGGAATCCGGGCGTGAACCTCGTGCCTCGGACGGCGTCGCTCGACGAGTCCTTGATGGTGAGGTAGCCCGCCTGGAAAAGGAGGGTCTCCGGTGCTAAATCCTCGATCCGGAACGAACCGAGAATCTCCTCACCCACAACAAGCCCCTCCAGGTCGAGCCCCTCGAGGCGGTCCGCGAACAGGGTCTCGAGGTCGGTCTGCGTGTAGCCGCAGATGGCCGAGTAGCGGGCGTCCACCCTGCCCTTGGGTTGCCCAAAGGACCAGCGCGCCGCCCAGAGCGCGAGGAGTTCCTCGATCCGCTCCGTCAGCGCCTGCGGCGCGGGCGGGAGAGGAAGAAATAGGTCCCGTCGCAGGCGAGGGATGCTACGAAGGCCGCTCCGGAATCGATGTCGGGCGACTCCAGGTTAGCCCTGAAAACAGGGACTGAAGCCGCCCCCCAGCGCTGGCCTATTACCCCGGCCCCCGAGCCTGTCGGGAGCCGGGTAGCAGCCCCGGGCACTAGCCCTAGCGGGCGCCTGCCTTGGCAGGCCAGCGTCCGGAGGAGCGGGCTTCGGCCTTCGGGAACTTGTCTGCGGAGGCCAGGCCCTGGGCCAGGATCGAGGCCGGCATTTCGTAGTCCTCAAGCTCACCGGCAAAGTAGCTCGCGTAGCCGCCGAGGTCGAGCATCCCATGGCCCGAGAGCCCGAAGAGGATGACCTTCTCTTTTCCCTCTTCCTTGGCTTGCTTCGCTTCGCGGATTACCTGGGCGACGGCGTGGCTCGTCTCCGGCGCCACGATGATGCCCTCGGTCCGGGCAAACTGCACGGCAGCCTCGAAGCACTCGAGCTGGGGAAGGGCCTTCGGAGACAAGAGCCCCTCGACAGCTGCCTGCGAGACCAGGGGCGACATGCCGTGGTAGCGGAGGCCGCCGGCGTGGAGGCGGGGTGGAACGAACTCGTGCCCGAGGCTGTGCATCGGCAACAGCGGCGTCATGCCGGTCATGTCGCCGAGGTCGTAGAGGAATTTTCCCCGCGTGAGGCTCGGACAGGAAGTAGGTTCAACTGGTATGATCTCGATCTGGGCCCCGTTGATCTTGTCGCGCACGAAGGGGAAGGCCAGGCCCGCGAAATTCGAGCCGCCGCCAACGCAGGCGATGACCAGGTCGGGGTGCGACTCGCCGACCTTGGCGAGCTGCTTCCGGGCCTCCAGGCCGATGATGGTCTGGTGGAGCATCACATGGTTGAGCACCGAGCCGAGCGCATAACGCGTCTGGCCGGTAGGGTCGGTGACGCAGGCCTCCACCGCCTCGCTGATGGCGATGCCGAGGCTGCCTGGGCTGTCGGGATCCTTGGCCAGCACCTCACGGCCGGCCTTGGTCGTATCGCTCGGGCTGGGAATGCAGGTCGCGCCCCACACGCCCATCATGTGCTTACGGTAGGGCTTCTGCTCGTAGCTCGACTTTACCATGTAGACCTTGCACTCGAGCCCGACGAGGGCGGAAGCCAGGGCGAGGGCCGAACCCCACTGGCCGGCACCTGTCTCGGTGGTGAGCCGCTTGATGCCCGCCTGCTTGTTGTACCAGGCCTGGGGTATGGCCGAATTCGGCTTGTGGCTTCCCGCCGGCGAAACGCTCTCGTTCTTATAGTAGATGCGGGCGGGGGTGCCGAGGGCAGCCTCGAGGCCATAGGCCCTGTGGAGGGGAGAGGGTCGCCAGCGTGCAAGAAGGGCGAGGACCTCCTCTGGTATGTCTATGTAGCGCTCACTGCTCACTTCCTGCTCGATGATGCTCATCGGGAAAATCGCGGCGAGCTGGGCGGGGTTCACGGGGGAGCCATCGGGACCCAGGGGCGGCAGGGGCGCCGTGGGTAGGTCGGCGGCGAGATTGTACCATTGGCGGGGTAATTCATGGTGTTCAAGGCGGATGACAGATTGCACAGTGACCTCCTATTGATACTGCATAAAGGTACATATATCAGTTATGCGACTCTGTCAATAGTAACTTATCACAATCCGAGGACATCAAGGGCTGAGAACTCCCGCTCGATCGCAGCAGGGTCCGAAAGCGCAACGCAGGCCGAGAGAGCCTTCAAGGTGCCCGGTGAATGGGTTGCGGGATATCATGATGTGCGTATGGTCGACGATCTTGATCAATTACTGCCCGGCGCCGCCTTCAACTTCACGGTGAAGCGCGTGCAGCCCGGTACGCTCTCGAAGGCAACCGTACCCTCGATCTCCTCGAGGATGCGGCGCGAGATATCGAGGCCAAGACCGCTCCCCGCTCCAGCGGGCTTTGTCGAAAAGAAGGGCGTGAAAATGCGGTCCTGGATGGCGGCGGGTATTCCAGGGCCGTCGTCGGTAAAGGTCACCTCGATCTCATCGTCCTGCTCTGCGATCGCGACATCGAGGCGGCCCAGGCCATCCATCGCCTGGAAAGCGTTCCGTGCAAGGGTAAGCCAGACCTGCTCGAGCTGTTCGGGAAAGCAGAGCACTTCGGCGGGGGCTCCCGGAACGAGCGAGGCCCTCGCATTGCCGCCGACTGAGCGGGCCTCGGTTGCAAGGGCCTCCTCGATGCCCCTCCGGACATCAGTCCTCACTGTTTTCTTGCCGAGGCCTCCGGAACTGTAGGTCATCAGGGCCCGCACCACACGCTCGGCCTTGCAGGCCGCTTCCATGACAACCGCGCTCGCCCGACCTGAAGAAGTGAGTTCCCAGGCGAGGTGGACGAGCCCCGAGAGGTTCGCGAAGCCAGCCAGTCCAGGAAAGCCGCCCAGGCCCTCGACCTCAGCTTCCGCGAAATCAAGGTCCACGAGCTCCTCGGCGACGAGAGCTGGGGATGCGACCCCGAGGACGGCAAGCCTGTCCCGCAGCGCGCGGCGCCTGGCCCGCTGGCTGGGAAGGTCCAAGGCCCCCGAGGAGGCCCGCGACCCGGTCACCAGAGCGCGCACAAAGCTGTATTCCAACCCGCTGAGGGCGCGCAGCCCATCGAAGAACTCCACCTGCCGCGCCGAATCCCTGACCCCGGACTCGCCCTCGGACTTCATCGCGCCGATGGGCGTGTTGAGTTCGTGGGCTAGGGTGGCGACCAGGCGGCCAAGGGCAGCCATCTTCTCTGCAAGGATCTGCTTTGCCTGGCTCTCCTCGAGGTCGTGGAGGGCCAGCCCAAGGGCCTCGTTGGCGGCGGATAGTTCTGCCGTTCGCCGGGCGACGCGGGCCTTGAGTTCCTGGTTGAGCCCACGGATCTCCGCCTCGGCGCGCTTTTCCTCTGTGATGTCGCGGATGATCCCGAAAAGCCGCTTGTTCGTGCCATCCCAGGCAGCCCGTGAGTGGACCTCGAGGATCTCGCCTGAATCCAGCTTTTTGATCCTGAACTCGATGTCGTAGGGCCTGCCCTGGCCGATGAGTTCATCACGTGCCCGGTCGAGGCGGTCGCGGTACTCGGGGAGGGGCACTGCTTCCATGTCCCGGACATCGAGCCCCGTAGGCGGGGCCCCATAGATCTTGATAGCGCCCGGGGAGGCCGTGACGGTCTTCGTGCGGTAATCGAACTCCCAGCTCCCGATCTTTGCCATGTCCTCGGCCCGCTCAAGGAGGAGGCGGGCGCGCCTGAGTTCTTCGGCGTCACGGCGGAGATCGGTAACCTCGGCCAGGACGAGGGCAGCAGCGCCAGATAGCGTGGGAAACATGGTGGCAAGGA
>CAIJMU010000068.1 GCA_903821875.1 uncultured Spirochaetota bacterium
CCCGTGGCAGCGCCACGCCTCCTCGCTCCTCGTCGCCGTCGGCCCCGGGCCGCGGCGGCGACCGCAGGCTACAGCACGCCACACAAGGGATAGCCAATGTCCGACCAAGCATCCGGGGCGCTCCATCTGCGGAAGCCCGTGAGCATCGATCTTCAGAAGGTCATCATGGTGGGTATCCTCGCCATCATCGTGGCGGCCTTCACTATGGCTACCCCGAAGTTCCTGACCTACGTCAACCTCATCAACGTCTTCATGCAGATCGCCCTGATACTCCTCGCGGGATCGGCGGCAACCCTTCTCATGATCTCGGGGAATTTCGACCTCTCCGTCGGCAGCGTCGTGGCCTTCACGGGGGTCATGCACGCGCTGATGAGCAAATATGGCGTGCCGACCAACCTGTCCATCGTCCTCGCGGCGGGGATTGGAAGCTTCTGCGGCCTCATCAACGGAACCCTTGTCACAAGGCTCAAGATCACACCGGTCATAGCCACCCTGGGGATGATGTACGTCGCCCGCGGAGGCGCATTCCTCGTCGCCCGGGCGGACGGAGGGGCCAACATCGCCTCGGGGCTGCCTGCCGACTTCCAGGCCCTCGGGAGGGCCACGGTCGGTCCCATTCCCTTCCCCCTCCTCCTCGTCCTCATCGTCGTGCTGTTCTTCGGGCTCATCCAGAACCGCACGAGCTTCGGGCGCTACGCCTACGCCATCGGAGGCAACCCGACCTGCGCGGAGCTCTCGGGGGTCAAGAGCGCGCGCATAGTCACGATCCTCTACGTCGCAACGGGGCTCTTGACCGGGCTTTCAGGCGCCATCCTCGTGTCCCGGATCGGCACGGGCGTGCCCCGCATCGGTTCGGGTTTCGAGTTCGACGTGATCATCGCGATCGTGCTCGGCGGCACGAGCATCTACGGGGGCGTGGGCACGGTTTTCGGCACCGTGATAGGGGCCCTCATAGTCGGCTTCGTCGCCAACGGACTCAACCTCCTCGACGTGCAGGCCTTCTACCAGACCGTCATCAAGGGCTTCATCCTCGTAGGTGCGATCCTCTTGAACCGGGTGATCAAGGAAAGGATGGAGTGATCCGATGTCAGAGACCCTAATCGAAATGCTCGGACTTACGAAGACCTTTCCCGGTGTCGTCGCGCTGCGGGACGTGAGTTTCGGCATCGAGCGCAACACGGTCCATTGCATAATCGGCGAGAACGGCGCCGGCAAGTCCACCCTGATAAAAATTCTCACTGGCGCCCTGCGCAAGACCTCGGGCGAAGTCTCCTTCAAGGGAAGGGACTGGAATCCCCGAAGCACGGGCGAGGCGATGCGCGCGGGCATGAGCGTGCTCTTCCAGGAACTGAACGTCGTCGACCAGCTCACCGTCGAGCAGAACCTGACGCTCGGCAAGGAGCGGAGCAGCTTCGGCTTCGAGCGGAGGAACGAGACCCAGTTCGAGCAGACCGTCGCGACGCTCCGGAGCCTCGACCCCGAGATAACCCTCCAGCAGCGCGTCGGCGACCTCAGCGTCGCCCAGAAGCAGGTCATAGAGATCGCCAAGGCCATCTCCTCGAACGCCGACGTGATCGTAATGGACGAGCCGACAGCTGCGATCTCCGAGGAGGAGGTCAACAGGCTCTTCGCGATCATCCGTGCGCTCAAGGACCGAAACGTCACGGTGGTCTACATCACCCACCGGCTGACGGAGATCTTCAGCATTGGGGACAATGTCACCGTGCTCCGCGACGGGCAGATGATCGCCACGCGTTCGGTGCGCGAGGTCGCCAGCTCCTGCAACGACGACGAGGTCGAATCCTGTTCAGAATTGATAAGGATGATGCTCGGCAAGGTAGTCGCGGAGCATTACTCGGCCCGCGAAGTTCCCGAGGGCGACCCGATCCTCGAGATGGTGGAGGTGAATTCGGCAAAGCTCCACGATGTCAGTTTCGCGCTGCACGCCGGGGAGATCCTCGGTTTCTACGGGCTCGTCGGCGCGGGGAAGACCGAAATCGCGAGGGCCATCTACGGTCTCGACCCGATGACGGGCACGATGCGCGTGAAGGGCCGCGAGGTGGCCTTCAGGACCCCCGGCCAGGCGATACGCGGCGGGATCGCCATGGTTCCCGAGGAACGGCGTACCGAGGGCCTCCTCACGAAGCTCTCGATCCGGGAGAACATCACGATCATGAACATGAGGCCCATCCGGCGCTTCGGGCTCCTCAGCAAGCTCAGGGAGAGAGCGCTCGCGCGCAGCTATATAGATCGCCTGAGGATCGTCGCCACGGGATCCGAACAGGGCGTCGCCAAGCTTTCGGGCGGGAACCAGCAGAAGGTCGTCCTGTCGAAATGCCTCAACGCGGAAAGCTCCATTCTCCTCCTCGACGAGCCGACCAGGGGCATCGACGTCGGCGCCAAGGAGGAGATCCACGGCATCATCAGGGATCTGGCGAAGAGTGGTGTCGGGGTCATCGTGTTTTCCTCCGAGCTGCCGGAGATACTCAACCTCTGCGACCGCATCGCCCTCCTCTACAATGGCAGGGTCCGGAGGATCCTCCGCAACGGCGAGGATGTCGACAGCCACATGATCATGCAGATCGTGACGGACAGCGCTGGCGCTGACGCCCAGGCCAAGGTGGGATGACATGGTAAGCCCCAGGGCCGAAGGCAGCAGGATAAATCCCCAGCTCATCGTGCTGCTCGGGATACTCCTCGGATTCTGCCTCGTCTTCACGATGACGACGGCCAGTTTCTTCTCAGCGGAAAACATGAGCAACCTCGTGCGCTCGAGCGCTTTCGTCATCATCACGGGGGCGGGAGTGACCCTGCTGATGATCTCGGGCAACCTCGACCTCTCGGTCGGCAGCATCCTCGCTCTCTCCGGCTGCGTCTACGCCTTTGCCGCGAAGGCGGGAATGCCGGTGCCCCTCGCTGCCCTCCTCGGCTGCCTGTCCGGTCTGGCGGTCGGGATGATCAACGCCGTCACAGCCGTCAAATGGAAGGTCACCCCCTTCATCGCGACCCTCGGGACCATGTACGGGGTACGCGGCTTCGTCTTCATCATCACCGACGCGAAGACTGTCCGCGGCGGTCTGCCGCCCGACTTCTCCTTCCTCGACATGTCCCATCTCGGTCCAGTCCCCTTAGCTTTCTTCATAGTCATCTTGATCGTGGCTCTCTTCTACGCCCTCGAGAAGAAATCACTCCTGGGCAAGTACTCGTTCGCGATCGGCGGCAACCGAACCGCCGCGATCCTCTCGGGAATCAATGCAGACGGCGTCGTGATGCGGCTCTATGTCATCGTGGGCTTCCTCGCAGGCTTGAGCGGCGTGATGATGGGCTCCCGCCTCGCCGTGGGGGATCCGAACGTCGGTGTGGGCTTCGAGTTCGACGTCATCATCGCGGTTGTACTCGGGGGCACTGCGCTTGCCGGAGGCAAGGGCTCGATCGTCGGCATGATAATCGGCGCCCTGATCGTCCAGGTGATAGGGAACGGACTCAATCTTCTGAACGTGCTCTCCTTCTGGCAGAGCATCATCAAGGGTATACTCCTTGTCGCCGCGGTCCTCCTGAACCAGGCGCTCGTACGAAAGAAGGGAAGGTAGCGGAATGATTCTTTCCCACAAGGAACGCGTCCTCACTGCGCTCTCCCATCGAGAACCCGACCGGGTCCCTCTTGATATCTGGGGCTCCTCGAGCAGGCTCTGCAACGCACTCTATTTCGCCATCGTGAAGGACCAGGGCTGGGAGGGCCTGGGACCGGTCGTGAAGGCGAGCAGGTCGGGGGATTATGTCGACGAGCGGGTCGATGTCCTCATCGATTCCGATTTCCGGCACGTCGATATCGGCCACCCGAAACTGTACAAGCCGCGCAGCAACGAGAGCGGCGACAGGATCAGCGAGTGGGGCTGGGGTACTCGCGAGGTCCACGGGTCCTCCCTCGTCAGCTACTCTCCCCTGGCCGGGGCCACGGGGGTGGACGAGATAGAGCGCCATGCCTGGCCACGCATCGAGGATCCGGGGCGCATCGAGGGGCTCCTGGACCGGACGCGGCACTTTGCGGAAACAACCGACTGCCTCATCGGCGCGACCCATGCTGTCTCGGGAATGATGCTCGAGATCGGGCAATACCTGCGCGGCTATGAGCAGTTCATGATGGACATGTACCTCGACGAGCGTTTCGCGCACCACCTCATCGGGAAGATCGCCGATGTGGTCACCGAGCTTTATCTTTACTACCTCGAACCCATCGCCCCCTATCTCGGCTGGGTGGAATTCTCGAGCGACCATGGCATGCAGGACCGACCCCTCCTCTCCCCGGAGATGTACAGGAAATTCTTCAAAGAGCCCTACAAGCGGGTCTTCGCGGCGGTCAGGAAGGCGGTCCCCCAGGCCAAGATCTGGCTACACTCCTGTGGGTCCGTACGCGAACTCATTCCCGATTTCATCGACGCCGGGGTGGATGTGCTCAACTCGCTGCAACCCAAGGCCGCAGGCATGGATTCCTGGGAACTCAAGCGGGAGTTTGGCTCCGAACTCGTATTCCATGGCGGGCTCGACCTTCAAGGTGGCATCACCGGGACGGTGGAGGAAGCGGTGGACGAGGCCAGGCGAAGGCTCGATGCCTTCGCGAAGGGAGGGGGCTATATCTTCGCCCCCTCGAATCACCTCATGGAGGATGTCTCCCTCGAGAATTTCTACGCCATCTACCGAATCGCAAAGGATTATGTTGTTCACTGACAGAAGGAGGAAGAGGCGATGACCAAGAAAGAGCGAGTGATTGCGACAGTCAAGCGGCAGCACATGGACTACCTGCCTAGCCAGATCACGCTGGCAGACCGGACGCGTGACAAGCAGCTGCACGCAGCGCTGAAACTGCCCGCGA
>CAIJMU010000069.1 GCA_903821875.1 uncultured Spirochaetota bacterium
TCCTCGAGAAACGCAGGGGGATCCAGCTCCTCACGGCTCCCGACGCTGTCATCGGCCTCGAACTCGCGGCCATCCACAAGCCCGACCTCATCCTCCTTGACCTCAGCCTTCCCGAAATGGATGGCTACGACATGCCCAGTAGCCTCCACGCCAGCGAATGGGGAAGGGACATACCCGTGATCGCAGTGACTGCGCTGGCGATGCCCGCCGACATCGAGCGGGGTATCGCTGCGGGCTTTTACGATTACATTACCAAGCCCATCGACCTAGCCCGTTTCCTCGCCACTGTGGATGCCTGCCTGGCGGGAAAGACCCGGTGAGGGGTGCAGTCCGCAGAACCAGATACCTGGCCGCACAGCGCCGGCCCTACCGCCGAGTAAAGGCGTTCTCCAGGTCCCAGAGCTGCCGCGCGAAGGCGAGGTCCTCGGCGAGAAACTGGAGACCTGCCTCGTTGTCGATGCGATCGCGACCGAGGAGGGCGAAACAGCCCACCTGGCTCGATCCCGGCTTCCCTGAGTAGGCTCGCAGGATCCTTTCCCAGAGCTCCGGCTCGAGGTCGAGCGCGCCAGAGCCCAGCTTCCAGGCCCCTACCCTTCCGGAGCCCATTCGAAGGAGGGTGAAGGCCCCCGGATCATCCTCGATGAGGGTCGTTGTCTCCTCATCGGGTTTATCGGCAAGCAGCTCCCACGAGAGGCTGACAAAGGGATGGGAGAGTTCATCGGCGAGGCAGAGCGCTTCAGCCAGCGAGTCGAGGGGGGTACCGGCGGCTGGAGAAAAGGCAAGGGAGATGCCGAAGGAACCTGCCAGGTCGCCGATTCGCCGGAGTTTATCCAGGAAAATGACCCGCTGACGTCCCTCGGCACGGCAGCCCTTTCCTAAGCCCAGTCTGACTATCGGGGCATTGATGGAACGGGCAGTCTCGAGGGTTTTTTCGATGTCGACCGTATCTTCGCTGGCGGCGGAATAGGCTTCCACCGGGGCATAGGAAGCGATGGTGAGGCCAGCCCGCAGGGTGGACATCAGCAGGGTGTTGGCCCTCTCCCTGTCCCCCGAGCCGAGGTGGACCTGCCCGGTCCACTCGATGCCGTCGAAGCCGAGTTCCTTGGCGCGGCCAATGACCTCGTCCGGGCTCGAGTCTGGAAAGACACTGGATGACAGACCGATCCTGAACATCGACCCTCCCGAAACCCCTGGCCGCTGCCGGGTCGCCCCGACGCCTTGATTCAGGACCTGGCCGCTACTACTGGCCGATTCTATTCGATGGAAACGCGGTGGGCAAGGAAGATCGGCTTATTGCCGCGAGCTTCCCAAAGATCGATGCGTCTCGGCGCAGCCCCTACCAATCCGCATCGAGGAAATCGGGCAGATACAAGCGCTGGATACCGTCTTCATTGCCGGGAGGGAGACGGTCGAGGGACAGGACATACTTGGGATGATTGTCCCTGACCGCCCGGAGCGGACGGAACTCGCGCTCGCGGGTAGCCTCGTCTCCGAGGAGGTAGGCTACCTGGATATAGAGCCGCTCGGCGCCACGGCTCGCGACAAAGTCAACTTCGTAGTCGCCGAGCTTGCCGATCCGGACCTCGAAGTTCCGCTTCCTGAGCTCCAGAAATACGATGTTTTCGAGGTAGCCGCCGATGTCCCGGTCACGGTAGCCCAGAAACGCGTGGCGCAGGCCTATGTCGGCGAGGTAGTACTTCTCGTGCGTCTCAAGGAGGCGCTTGCCCTTGATGTCCCAGCGCGGCACGCGGTGGACGACGAAGGCCGATTCGAGATACTCAAGGTAATTATAGATAGTCTCGACCCCGAGGGAGCGCCGTTCCTTTTTTAGGAAGGTCGCGACGCTTCGGGCGGAAAAGACATTGCCCGAGTTGTCCGCGAGGAAGAGGAGAAGCGCACGAAGGAGGGCTACGTCGCGGACGCCATAGCGCATCACCACATCCTTGAGAAGCACGCTATCGACGAGCGCGGAGAGGTACTGCTGAATTGTGTCTTCCTCGAGCTCCATCCTGTGAATGCCTGGAAAACCGCCGAAGCGCAGGTACTCCGAAAAGAGGGTCGGCGCGTCCGCGTCGCTTTTCCTGAAGTCGCGATACTCTGCGAAACTCAGCGTAAAGACAGGGAACTCGACATAGCGACCGGAAAGCAGGCTGGCGAGTTCCCCCGACAGGAGCTTCGAATTCGAGCCGGAGATAAAGATGTCCGCGTCGCCGTCTGCCAGGAAGGAGTTGACTGCCCGTTCCCAGCCCGGGATTTCCTGGATCTCGTCTATAAAGAGGAAGAGACGATCGTTCGCCTTCTCCTTCCGGGCCCGTACAAAGCGGTGGAGCTCCGCCGGATCGCGGAAGGCATCGTTGACCATCGACTCCATATTGATGAAAAGGATCCGCTGCGGCTTTACCCCGCCCGCGAGGATCGAGTTGGCCACAAGGCGAAGCACCGAGCTCTTGCCCGCCCGGCGAATGCCCGTAACAACCTTGACCAGGGGTTTGTCGACAAAAGGCAGGATGCGGCCCTCGAAGTACGCACGGGAAGTGAGAGCAGGATCCGCTGATGTATCGTCCACGAAAGACAGAATAGCTCGACAGTCATTTTTGTCTAGCGTATCGAACAAAAAAAGAGACCGAGAAGGTGCTGGCGAAAGGCTGAGTTCGGCTGTATGTTTTCCCATGGAAGAGCTATTTTTCATTGTCGAAGAATCGGCAGACGGCGGCTTTGCGGCTCGGGCGCTCGGTCAGTCCCTGTCGACTGTCATTGCGACGATTCCAAACCCAAAATGATACATCGCCACAGCGCACCATCACCGCAAAAGCACCCGGAACTCCTCCACGCTGAGACCCGCATGCCTGATCAAGGATCTTAAAATGCCAAGTCCAAGTTCTTTGTGCTGAGGAATGGAAAGGTTGACCAGGAAGAGCTGGGCAGGAAGCTTGCAGCTCGGCCACCCTCCCCCATCGAACATGAAATTGCTATACTAGGCCCGTGAATCCCTCCCTCAGCCCCTCGGCACGCATCGCGGCACGCCGGAATTTCGACCGCTTCAACATCTTCAACGCGAGCTCCTTTGTCATCGTCGCAGGATCGCTCATCACCCTCCTGGCCCTCCGGCTGGGCGCCTCGGCCTCCTACATGGGACTCCTCAATGCCCTGACCTATGTCTCCTTCTTCTTCATGCCCCTGGGAAAGCGCCTCGTCGAGAAGCGGCCCATCGTTTCCATCTACTTTGGCGGCTGGATGGCCCGCACCCTCCTCACGCTTCCCGTGGTCCTTGCGGCGCTGGTCGCAGATCGGGGAGTGGCTTTGGCCCTCCTCTTCCTGGGTGTAGCGGGCTTCAATGTCGCGCGCGGCGTCGGCATGATCGGCAACAACCCGGTGATGGCCAACCTCGCCGAGGGCGGCGACCGTGGCGCCTTCATCTCCCGCGTGGGCATCTTCGCGAGCCTTTCCGCCCTCGCCACCAACCTGGTGATCTCCCTGGCGCTGGGGGGAGAGCCGGCCACCTGGCTCTATGCCGTACTCATCGGCGCTGGCATCGCAATCGGCATAATCAGCCTCATCTGGCTGAAGCGGATCCCCGAGCCAGAGGCGTACCGACCCGAGGCCGGCAGCGGCATCCTCAAGACCTTCAGGCTCGCCATGCGCGAGGCGCCGTACAGGCGCTTCATGGCCATCTATCTCCTCCTCAACTTCACGGCAGGCATGGGCCGCTCCTTCCTGCCCGTCTGGGCGAAATCCGCCTGGCTCCAGGGCGACGGCTTCGTGATGGCCCTCTCCTTCATCGCGAGCCTGGCAGGTGTCGTTGTCGGCCTGCTATCGCGCCTGGTCCTCGACCGCCTCGGTGCCAAGCCCCTCTTCGCGATCTTCGGCTTTATCGCCCTCCTGGGCTTTGCACCAGCCATCCTCATGCCCGACAGTGTCGGCCCCCAGGCAGCTTCCTTTGTGCTCATCGCTGTCTTTTTCGTGACCGCCTTCGGCTTCTCGGGCCAGGACAGCGCGGGCCAGACCTACTACTTCGGCATCGTGCCACGCGAGCGCACCCTCGACCTCGCTGTGGCCTATTTCATAGCCAACGGTGTCGGAGGAACCCTGGGTTCCCTCGCCGGAGGACTGGCCCTCGACGGCCTTGGCCTCGCCGGACTTGATCCCCGCGACTCGTACCGGATCTTCTACGGTGCCGTGGCGATACTCATAATTGTCAGTATGCTGATGATGAGAAAACTCGTCAGACTCGGCTCGGCCTCCATCAGGGAAAGCGTCGGCGCCCTCCTGTCGCTCAGGGACCTTCGGGCCTTTGACCTCATCTCCCGGCTCGAGCGGAGCGGCGACCAGGGCGAGGCCCTCGCCCTCATCAGGGAGCTGGGGCGTTCAGGTTCAGCCAGGAGCCAGCGTGACATCGCCGCCTACCTGTCCTCGCCGCGCTTCGAGATCCGCACCGAAGCCCTCCTCGCCCTGGAAGCCCTGCCAGACCTCGACTCGACGACGGTCGCGGCCCTGCGCCACGAGGTCTCCGCCCGCGCCGACACCACGGGCTACATCGCGGCTCGCATCCTGGGCAAGCGCGGCGCGCTGGAGGCCCTCCCCGATCTCAGGGCGGCCCTCCTGGTGGCCGATGTCCCGCTCCGGGGCAGCGCAGCCCTCGCCCTCGCCCGCCTCGGCGATACCGACAGCATTCCCGCCATCGAGGAACTCGTCCGGCGGGCGCCTGAGCCGAGGCTCCGGATCCAGGCAGCCGGCGCCCTCGAAAGGTTTGCGAGCCGTTCCTCGCTGCCGACCCTCGTGGCAGCCCTTTCCCGCGACGACCCACCGGCCTTCGTGTCGGACGAACTCGTGCTGGCCATGGCTTCGATCTCTGGCATCGGCGAGGAGTTCTGGCCCCTCTACGAAGAGTTCTCCACCGACGAGGGGCGGGGCCTGTCCCTCCTCGGACTGATGGCTGCCGAACGCATCCCCGATCCAGAGCGGCTGGCCACCTTCGAGGGAGCCCTACGGTCCCTCTTCCCGGCCGATGCAGCCTGCCATGACGGTCCAACCTGCGACGGTAGCGCCCTGGCGCGGCTCCTCCTGGAGTCTGACCACGACCCCGCCATCGCCTTGGTGTGGGCGGACGCCCTCCTGGACACCCGCCTCGACTACCGCGGCTTCAGGTTCCTCGCCGCAGCGTGGTGGTTGCTCGGCCACTGAGTGCCTGCGGCGCCGCCGCAGCGTGGTGGCTACTGCTTTTTCGCGGGCGACTGCGGTTCCCTTGCCGCGAGCACCGACTTGCCGAAAAACCAGCCAATTATGACAAAGGTGAGGACAGGGGTCACCCACTCTGGCGGTTCGATCCCGAAACCTCCGAGGCACATGACAGTCCCCAGTCCGAGGATCGAGTACATCGCGCCATTCTTGAGGTAAGGCAGCTTGCGGATGTTCTCGATGTTGCCGACGGTGAGCTGCCGCACCACGATGGCGCCGATGCCGTTGCCGACGAGGATGAGGGGCACCGAGAGCGTGAAGGCGAAGGCGCCGAGCACTCCGTCGATGGAAAAGGTCAGGTCGATCATCTCGAGGTAGAGGAGCTTGGACATGTCGGAAAGAGCCGAGCCGGCCAGGCCCGATTCCTTGGCCTCCGCGTTCTGCTTGAAACCGTTCGTGATGAAAAAGGCGGTCGAGCCTATCACTGCCGCGAAGGCGAGGTGCTCCGAAACGCGCCCGGCCATGCCGACCAGGCCAAGGAGGAGGATGGAAGCCAAGGCGTAGAACCAGGCCCCGTGCCTTGCGAAAAAACGCTCGCCCGGCAGGCCGAAATTCTTCGGCTCGAGGAAGAGCCAGTGGATGAACAGCAATATGAGGAATACCCCTCCCGCCATGAGGAGGGGGGGCTTGGCCGTCTCAACAGCCTCGATGACGCGGAGGTCGTCCGAAAAGGTCGCCATCAGGGCCTCGACAGGGCCGATGCCAGGCGTGGCAAACCAGATGATGAGCCAGGGCAGGAGTCCGCGGACGACGAAGACTGCCAGGAAGATGCCCCAGGTCAGGAACCACTTCCGCGCCTTGGCCCCCATCGTGCCGAGGACCTCCGCGTTGATGATGGCATTGTCGATGCTCGATACGGTCTCGAAAAGGATAAGTCCCAATATGGTAACTATCATCATTCCGATCATGGCTGCTCCCTTGTGCGAAGCCTGCCACGAGGCTTCGGGCTGCGATTATTCCCAGGCAGGCACGCCTACCTGAGTCGATCCGGGTTCAGGCACTCCAGCTCGGGGGCGACGAAGAGGCCGTCCTTCCTCACGAGCCTGCCGTCGAACCATATCTCCCCCCCGCCCCATTCCGGGGTCTGGATGAGGACCAGGTCCCAGTGCAGCGCCGAGCGGTTGCCGTTGAAGCAGTCGTCGTAGGAGTTGCCGGGTGTGAAGTGGATGGAACCCGCGATCTTCTCGTCGAAGAGGGTCTCCTTCATGGGGCTGCTTATGAAGGGATTGATGCCGATGGCGAATTCACCCACGTACCGCGCGCCCTCGTCTATGTCCAGGAGGCGGTTGACCCGGACGCTGTCGTTGGCTGTGGCCTTGACGATCTTGCCCTTTTCAAACTCGAAGACGATGCGCTCGAAGGTGAAGCCGTCCTTCTCGGCTGGCGCGTTGTACGAAATCGTACCTTGTACCGAGTCGCGTACCGGGGCGGTGTAGACCTCTCCGTCGGGGATGTTCATCGAACCGTCGCATTTGATGGGACTTAGGCCTTTGATGGAGAAAGAGAGTTCCGTGCCGGGGCCACTGATTCGTACCATGTCGGTCTTCGCCATCAGCTCTACCAGGGGGTCCATCGCCTTCGACATCCTGGCGTAGTCCATGGTGCAGACATCGAAGTACCAGTCCTCGAAGGCCTCCTCGCTCATCGAGGCGAGCTGCGCGAAGGCGGCCGAGGGATAGCGGAGCACGACCCAGCGCGTATGGGGCACTCGGACATCGATGTGGACGCGCTTCCAGACGTGGCGGTTGTAGAGTTCCATGTGGTCGGCATCCACGTCCGCCCAGGCGAACTGGTTGCGGAGCGAGGTGAAGCCTATGTAGCAGTCCATCTCGCGCATGCGGTCGGCCTCGAATTTCGCCTGCAACTCGACCTGGGCTGCCGTGGCCCTGCGGTACAGCGCGCGCTCCACGGTACGGTCGCGAAGGGTCACGAAGGGAAGGGCTCCCGCGTCATGGATGGCCTCCACGAGGGCACGCACGAAGTCCGCCTCGATGTTGCTGTCCTGGACGAGGACCTTTTCTCCTGGCTTAGCCTTGAGCGAGTAGTTGACCAGGATGTCCGCGAGCTTGTGGATGCGTGGGTCGGTCATGGGGCCTCCTAAGGAAGAGTCTACCTCGACTCGCTTCGGGGGACAACGTGGTGGCGGCCCTGTACCCCCGCCGGAAAGGCGGGACGCTCAGTGCGTCGGCTTGAGCATGATCCAGATCTGCACGAGGGGAATGACGACACAGACGATGATGAACCATATCTCAAGTGTTATGAGGGTATTTTCGTTGCCATCTGTCTTTACCATGTCGTAGACGTTCTCGAGGATGTCCAGGCGGCGCTCGACGGCGCCCTTCCATCCGTCGGTGTTGAAGACCTCGCAGAGCTGGTCGTAGACCTGGCCCAGGTAGTAGTCGCCGATGATCTTCGAGGAGTTCTCGAGGTTCTCCAGGATGAAGAGGGCATCGAAACGCAGCGACTGGAGGCGCGCACGCTTCCATGGCGCCGACTTTCCGCGGCCGCCCCTGGGCCGTCTCCTGCGCTTGGCCGCGCCCCGGACCTGCACCTCATCCTCGGCCTCGTCGAGCCAGCGGTCCAGGAGCTTGTCGAGTACCCTGAGCTCGAGGAGCTGCCAGTTGGCGTGCTCGATGATGAGGAGGATGTCCTCATAGTCACCGCGGGGGTCGATGATGAGGCAGCGGTCGAGGTCGTAGATGGCGAGGTCGTCCCGGCGGTAGGAGATGGGATGGCCAAGGGTCTCGAGGATCTGGCTCGGGTGGAGTTCGTCGCCGCGTTCCTCGCCGACGAGGAAGGCCGCGGCCGCCTCGCGGTGGTCGGTGACGAAGGTGGCCGGATCGACGGGGCACTCGAGGAGGCACCAGGCGGTGTAGCTCTCTCGCTCGCAGGCCTCGTCGGGGAGGGGCTCCTCGACCGCGGGCCGGATCGCCGAGTAGCTCTTCCTGAAGGCTTCCTCGGCCCAGGAGTCCAGGCTGAGGTGGCGGTCGCCGGACACGATGATCGAACCCCTCACCGAGGCGAGGTCCCCGAAGGCGGCGCGGAGCTTGACTCTCACAAGTAGTACGATCGCTCCCTCGGCGTAGATCTTGGCGTGGGCGGAAAAGCTCTCGAACTCGCCGCGCTCGGCCACTTCGTTGTCGCCGAGGGAGAGGGTGAGGGCACGGGGCAGCGACAGCGAGGCAGGCGTGTCGCGCCGCTTCACTATGTCGAAATTGTCGAGGGCGGGGATGAGCTCGGCAGCCTTGCGGAGGTCGATCGAACGGCCGACGTCGTAGAGGTGGAAAAACACGACTTCGGTGGACAGGACGGGCTCGGCAGGCATGGGAAGTCCTGGCGTGCGCGGGCCACGACCTTCGGCAGCCGAGGGGTAGGGTGATGCACCCACCGGTTCCGGCATGGCTGGAGCCGCACGATTCGGGCGCGAGGCCCGCGGGGGCAGGGGGCGACTGCTCATTTGGTCTTCCGTATCTCGGTGCGCGCCATCTCGCGGTCGAGGACCGAGAGGATGAGGATCGAACCATCGGACACGACATAGGGCAGGGAAATCTTGCCGCCGGCGAAGTTCGTGCGGAAAAGGGACAGCCGCTCGCCCGTGGGCTTGAGGACTTCGAGCACGAGCCTGAGCGGATAGGGATTGATCGGCAGGTCCTGAGCGAATACCCCTGCAATCATGTCCGACTCGGGGGCAGGAAAAGTGGCGATGAGGGAAATCGAGGAGGAGGTTTCAACAGCCGAGCCGGGCTCGGGAGTTTCGGAGACAAAGGTCCCGGGCTTCTCCCCGTCCTGCGCCTTGCGGAGGGTGGTAGTCAGGGAGAGGCTGGCTTGCTCCAGCGCCAGAAGGCCGGATTTCCAGTCGAGGCCACGGAGGTCGGGCACGCTGACCTTGGCCTTTTCCGGGCCTCTGCTGACGACAAACTGGATCGTGATCGGCCCCGAGATCTCGGTGTCGGGGAGGGGTTTCTGCTCGAGGATGGCGCCGGGCTTTGCCTCGTTGAAGACGTAGATCGGAGGATCGGCGATGGTGATCAGGGGCCTCGAGGCTGAGAAGAGCGTCTGGAGATGGGCCCGTACCTCCATCAACTCCTGTCCGACATAGTTCCCGATCCGGTCCACCACGGGTCCGCGTGAGACCACGAGGTTGATGCGCCGCCCCGCCTTCACTATGGCACCAGGGAGGGGGCGCTGCTCGAGGACCCGGCCACGGTCGTTCGAATCCTCAGTGAAACGGAGCGACAGGCGGGGATACAGCTCCTTTTCCTGCAGTTTCACGAGGGCCTGGGAGAGTTCCTGGCCCCGGATATCCGGCACCATGGTTTCCTCATTCCCCTTGAGCGAGAGCCCGAAGGCAAAGACTCCGGCAAGGGCCATCGCGAGGATGACTCCTGCAAGGGAGTAGATGACCAGGCGGTAGTGCTCGCGGTCGAGGCGATCGATGGAAGAGAGGTCCAGGGGTAGCTTGAAGCTGCGGACCCTGCCCACAAGGCGGGCAGCCGCGCCCCTGAGTCTGGGCAACTTGGGAGTAGGGTTTTGCAGCTTCATTGAACAATTCCTGTTCCGGCTATTGCGCCGAGCAGGGCCTGCGGAGCGGGCTCAAGCCCGCGGCTCCGGCCCGGGAGAAAAAGCGGTCCCGGGAAGATCCCGCACGCCATTGGCGAATTCCTTCCATGCAAGGGCTTTACGCTGTTGCAGCTGGAGGCGTCGCAGGGCCATGAGGCCATCCGTTCCTTGTACCACCAGCCCACAGGACTTGTCCAGACCGAGGATGGTTCCCGGCCTGGGCTGCAGCCCTGGTCCAGCCGCCGCAGGCTTAAGCCCAGCCGCTACCGGCTTAAGCCCAGCCGCCGCAGGCTCAGGCCCAGCCGCCGCAGGCTCAAGCCCAGCCGCTACCGGCCACGTGGCCCCCGGCATTGCCAGCGCCTCAAGTATGGCCAGCCGCTGTCCCCGTAGCCAGGTGAAGGCTCCCGGCCAGGGATCGTAGGCGCGGACCATCGCATCGATGTCGAGGACCCCTGCGCTCCAATCGATCAAGCCGTCATCCTTGTGGAGGAGCCGCGAGCTCGTCACTTCACCTTCCTGAGGGCGCGCAAGCTCGCGGCCGGCGGCCAGGTCGGCGAGCACTTTGGCGAGGAGCCGCGCGCCCACTTCCGAGGCGGTCTCCGACAGCGAGGCGCAGGTCTCTCGGCCTCCGAGGGGAATGCGCTCAAAGGCGAGGATGTCGCCTGAGTCGATGCCTGAACCCGGTGGGGCGGCGCCAAGGTCGGCGGCGCCAAGGTCGGCGGCGCCAAGGTCGGCGGCGCCAAGGTCGGCGGCGACAGCGATGCGCTGCACGCTGACGCCACTCTCCGCATCGCGGTGGAGGATGGCGGCCGGTATCGGGGTGGGTCCCCGCCAGCGCGGGAGGAGGCTTGGATGCACGTTGAGGCCGCCGTAGGGGAAGAGGGCCAGGAACTTCGGCCCGAAGATGCGTCCGTAGGCAAAGGAAACCAAAAGGTCGGGGGCAAGGGCGAGGACAGCCTCCCGCGACTGGGGCCCCAGATGCTCGAAGGCGAGGACCGGGACGGCAGGACCCGGGAGGAGGGCTGTAGCTCGGGCGACAGGAGTGCCCGTCGCATCTCCCCCTCCCCTGCCCTTCTGGCTTTCAGGATTGGTCAGGACCCCGACAAGTTGTGCTGCGGCCACCACAGCCTTCAAGGCTGGCACCGCGATGTCCGGGCTGCCGGCAAAGAGGACACGGAGCGGTTGTGCCACCGCCTACATCCTGATTTTCTTGAGGTAGGCCTGCACGGCGCGCTGCCGCCTCTTTTCGCCGAGGCGGTCGATGAAGAGCAGGCCTTCGAGGTGATCGTTCTCATGGAGGATGACCCGCGCCAGGAGCCCCGAAGCTTCCAGCGTAAAGAGCTTGCCGCGTGCGTTCCAGGCCCTGACCTTTACCGACTCTGCGCGCCGTACATTCGTGTAGAGGCCAGGCAGCGAGAGGCAGCCCTCCTCGTAGTCCGTGAGCTCCTCGGAAACAAGGAGGATCTCGGGATTGATGAAGACCCGGGGCTCATCATCGTCGAGGCGTGTGACAAAGAGCCTGATGCTGCGGTCGACCTGGGGAGCCGCGAGGCCGATGCCGCGTCCGTGCTCCATGGACTCGAGCATGGCTGCGGCGAGGGCCTTGATTTCGGCGTTCACATCCTTGATCGGCTCGGCCTTGGCCCTGAGGATGGCATCTGTGGCCTCGCTGCCGAAGGTAACAATATCAAGCATTTCGCGCTCCGCTGGGAAAGTCATGGTAATCGGGCAGGATGAGGGTAGCGGGGCGACCGCCTCTCCGTCAATTCAGGGGAGGGAGCTCAACCTTGTCGCCGACCTTGACCCCGACCTTGGCGAACCAGCCCTTGCCGACCTCGAGGGCGTAGCGCACCGAGTACTCGGAACTGACATCCGCCAGCGAAAAGGGCTTCATATCGGCCAGGCCTCGGATTGTCCCGTCGGAGGAGATCCAGGCTATGGAAAGGGGCGCCTCGGTGTTCTTCATCCAGAAGACGAGGACCTGGTCCTTGTCAAAGGAAAAGAGCATGCCCTTCCCCTCGGGCACCGACTTTCTGAACATGAGCCCCTTTGCCTGCTGATCTGCAGTGAGGGCGAGCTCGGCAGTTACCGTCGCCGGACCTACCCTGAAGGTCGCCGTCCTGAGAATGGGATTGCCCGTCATCGGCGTACCGTCAGCCGCAGTAGCCTTGCCCGCGCAGCCGAGCGCAGTGGCCAGAACCAGGGCTCCGACGCCGATCAAGGCGAATTTTCCGCGCATCCTCACGCTCCTTTAGAATAAAAACAGGGTCCCGTAAAGGACCCTGCCTGGTTTCAATACGCGCTTAGCCCGATTTTTAGGATCAGTAGCCGCCGCGGGATTCGCGGGGTTTCCGTGCCTTCTTGAGGAGTTTCCTCACGAGGGCTTTCTTTTTGCGGTTGGCGATGGTGGAGGGCTTCTCGAAGTATTCGCGCTTCTTCCACTCGCGGATGATGCCCTCTTTTTCGACCATGCGCTTGAAACGCTTGATGGCCTTCTCGAGCGGCTCGTTCTCGTCCACGACTATCTGCTTGATAAAAATCACCCCCCTTCAAAAGCGAGGGGATCATTGCCCGGCCGGAGGGCGGCTGTCAATGAGGGGCCGCGCTGGCCTCTGACGGCTTGCCCAGGTCGATGCCCACAGGACTGCTTCAGGGAAACACGCTTCAGGTCCGGAGTGCAGCGCAACCAGGTGCCCCTGCCGGACAAGGAGAGGTGCAGAGCCGAGGAGGACCACCTTGAGCCCGAGCCCTGCCGCAGAGTCCTCGTCCCACAGTCGCTTGATGGTCCGAGACCAGCCTGACCTGCCCGCCGTAGCCTGCCAGCATCGCATCGTGGGTCAGGAAGACCAGCGCTTCAGCCTGGGCTTGGGCGATGAGAATGCGATCGAAGGGATCGGCGTGGATGGCCGGGAGGGACTCGAGGGGGGCTGCGACGTGCCTTTCGCGCAGCGGCAGGCTCTCGTAGCCAGCTTGCTCACAATAGTGAAGGAATTCGACCCCTGAAAGTGGCCTCTTGTCCGGCTTGATGGCACGCTTGATCGCGACTTCCCACATCGAGGCGACGCTGACCCATATCCTGTTGTCGGTCGCGCACATGAGCTCCCGCGTCTCGGCTGTAAGCCTGGGGTCATCGCTCAGGGCCCAGAGCGCGATAGGGGTATCGAGGAGGAGCTTCACTCCTCCCCTCCCGAAAAGAGAGTAGCCACTGCATCGTTGCCGGCGTCGATGTCCACAGGCGCTACAAACAGGCCTTTGGCTACCCCGATGCGGAGACCCCTGTTCTTTCCCTCCCAGCGGACATGGCGCGCGGCAGAGCCGTGGCCAGCTCTGCCGCGATGGCAATCATGAAAGGGCACGCTCCAGGAGGGCGTCCCCTGCTGCGACACCCTCCTGGAGCGAATAACGTTGACGGATACCTTGCATGGCAGTAGAAGTTAGCCTCCTCAAAAGAAAGCCACTGCAGGAGCGACGATGTGGGTGAAAGTGAATCGCAGCTGGCTACCTTGCTTTCGATTTCGGAGGCCTTTCTCGCGCCTTCGAGCCTGGAGATCGATTATCAAAAAATTACTGATGATCTGTTGGAGCTTTCGGGCGGCAAATATGCAGTTCTCAACATCATCAATGGAAATGACCCTGGGTTTCAGACCATGGCGGTATCCGGTCTGGGTGAGCAGGTCCAAAAAGCCGCATCCATCCTGGGCTTTGAGCTAAGGGGCAAGAAATGGCCGCACAACGGGCAGGTCGCGTCGAGTATCAGGAACGCCACCATCACCCGTTTCGCGTCACTGAGCGACCTGGCCCCGAGTGGACTTGCCAAACCCTCCGTTTCGCTGCTGGAAAAACTCTTCGGCCTGGGAGAGGTGATAGTAGCGAAAGTTGCAGCCGGCGAAAGGATTCTCGGGCATTTTGGGATCCTGATGCCCGCCGGAGTGGCCTTTACCGGGGACAGCGTGGTTTCGGTCTATGTCCGCTTGCTTGGCATATTCCTGCTGCGCAGGGAGGCAGAAGCCAGGCAGCAGAGGAACGAAGAGCGCGTCAGGGCAGTGGAGGAACACAGCCGGACGGTCACCTGGGAAGTGGATATGGAGGGGCTCTACACCTATGTCAGCCCCTCAGCCAGGCAGCTTCTGGGGTATTCCCCCGAGGAAATGCAGGGGCATCTGCACTTCTACGACCTGCATCCCGAGGAGGGACGCGAAGCCTTCAAGACAGCGGCCCTGGAGGCCTTCCGTCGCCATGAATCCTTCGTCGATCTGGAGATTTCCCAGCAAGCCAAGGATGGACGAATACTCTGGGTATCGACGAATGGACTGCCCCTTCTTGATGAAACAGGGACTTTGACTGGCTATCGCGGCTCTGACTCTGACATAAGCAGGCGCAGGCAAGCAGAGATTGACCTGCACGAGAGCGACCTTCGCTACGGCCTCTTGTTTGAAAACAGTATGGATGCAGTCTTGCTGACCTGGCCGGATGGCAGGATAGAATCGGCCAATCAGGCGGCACTGCGAATGTTTGGCATAAGCGAAACCGAATTCCAGCAACGCGGGCGAAGCGGAATCATGGATATCACCGACCCTCGCCTCAGGCCAGCCCTGGAAGAGCGGGCCCGGAACGGCCATTTTTCCGGTGAACTGACAGGTCTTCGCAGTGATGGAAGCACATTCCCGCTCGAAATCTCCACCAGCCTGTACCAGGATGGACGCGGCGCTGCGCGAAGTGGCATGACCATTCGGGATATCACCGAGCGCAAACAGGCCGAGCGGGACCTGACAGAGGCGAACCACCAGCTCGAAGAGGCGGTGGCGACGGCGACGCATTACTCCGAACAGGCTGAAATGGCGACTGCCGCCAAGAGCGAATTCCTGGCCAACATGAGCCATGAAATCCGCACGCCGATGAACGGGGTGGTAGGCGCTGCCGGCCTGCTCCTGGATACCGACCTTGACGAAGGACAGCGCCGCTATGCCGAAATAGTACATTCCAGCGGCGAGGCCCTGTTGACTCTGATCAACGACATCCTGGACTTCTCAAAGATGGAAGCCGGAAAGCTGGATCTGGAAATCCTTGATTTCAACGTACGGCGTCTCGTGAATGACCTTGTCATGAGCATGGCCCTGCGCGCCCATTCCAAGGGCCTGGAGCTGCACAGCACAATTGACCAGGATGTTCCCGGCCTTCTTTGCGGCGATCCCGGGCGCCTGCGTCAGATCCTGACCAACCTGGTGGGCAATGCCGTGAAATTCACCAAAGAAGGGGAGGTGGCACTCCGGGTCAGCCTGATGAAGCCAGGCGGAACCCAGGCAGCTGGCAGCGCTTCCGGTGACATCGAACTGCGTTTCTCCATCCGTGACACCGGCATTGGAATAGCGCCTGAAAAGACAGGCCAGCTGTTCAGCAAATTTGCCCAGGCGGATGCTTCCACCACGCGACAGTTTGGCGGCACCGGGCTGGGTCTGGCCATTTCGAAGCAACTGGCTGAATTGATGGGCGGCGAGATCGGCGTGGAGAGCAGCCTGGACCAGGGATCTGAATTCTGGTTTACCGTCCGCCTGCAGAGCCAGGCAGAGGGTCCTTCGGGCCCCTCCGGCGAAAATGCCGAGTCAGGACCGACACAGGCAATTATTACGAATCGCTCCACGGGCCACCTTGCTCCACCAGTCGCCGGTCCGGCGCGCCTCCTCCTGGTCGAGGACAATCCAACCAATCAGGTCATAGCACAGGCGATGCTGAACAAGCTTGGCTTGCACGCTGACATCGCCTCGAACGGCCAGGAAGCCCTGGTGGCCCTGGAATACAAGCGCTATGACCTGGTTTTCATGGATGTGATGATGCCCAGGATGGACGGACTGGAAGCCACCCGCCGCATCCGTGACCCGGGCTCAGCGGTTCTCGACCATGCTGTCCCCATCGTCGCCATGACCGCCAATGCCATGAAGGGCGACCGCGACCGCTGTCTGGACGCGGGAATGGATGACTATGTCTCCAAGCCGATCCTGCCCGAGGTCCTTTCGGCGATTGTGCTGCGCTGGCTTTCGAAGGAGGGCAGGCAGGACCAGAAGTCCCCCCCGGATGGAACTGCGGCGCAGCCAGGACAGCTTGAAAAAGAAAGTCCTGTAGTATTCGACCGAAATGACATGGCCCGGCGTTTTCAGCATGACGAGGGTTTGATCAAGGACCTGCTTTCATATTTCCTCGAAGACATCCTGGTCCAGATCAAGACCCTTTTCGAGCATTTGGAAACAGGTGATCTCCCTGCCGCAGAGCTCCGGGCCCACACCATCAAGGGAGCAGCGGCCAACATCGGTGCCCAGGTACTGCTGTCGGTAGCGGATACGCTTGAAACCTGCGCCAGGAAGGGTGACCTGCCTGCCATGCGAAGGCACATGGGAGAACTGGAGCTGCAGTGCGAGCGCCTGAGGGAGCAGCTGGAAAAGGAAATATCGGCAGGATCTTACTAACCAGGTCTAGTGCGATCCCAGTTCATGCAGCACGAACCAATCAGGGTCGACGGCCACTCCCCCCGCCCTGACCTCCCAGTGGAGGTGCGGTCCCGTCGACAATCCGGTGGAGCCCGAGCGTGCAACCACCTGGCCTGCGTCGACGGTCATGCCAGCGGCGACCTCCAAGGCCGAGAGGTGCATCAGCACCGAATAGAGGCCGGGGAGGTGCTCGATGACGAGGGTATTGCCAGTGACGATGCGGAGGCCCGCGAAGACAACGCGGCCGGCTGCGGGCGAGCGTACGGGCGTACCGGCCGGCACGGCAAAGTCGATGCCAGAATGCTGGCTCGAGTCGGTTCCACCGCCTGTGTAGAGGTAGCGGCGCCTGTCACCGTAACCTGCGGACCTCTGCACACGTTCCAGCGGCAGGACAAAGGCCGCATTGGCATGGAGGGCTGCCGGGTCGCTTCGGGCATAGATGGCCTGGATGGCGAGGGCCTCCTCGGTCTTGCGGGGGTCGGGTACGCTCCGGATGGTCGTGTTCACGGGATTGAGGACTATGTCCTCGGTGGGGAAATCACGGACGAGGATGAGGACTTCCCGCTCAAGCGAAACCGAGCCGACGGGAGTCAGCGCCGAAACGAGGAGTCTGGCTGGACCGGCGACCGCATCGGAGGGGATGCCGAGCAGCGCCAGCCAGGTAGAGCGGCCCTGGTTCCAGGCTACGAGGAAGGGCTTGCCTCTGGTGATGGCGCGACCCTTGGCATCGACGAGGCGGAGGCTGCCCTCGGAGAGCGGGAGGGTCGACGAGAAGGTAACGGTAAGGGGAACGCCCTGACTCATTTCCGCCGCAACGGAAAAGTCGTGGAAGGCCCCACCTTCCTCCGCACAGATACCGGCTGAGGCGAGGAAAAGAATCGCAAGGATGAGGGGGAGGGAGGGTTGGTAGCGCACAGCCCACAATAGCGGCTGGCTGCCCCCTTGTCATTTCAAAGTAGCGAGGAAAAGAATCAGATGCCTTCTTTCACCATGGGAAATGCCGTATAATCGGCTAGCCAACCATCCCAAATCCGGAGTGCCTGATGTTCTTCACCGTGGCTAACCTGCTGACGCTCGGGATCGTCGTAGTCGTTCTTGTCGTGTTCCGGCAGTTCGACAAGAACAACCGTTCGCTCGAAAAGGTCAAAAAACTCGGGGACCGCCTCCAGGGCGACCTCGACAGTTACGTGACGCGCAGGGCCGAGGAACTCAAGCAGTACGGTATCGAACTCGATGTGCAGCAAAAAGCCGCAAAGGAAGTCCTCAGGCGTATCCAGTCCGTCGAGGAGGGTCTCAACGAGCGTGCCGAGAGCATGATAGAGGTTGAAAAGCGCCTGTCCGAATACGATTCCGTGCTCGCCCGCCTCATCGACATGACTGCGCGCGCCGAGGGGAACCTCGGCCGGATCAGGGACGAGGGCGCCTTCACCGAAACCGTAGCCAAACGCATCGAAGGCGCATCGAAGGCCATGGTTGCCATCGAAAGGGAGCTTCCGGCCCTGCGCGAGGACTTCGCCCGCGACAGCCTTGCCGCCCTGGAGACAATCCGGGATGGACTGGCAGCCGACACCATGACCAAGGTAGCAGCGATCAGGGAAAACCTCGACCGGGCGCGGGCAGAGGCTGAGCTTGCCCTGTCCAATGCGGTCGCCGCACGGCGGGACGCCGACAAGGAATACTCGAAGGCCTTCGAGCGGGCACGTGACGAGGCGGAAAAACTCGAGGATATGGCCTTCGACAAGCTCAGGACAGCCTCCGAGGCCAAGGCTGCCCGCCTCCGCGAGACGGTCGAGGAAAAATTCACGCAGATCGGGCAGTTCGCGAAGGACAGGGTCGCCGAAACCCAGGTCATGGCCAAGGCCTTCAAGAACGAGTGGCAGGCCGAAGCCGATGCTTTGCTGGCCGCGACGAGGACGGCCATAGGGGATGGCTCGACTGCCCTTGATGCGCGCCTGGCCGAGTCGGAGCAACGGCTGGCGGATTCGGTAAAGTTGATCGACGGGAAGCTCGTCCTCGTGGAGGGCCGGGCCAGCGAGGCCGAAGGCAGGGTCGCAGCCTTGGCGGAGCACGCGGAGGCCAGGTTCGCGGAACTTGCAGCATCGCTCCAGGCCGACCTCGAGGCCGCGAGCCGCAGCGCGGGCGAGCGCGTTGGCCGCATTGAAGAGGGACTCGTCGAGATCGAGTCGAGCGTCGTGACCTCCCGTCAGGAGTTCGCCCGACGCCTCGCCCAGGCTGAGGCTGAGACTTCCGGCATGATCTCCGAAAAAACCCGCCAGGCCGAGGATTCCCTCCATGCGGCCATCGCTGCCCTCCAGCAGAAGCTCGAGGACGCGGACCAGGGATCGCTGGCAAGCCTGGCGGCCACCGAGGCCCGCCAGGCCGAGACCATCGCGGGCTTCGAAACCCGCTGGGATTCCGCCGGTGCCCGCATCGCGGCCGTCGAGAAGGACATCGAGACGAGGATGGCCGACCTCGCCGGCAAGGCCGAAAGCAGCGCCCAGGATTTCGGGGGCCGCCTATTGGAGATGCTCGGCGCGCAGCGGGCCGATTTCAAGCGCCAGTCAGCCGATCTCGCCGGGATGCAGTCCACGGCCCTCGCAGAGCTGCGCTCCACCCTCGAGGCCGCCCTGGCTGCCAAGGAAGGCGGCATACTGGAGCTCAGGGCCGCCCTGGAACTCGCCAAGGCCGACATGGCCGAAGCCGACCACGGTTTCTCAGCCCTCATCGCCGCTTCCAAGGCGGAGGCCGCTGCCCTCCTGGAGAAGCTCTCCCATCAAGGTCAAACCAGTACCCTCGAAGTCCTCGCCGCCGTCGAGAAACGCCTCGACGAATACGGAGCCGAGGTCGAATCCAAGTTCCAGCGCCTCGAGGCGGTCAATGCGGACATCGGTTTCCTCGAAGGCGCGCTGCGCCAGACCATGTCCGACATGAGCGCCCGCGTGGAGGGCGAGTTCGCCGCCTGGGGCCGCAACTTCGAGGAAAAGCGCGAGATGGTCGCCCTCGGCTTCGAGCGCGACTCGACGCGCGCGGCGACAGCCATCCAGAACCTCGAGTCGGAGCTGGCCTCGCTCAAGGAGCGCTCCAGCGAGAACGTCTCGGCGAATCTCAAGATCTTCGAGGACGAATTCCTCGCCGACCTCAGGGCCCGCAAGGACAGGACCGAGGAGTCGCTCTCAGCCTGGAAGGCCGATCGCGACCGCGCGATCATGGAACTCGCCGCCCGCGTCGAGGGGGACCTTGGCAAGTCCGCCAAGGATCTTTCCGAGACCATCCGGGCCGCCACCGAAGACACGCGCGGCAAGGTCTTCGAGCGGCTCGAGGCGGTCCGCACCCGGGTCGAGTCAATTGGTACCGATATCGCCACCGAGGCCGGAGCGGCGCGGGCGCGTATCGAGGACCTCGGCCAGACCGCTACAGCCGCCCTCGCCGAGGCCCGCCAGGGTCTCGAGGGGAAGGTCTCCGAGGAGATCGCCAGTCTCGACGAGGGCCTTCAGGCCCGGCTTGCCGGACTCGCCGCAGACACCGAAGGGAAGCTCGAGGACGCCGCCGGAAAAGTTGCCCGCATCGCCTCCGAGCAGGAAGCCAGGGCCCTCGCCGCAGCCGAGGAGACTCGGATCCGTCTTGCAGCCGTCGAGGCAGCCATCGAGGCCTTCGACCGCGACATCGAGGCTCGGCTGTCCAGCTCCGATACAAGCAACCGGCAAAAGCTCTCTGAGATCGATGCCGTGTCGAAGGAGGCCGGGGAGGCTGTCCAGAAGCTGCGCTCCGAGCTGGACAGCACGCTTGACGAAGCAAAGACCGGTTTCGGGACCCGACTCGAGTCAGAGGTCGGCCGCCTCGCACAGGAAGCCAGCGACCGTATCGCTGCCGCCGCCGAGGAAAGCGGCCGCCGCGTCACGGAGATCCTCGCCGAATCCAGGACCACCACAGAATCGCTCCAGGAACTCCGTGCCTCGCTGGCAGAGGAGCTGGCCAGGGCCCGCATCGACTTCTCGACGCGGGTGCAGGCCGAGCTTGCACAGCTTGCCGCCGAGACCGATACCCACCTCGCCGCCGTCGGGGACGAGACCGGCAAGCGCCTTTCAGCCCTCGATGCCGGGGGAGAAGCCGCGCGCCAGGGCCTCCAGGCCCTCCGCGATGCCCTGTCGGGCGAACTGGAGGAGGCACGCCAGGCCTTCGATGCCAGGCTCGACGGGGATCTCGCCCGCCTCGGGACCGAGGCCAGCGGCCGTATAGCCGCTGCCAGCGAAGAGACAGGCAAGCGCCTTTCAGTCCTCGAGGCCGAGGCACTTGCATCGACCGAGGGTATCGCCTCCCTCCGCGAGGGTTTTGTGCGCGACCTCGCCGAGACACGACAGGTCTTCGACGCGCGGCTCGGCACGGAGATTGCCCGGATGTCAGAGGACGCATCAGCCCGTGTTGCCGTCGCCAGCGAGGATGCGCAGCGGCGCCTGTCCTCGATGACAGCCGCCCTGGCCGGCGAGGAGGCGAATCTCCGCTCGATGAAGGAGGAGATCGCCCGCACGCTCGAGGCCTTCAAGGGCGGGTTCCAGAAGGACATCGGCGAGACGGGTGAGCGGCTCCGCTCCGACTTCGAGGCCTGGAGGGGCGATCTCGAGGGCCTCATCGTCACGCTTCGTACCGACTATGAAGGACAGCGGGACCAGTGGATCTCCAGGTCGGAGGAGGAGCGCGACCGCATCGGCCGCGAGCTCACTTCGCTGTCGGAACGCGGTGCCGGTCTCCGCGAAAACCTCGAGACGCGCGTCCGGGAGGCCCTCACCGGCTTCTCAAACAATTACGATGAACTCGTCTCGGACCAGTCGAAGCGCTCGCGCGAGCTCCTTTCGGGCATCGACGAGCGGAGTGCGGCCTTCCGGGAAGCCGCGCAGAACCTCGGCCTCGGCCTCGACGCGGCCCGCGCCGCAGCCCTGGGCCGCATCGACGCGGAGGCCCAGCGCCTGACCCAGGTCCTCTCAGGCATCGACCGCGAGCAGAAGGCCTTTGTAGCCCAGACCCGTGTCTTCGAGCGGAGCGACGAGCTCGCAGCCAGGCTGGCCGAGTCCATCGCGGCCATGAAGGGCGAGCTGGCCGGACTTGAGACCCGGAGGCAGGCCCTCGGCGACTTCGAGAACCAGCTCAAGGCTGTGAAAAAGCAGGAAGAGGAGACCAACCAGCGCATCGCGAAGTTCCTCTCGGAAAAAAAACGCGTGGATGCCCTCGAGGACGGATTCGCCCGCATCGAGACTGTCGCCGGGGCAGTGGATCGCCGCATGACGGAGCTCACGAGCCAGGGCGACGCCCTCACCGAGGCGCAGAGCCGCATCCGGAAACTCCTCGAACTGTCCACCGAAGCCGAGTCGAAATACGAGCGCCTTGAAAAGAAGGGCGAGGTCATCGACGCCACCGTCGAGGCCGTCGAGAAGAATTTCCGCACCGTCGGCGAGATCGAGAGAACTGTCGCGACCCTGGCAGCCGACCTCAAACGCCTGCCCGAGCGCGTGGCCGAGGTGGACCGCAGCGTCCAGACCCTCTCGGCCGGCAAGGACCGCCTCGACGCTGCCGCGAAAAAACTCGCCGAGCTGGACACGATCCTGGCCGAGACCGATCGCCGCCTCGAGGAGGCACGCAAGGTCCGCGAGTGGCTCGCCCGCGCGGAGACCCGTCTCGAGGAGATCAACCGCCAGGCCGAGGAGCAGCTCAAGCTCCTGTCGACGCTGTTGAAGGAAGAAGGCAGCGACAAGCGGGGCAAGGGCGCACCGCCCGGCACCGTGCAGGAAACCGTTCGCAAGCTCGCCCGCCAGGGCTGGGCTACCGAGGAGATCGCCCGCGCGGTCAAGATCTCGCGCGGCGAGGTCGAGCTGATACTCGAACTCGGGGGCAAGAACTGAAAGGAGCTCCCATGTCCTTCCGCAGGCTGCCACTCCCTCCCGGGATCAAAGGCGAGATCTACCTCCATTCCATGCCGGGCCGCCGCGATCCCTTCGCCGAGGATGCAGCAGAGATCGCAGCAAAAGGCATCGGCACGGTCGTCCGCCTCACTTCCGACGCCGAGACCAAAGAGAAGTCCCCGGAGTACTTCGACGCCCTGCGCTTCAAGACCGTCGCGTGGAATGACCTCCACTTCCCCATCCCCGACTATGGCATTCCCCGCGACTACAGGGCCTTCATGACCCTCCTGGACCGGATCGCCGGGGGATTGGCCGCGGGCGAGCGTTTCCTCGTCCACTGCGCGGCCGGGATCGGACGAACGGGAACACTGGCCTCTGCCATCCTCGTCAGGCTCGGCCTGGATCCCGAGGAGGCACAGCGTGTGGTGGGAGAGGCAGGTTCCTACGCCGAGGACGAGTCTCAAATGAACCTGCTCAGGAAGGCGGCGAAGGATCTGGGAAAGACAGTTTAGGAGGTCCCATGCCCTATGAAGCCACCCTCGAATCCCTCAGGCAGCACCAGGTGCCGCCCTGGTTCCATGACGCCAAGTTCGGGATCTTCATCCACTGGGGACTCTTCAGCGTCCCAGCCTACGCGCCGATCGGGCGAGGGGACATCAACAAGATAATGAGGGAGGAGGGCTACCGCTCCTTCTTCACCAACATGCCCTACGCCGAGTGGTACATCAACTCCATCCGCATCAAGGGAAGTCCTTCCAACCTGCACCATGCCAAAACCTATGGCGAGGGTGCCTCCTACTTCGACTTCGCGCCGACCTTCAAGCAGGAGAGCGCTGCCTGGCGGGCCGATGCCTGGGCCCAGCTATTCGAAAAAGCCGGGGCGCGCTACGTCGTACTGGTCACCAAGCACATGGACGGCTTCCTCCTGTGGCCGAGTAAAACGCCCAATTATGCCATCCCGGGCTACGGCATGGAGCGCGACATCGTCGGCGAGCTCTGCCGGGAGGTCAAGGCGCGGTCGATGCGCATGGGACTCTACTACTCGAGCGCCCTTGACCTCTCCTTCACGAAAAAACCCATGGCAGACGTGACAGGGCTCCTGTCCGAGGGCGGACCCATAGACCGGCGCTATGCCCGCTACCAGCTGGACCACTGGAAGGAACTAATTGAACGTTACGATCCCTCCATCCTCTGGGGCGACATAGCCTATCCGCCGGGGAGCAATCCCTATGAACTATTCGCATATTTCTACAACAGGAACCCCGAAGGCCTGATCAACGACCGCTGGGGCCAGCTGCCCCGGTGGATGCATGCCGTCATCCGGTCGGCGCCGGGCCGCGCCCTGCTCAACTCCTACTCGATGAAGCTCCTCCGGCAGGGGAATACGGCCAACACCAAGCCGCCGCATTTCGACTACAGCACGCCGGAGTTCGCAGTCATGAAGGACATAGCCCCTGCGAAGTGGGAAACCTGCAGGGGCATGGGCCTGGGCTTCGGCTACAACAGGGAGGAGGGCGAGGCCGATCACCTGGCCCTGCCCGAGCTCGTGCGGATGCTTGTGGACATCGTGAGCAAGAACGGCAACCTCCTCCTCAACGTCGGGCCAAGGGCAGATGGAAGCATTCCGCCAGTGCAGGAAAAGCTCCTCCTCGGCCTCGGCTCCTGGCTCGGGAAATATGGCCAGGCCATCTACGGAACGAGGCCCTGGAGCCGCGCCGAAGGGGCAACGAGGGAGGGACTCCCCCTCCGCTTTACCCACTCCCTTTCCGCTGAAGGCGAAAAACTCAACATCCTCTTGATGGAGCAGCCCAGAGGCGGGGAGCTTGTCGTCAGGGACCTCAGGGTTGGGGAGGGCGTAACAGCAAGGGAACTCGATAGCGGTCGGCCGGTCCTGCTGCGGCAGCTCGGGCCCGACCTCGGTCTGGGCCTTGCGAGCCCTGCCCCCGACGAAGCAGTGCACGTGATTGTCATTGAATCCAATCGCCGGGGCCTGATCCTGAGCGGAGCCGAGGGGTAAGAGGGGAGTCCATGAAGGCAGCGGTGTGGCGGCCAGCCCCGCCGCGCAGTGCTGGGCAGGGATCGAGTTTACCGCTACTATGACTGCCTCGCCCCGGTGGCGATCGACCGACCTATCTGGAGCGTTGTGTGATCGAGGAGCTTTCGACGGGACCCTTGAGCCCGGATCTGCTCAGGGTCTTCGGATATTCGACCTGGATGCCGACAGAGGGCAAGACTGCCCTCCGTGTGCAGAACCAGCTGCGGAACGAGGCGGCACGCCTCCTTGTGTTCAGGGACGAGGATGGCAGGGAAATCGGGTGCATCTCCTACGAGATGGACGGCTCCACCATGATCATCGCCAACATAGCAGTGGAGATCGCACATCGCGGCAGGGGCATCGGCCGGGCCCTCATCGACGAGGCCATCCGGAGGGGCGACCCGCGTATCGTTGAGCTCGAGACCGACGACGAGTCCAGGGGCTTCTACGATAGGATCGGCTTCCGCGCGGAGAGCATCGAAGAGCCCGGCGGATGCATGGGCCGCTACCGCTGCAGCTTCGAGCCCGCCGGCATTCCTGTCGCCTGAAGCAGCAGCGTGTAGCGCTGAGCGCTACGCTCGCCTGCCTAGGCGGTCACCGTCCTGAGTCCCAGCTCCGCCATTGCCTTGAATTGCGTCTGGCGCTCGACGGCGGGTGTCGCCTCGCCGCTGACGAGGTGGTCGCTCACCGTGAGGATGGCAAGGGCCTCGGCCTCGAACTTCGCGGCGAGCGTGTAGAGTTCCGCGCTCTCCATCTCCACACCGAGGATCCCGAATCGGGCCCAGAGCTTCCACTGATCGGGATCCTCAGAATAGAAAGTGTCGCTGGACAGGATGGGACCGACGTGGACCTTGAAGCCCGACTCCTTTGCAATCTGATGCGCCAGGGCCAGGAGGCGGAAGGAGGCGGTCGGTGCATAGTCCATGCCCGCAAAGCGGAGTTTGTTGATCGCGGAATCAGTGGACGAGGCCATACCGAGGATGAGGTCGCGGATCTTCACCTTCTCGACGAGGGCCCCGCAGGTACCGACGCGGATGAGCTTTTTTACGCCGTACTCCCGGAGGAGCTCGTTGACGTAGATGGAGAGGCTCGGCATGCCCATGCCCGTCCCCATTACCGAAACCCTTGCGCCCTTGTAGCGGCCCGTGTAGCCGAACATGTTGCGGACCTCGTTGAAACGTACCGGCTCCTCGAGCCAGTTCTCCGCGATGAATTTCGCGCGGAGGGGGTCTCCGGGCAGCAATACCGCTTCGGCGATCTCGCCCTTGGCTGCGGCGATGTGGATGCTCATGGGTGCTCCTTAGGAATCCGGGGAATGCATGGCGACCCAGTATTGCCCTTCGGGGAGGGAACGCGCAAGCGCAGGCGGAGGGGGTCTGCGGGAGCGAACCTCCGTTTAGGCCGACGGGGCTTCGAGACTGCATGTCCTGAATGATCCCGCGTAATGTCGGCGTATTCGGGCAGTAGATCGCGTAGTTTTAAAGTCGTTCCATGAGCAAAGCTGCAGGATTCGCAGGCAGGATTTCCGCCATGCGTAGCGCTGCCATGCTGGCCTTGGGATTTTTCTTGGGGCTTCTCACCCCATCCGATACGAGGGTTTCTTGTCCGTCGCTGAGAAGTTCCGTTTTATAGGACCAGGCAGGCTCGGGCGACTCAAGGGGATTCAGGAGGGATACGCGATACAGCTCGCCATGCGATCATTGGGTCCCCCTTGGAAGTATCGGCGAGTTACGCTGTAGATGGCCGTTAAAAATAGTGGGGGTAGTATGAGCTGCAGTTGTGCGCTTCACCTCTCCATCCACGCTGGAAGCGGAATCCCCGTGGCATCGTGGTACAGGGTCTCAGGAGCTATATCCACACCGCCCGGCCATTCCAGCACCCTGAGTTCGGGATTGATCCTGACGCAGCTGAAATAGGATTCCTCGGCGAAGCGCTCAAAAACAGTGCCCGGTTCAATCAAGGGCGCAAAATCGACAACCCCTTCCTTGCCATCGGCAAAGTGGACGCGAAGCTTTCTGCCATCAAGACGCTCAATCGAAACGGGTCTGGAAAAATCCATGATATCGCCTTCCTATTCGAGTGGAGGAATCGGGTTGAGGGTCTTTTTCAATCGAGCCAGTTCCCAGTCTTCGAGAAGCTCGGCACGATGAACTGCTGCCCATTCCATAACCAGACCCAAGGCGCGCGGCGGCAACTTGCCTGCAATGACCCCAAGCGTCCTCAGATCGATCTCAACTTCAGCATCCCCATACATCGCGTGAAAAAGACTGAGGGTCAGACCCTGAGAGCTCGGCACCTCGCTCATCCGATGGAAGGCACCGCCGCCCCAGTACTCGAAGCGCCTGAGGAGCGGACGGCCTTTTTCGTCGTACCAATAAATATAGTGATAATTGGGTTTAACTCCGAGCATCTGCACGGCCTCGATAGGCAGCCCTCCCTTGTCCCGTGCAACCGCCACGTAGTTCCCGGAGGCACGGGCGGCATTCCCATCGAGGGGACCGAAGGAGAAGGCCTCGCCGTCGAAGGCCTGCGCGTCGGTCGAGTGAATCCATGTCTGCCAGTATTCCTCGGAGACTAAGGTCGACGAGGCAGCGGCAAATAGAGTGAACGCAAGAATTCGCCATCGGAAGGGAATCTTCAGCAAGCTTCGCAGTCCTCGGCTGTCAGGCCGTTTCGTTCCTCGCCTAATGACCAGCATAGCCTCCTATCCTCGGCGCTTTGCCCTTTGGTAGGCACAGAGCCCTTGTTTTAGAAAAATTCCGCACACTTTCGATGCCAAATCTGCCCGTCCCGGCGCACAGGGTGCATTGCATGCAAAAGTATCGGCCAGATTATCCCCCTAAAAGCCGGGGCCGAGGAGCGGACCAAAACCATGGTAGCCGCCGGTCAGGCGGAATGGAACGGGCAGAAACTGGAACCTTTTCGCCCATTGGCTATCAATACGGGAAATCGACAGATCTCCGAGCTCATCACTGAGGACCGGGAGTGATACTCTATCTCGATACCAGCGCCTTTGTGAAGCGCTATGTGAGGGAGCAGGGATCCGACGAGGTTCTTGCCCTGATCGATCAGGCAGAATTGGTTGGATCGTCCTTTGGTCGAGCGCGCATCGACCTTGGCTTGGGAACATGGAATGCGCGGGCATGACTCGATACATTTCGCCTCGGCCATCATCTAGCAGGAAACGCTCGAGATGCCAATCGTTCTTGCCACCTATGCCAGCGAGCTCTGGCTGGCAGCAAGAAATGTTGGGATGGCAGCATGGCCAGATCAACCTGCCTGGGCGGTTTCATAGGGAAGCGTATCGAGTGGCGGACGGAATTGGCAATCTCGACTTGAAAGCGGCATCAGCTCCCAAGAGGTCCAGAAGGAGAACGGTCCGTAGCGGGGCGCTCATGTACTATTCCTTGACAAGCCACGAGGGCAAGTCAATGCTTGAGTCATGCGGTGGGTTGTGCTGACAGTCTCGCTACTCATAGCGATCCCGCTTCCGGCGCTAGGCGCGGCAGGTATCCTGTTTGCATTGCTCTGGAATTTCATCTTTCGCCCGTCCCCCGTTCCAGCCGGATACCACTACGAACACGACAACACAAGCAACGGAACAAAGCTCGTCCGCGACGACGACTGACAACTGCCCCGTCTGGCAGGGCCTTTTCCAGTCACGTTCACCACCGGGACTCTTGATCCAAGTAGTTGCTGGTTGTTGGGGACCGACTCTTGCAAGCAGGCCAAGAGGCCGTTACTGCTACCTTCACATGAAGAAATGCGGAAAATTCCTTGCTGCTGGTTTCATGATATCCCCCGAGGGTGTTCCAGAACCTTCCCCGCTCCTGTCGGCAGCACGAATCTCCGTTTCCACCAAGGGGAGAGCCGTGATCGAAGCAGTCCAGTCCGAAAGCGCCATGAATTGCTGTGCCCGAGTATGCCGAGATACGAGTTCATCGAAGAGCGAAAGGCATCGGACTCAGCCCGACTCGGTGGCTTCTGTTGAACCACAGCGTTATGAAGTTCTATTGCAGATGCGAAATTCGCTTGCAGCCTGGTTCCTGGGTACACGTGGCCGGGGAGGATAAAGCTGCCGAGAAAGGGCACTCCCCTCTCGTGGCGCTGCAACCTGATTTTCCTTGGATGCAGATCAAGGAGGCGCTCACGCGCGAGCCATTCATGGATGCGAGGCACGAGGGAAGCGAGGAAGTCCTGGCTCTCATGGACAATCACGAGATCATCGACGTAGCGCCCGTAATAGCGAAGACCAAGCTCGTGCTTGCAGAAATGGTCGAATCCGTCGAGGTAGAAGTTGGCGAAAACCTGCGACGTGAGGTTGCCGATCGGAAGACCCAGGCCGGGGGCGACTCCGAACAGGCTTTTATCGCGTGGCAGGTCGTCCCAGAGTTCCATCTGACTCCGACGTTCGCAGCCGACAAGGGGATCGTTCAGGACAAGGGAGCGACAGAGGGCGAGGATAGCCTTGCGGTCGGGGTGTGGATACACGCGCCCCAGGAAGCCTTCCAGCAGGTCCATGAGGAGGGGCCGGCTGATGTGCATGAAAAAGCCCTTGATGTCGAGCTTGAGCACCCAGGTCTCGCGCCTGTGGTTCGCCGAGCACTGGCGGATAAAGTCCAATACCCGCCCGATGCCGAAGTGCGTGCCCTTTCCGACGCGGCAGGAATAGCTGTCATAGATAAACGTTTTTTCAAAATAGGGGTTGAGCCTGTTGATGAGGACGTGATGGACAACGCGGTCTCGGAAGCCTGCGGCAAAGATTTCTCGTTTGACGGGCTTTTCGACGATGAATACAGCGGCTGGGCCGGGCTTCCACGCCTCAGAATTCAGTTCTTGCCACAGCGCGATCAGGTTGCTTTCGAGATCAACCTCAAAGGCTAAGGCGCTGGCCTTGTTGCGTTTGTGGCGACGGCAACAGTGATAGGCTTCAAAGACTTCTTCGAGGGAAAAGGTTACGCCCCTGCTTTCATTCACTGATAAGGTAAAGTGCCCCCGCCACCGACGCTTGACCGCCGACAGCGGAGGCGACTCCGTTCGAAGTCCCGACAGGCACGGACAGAATTATTGTTGTTCTTGTTGCTGTTGTTCTGATTGCCACTGCATGCTTGTCTTCCATGGCGCACCACCTCCCTCGTCCTTATTCTGGCAAAGCAGCTCTTCCTGTTGGTCACAATGGTGGGCGGGAGGCATCAGAAGGAGGGACCGGGCACGGAACCTGGGCCCCCTCTGTGTTTCAGATTTTCGCAAGCTCTTCCGGCGACAAGCCTGTCGCCTTGACGATGATGTCGAGGCTCACTCCCAGCTGTCTGAGATTCCTGGCGGCCTCAGCCTTACCCTCGGCCTTACCCTCGGCCTTACCCTCGGCCTTACCCTCGGCCTTACCCTCGGCCTTACCCTCGGCCAGCCCCTCGTCCTTGGCCACGGCAAGGGCTGTCGCCTGGTCCATCTGCCACTTCAGGCGACCCTCGTAAATAGACCTAAGATCCGGGTCGGCGTGGAATTTGTGGTAGGCCTCGTCGA
>CAIJMU010000070.1 GCA_903821875.1 uncultured Spirochaetota bacterium
AGAAGCCGTCCTACGGGACGGCTTCTTTGCTTTTAAGACAGCGCGGCAAAGCCGCGGCATCCCGGACTCGATCCGGAGCGCCGACCCGTAGCGCGCGATCATTTAAGCGCGCGAAGGGTAATCGCGCCATGGACGGCGCGATTAGGCGCGGAGGCGGCCCGGAAGCCCGAGTCACGATGACGAGGGCTGTAGGGCGAGTCCGGGATGCCCGAAGAAAGTCAAAGAAGCCGTCCTACGGGACGGCTTCTTTGCTTTTAAGACAGCGCGGCAAAGCCGCGGCATCCCGGACTCGATCCGGAGCGCCGACCCGTAGCGCGCGATCATTTAACCCACATTCCTCACCCCTTAGCTGCCATTCTGAACGGAATTTCGGGTTCACACCGATAAGCCGGGTCGAGGAACACCGGGGGGCCGAGTCCCAATGCTCCCAAGAAGGCCAACTGCCTGGGACCAGGTGCGCTGAGCATGTGCCGCGTTGTTCCGATCACCGCAGCCATGATACCGGTCATTGCGATGGTCATCATGAAGGCCGTGGGTTTGTCGGTGGTTCTGTTGTCCCACCCAGGAAGTTTGGTTTTTGAATTCTCCACGTAAGCCCGCATGGTTCTCTCCATGAGGCGCCAGATCATGAGGGCAATGATCAAGACCATGCCGAGTGCGTCTATGCGCGAGGGAGTCTTCAAGAAAAGATCGTTGACGATGAGCGGGTCCTTGAGAAAGGCGAAGTCGCTTTCGACACCGTATTGTCCTTTGTAGGTCCTGAGTAATCCTGCTGCATCCATCGCACCAGGATGGAGCCCTCCCCTTTTTCTAACCATGTTTGTAGATGTCGGTGATCTTCTCGAGCACGGGAGTCTTATAGCTATTCAGATTCTTATAGGGCAGGAAACCGGCGTGTTGGAGGGCTCCGACAACTATTCCAGGATCCAAGCCGAGGCTATCGGAACAACGCTCGATCCGGTCACGCGAGAGGTAGTGCTTGAAGGGTTTGCAAAACTCAAGGATCTTGGGCACGCGCATATACTCGCGTGCAAGGATGTCTGCGGCATTCTCCTTGGCGCCCTCCGCCTCATCCCTCAGGTCATCAAGTATCCCGTCTCCATCCCTCCTGACGTGACCGAGGACCACATGGGCCAATTCATGAGCCATCGTGAACCAGAAGTTGTCGCTACGGTCATAGCGCCCCGTGTAGACAATATGGGGATTGGAGGCGACGAAGAAAGCCGCCCCATCAAGATAGGTCTTCTGGAGATGGCTCTGGACAAGGAATCCGATCCCGGCCTTGTCGAGCCCTTTCACGAAGGCCATGATGCCATCCGGCTTCATGGAGAGTTCTGGTATCGAGGTTCCGAGGGTCCGGGCCTTTGCCTTGTCATAGGTCCGTAAGGAACTGCCGACAGCAATCCGCCTGGCGCGCTGCGCCCAGGCCAAGGCGAAGTAGTTCTCGTAGGCCTCTCGGTTCCGGCTTCGGCGGAAGCATGGAGCCTTGGCCTTTGCGAGGAAGGTGAGATCAGCGTCAGCCCTATCCCAGAATTGGCATACCTCGGTCATGAGATCCTTTGCCGAAGTGAAAGGAGCCAGCCATCCCTTCTTGACCATTTCGCGAACTGGCATATACCTCATGATCGAGGCGTAACCCTCCGCCTCACGCTCGCGTTCGGTTTCCTCCGCCACTTGGAGCCGAAAAGCGGCGTCGAGCGCGAGCCAGGCTTCCGGAGAGGTGCCGAGGGCCTTCGCGATAAGCTTCGCGGTTTCGACGGTCAGGGCGGTCTTGTCGTTGAGCAGCTCGTTCACGCCTTTGAGCGACATCCCGATGATGCTCGCGAAGTCCTCCTGGGACCATCCGAGAAAGTCGAGCTCCTCTTTGAGCATTTCACCGGGGCCGATGTTCACAAAGGGGATATTTTCAGCCATGTTCACTTCCCTCCGTAGTGATTGGAGAGTTCGACGATGCCGACCAGACCTATCGTCTTTTCCGGATTCTCCCAGTCGATCTCCATCTCCACCCGATATTTCGCGGATACGCGAGCCGAATAGCGATTCGGGTAACCCTTTAGGGCTTCGAAATTGAGCGAGGGCAATTTCCACAGATCATGGATGTCCTTGGCTGCCTTGAACCACCCGACGACGGCGACAAATCGGCGGATAACGCTGGCATCGAGGGGGTACTTCCGCGCCCTTCCCTCCTCGTAGAGCTTCATGAGCTGAGCATTACGAAACTCAACCTTCACCATTTACCTCATGGGTTATAGTCTATGGTTATATCTTTCCTTCGTCAATAGTGCGTTTCCATATTTAACCCATTGGGTTATGTCCCCATATGCAGTGTATGATCTACCATATTCGTCTCCCATCCCCTCATCCTTGCCCGGAAACGGCTCGCCCCTTCCCCGTTGACAGCCTTAGCCGAAGGCTGTATTTTTTGACTGAGTCCTGGGTAGGTGAAAGTAGGCCACGTGCCTCGTGCGGCGCATCGCGCCGCCTAGCTGCCGATAGGACTCTTTTTTTCGAGCTCTCTGGAAGCTTCCAAAAAGCCGACAAGATCCCGCTTCACCGCCACCCACACCGGCTTGAATCCTCTTAGGAGATCTTGGACACGCTCCGGCGCGACTCGTGAAGCGTAGCTGGCCCTGAATACATGGCGGAAATTCTTGTACACCCGAAGCTTTTCGATGCTCGAATCGGATAGCAATGGTGGCAAGGACCCGACGGTGATCTTGCAGCGCAGCAGCAATTCCTCATGCCATTTGTCGCCTTTCTCCAACTTTCCGATCAGCCTTTCCGATGCGACCAATAGGGTCTTCTCGAGTCCCGTGTACAGGCCTTGCAAGGCTGCCCCCGCTGCAAGCCCCTCGACCAGGTCGAAGGAGCGCAGGTCGGCCAAATCGAAAACGGGCGAAAATTCATCCAGCTCGTGATCGAGTTCCTGAATTCCGAACTCGAGATCGTGGATGAGGCTCCGAATCACCCTGCTGTCAAAGGTCGCTGGGTGATCATGCGATTCTGAGGAAATCACCGCTTGCCTCCAAATGCTTCGCGAAGCGACCTGACCTGTCCAGGTCTACGAGATCGACCCTCCGCCTAAGCGTGTCATAGAGTTCACCGAACAATTCGAGATAGTCTTCGGCCGCGATTCCATGGCAAGCGAAATCCCAATCGGAATGCTCGTCGTAATTACCCTTGGCCATGGAACCGAAAAGAAAGACAGGCGCGATGTTATGGCGCGCGAATATGCGGCGGGCCTCGTCGAGATCCCTCGTGTCGACTTCATCCAAATGCAATTCGGCGCTCATATCCTCTCTCCTTCTCCTTGCTAATCCCGATGTTGCCAAGCTCGGCCCATTCTCAGACTACTTCCTCAAGCCGCATAGAGCACTTTCCCTTCTCGTGCGATCTTGCGCTCAAGGGTTGGCCAGGGCCTGCGCTCCTCGAAGTCCTTTAAGGTCTCTACGATGACATCGAGGGGAAAGGTGATCTTGCCAAAGGATTCCTTCCAGATCTGCGCAGAGCTGATTGGCTTGCCCTCTCCTCGATCATCGACGAGCACGAGCAAGTCGATATCACTATCCTCATTCCTCGTGCCGCGGGCTGTCGAACCGAACAGGATGATAGATCGGACCGAAGGGTCCGCTTTGATTATCTCGAGGAGGGCATCCAGCTCAGCGGCCATTTTTTCAGGCACCAATGTGCTTATGATCACGATTCAGCCTCCCTCAGCCCGGCATCGCTAACAGAATTTCCCACACTTTTAACGCCTTCACCATAACCCTCCTCTTGTTCCTCGGGCAAGAACCTGGCATTGCCCACTGGTGATTTGGCTCGTCCAAGCTCAATCATCCCCGCCCTCTGTATAATCACCATCCTCAAGAGAACTGTCTGAGGCTGTCCCAGCCGAAAGCAGCTTGACCTGTTTTGATTGCCTACTTGCCCTGAAGGCATCATACTGGAGGTCCAATGAAGTCATTCTTCGACACCGTCTTTCATCGCTCCAGCGTCCGATCCTTCACCAGCGATCCAGTCACTGAAGAAGAAGTGGAGAGTCTCCTCAAAGCAGCCATGGCAGCGCCTTCTGCAGTAAATCGCCAGCCATGGGAGTTCATCACCATCACCGACAAGGGGATTCTGGAAAAGCTTGCCGACAGGCTCCCCTATGCCAAGATGGCGAAAATGGCTCCTTTGGGAATCGTTGTATGTGCAGATCCTGACCTGGCCCATGAGGGGAAAATCGAGTATGCCGTCATTGACGCAGCCTGCGCCTGTGAAAACCTCCTCCTGGCCGCCGATGCCCTGGGGCTGGGGGCGGTATGGACTGCGGTTTACCCACAACCGGGCCGGGAAGCCATCGTGCGTGATGTGCTGCAAATGCCCCAAAAGATCATTCCCTTAGCCTTCATCCCGATAGGAAGACCTCGTGGCGAAGAGCGCCCGAAGGACAAGTACAAGGCCGAGAAGGTCCACAGGGAGAAGTGGTAAAGCTGGTAGTTGTTATCAGTTCGGTCTGATGCCTGCGATCCTCTCATCAAGCTAGACCATGCTCTCGCCAGCAGCCGGGAAGGCATTGTATGCTGAGAAAGCCAGTGGCAGTATTCTTTGGGGCAATCGCCGGCAAAATCGAGAAACCGCACTTCAGGGGGAGCTGCTATCCATGAAAGCCGAAACTTTTTTCAGCGACAATACGCTGGCCAATCATCTGCCTTGGCGGGTTCATGCTGCAGTCTGGGGAATTTTCATGGCGTTGACGCTCATCTTCGTGTGGATATTCCAGGAGTATCGCGATACTGACGTCTGGAGTGGATGGAAAGAAGGCAAGGACCTAAGGAACTCCAGCTACACGGAGGCCATCTACGAAAACAGCGTTTTCCGAACCCGCGCAAACACATGGTCAAACCTTGCGTATGTGCTTGTAGGACTCTACGCCATCGCCATCGCAGTGATCGATCAACGTCGTGCGTGGCCAAAGGGCTTCGCATATGTCCTGCGTACACCTGCCCTGACTGGATTGTTCGGGTTAGCCTGCTGTTACCTCGGATTCGGCAGCGGTTTCTTTCACGCTTCCTTGACCCGCTTTGGACAGCAGCTAGACGTGGCTTCCATGTACTCGCCGGTGCTCGCGCTGATCGCAATTGGTATAGGAACACTTTTCCCGCGAATCCGGACAGGAAGGGGCATGCCCACGTGGCCGCTGCTTGCAGGACTGGTCATTCTCATGGATGCCCTGCTGTATGCCTATAAATGGTCCATGGCTTCGGAAATTGTCCTCCCCACCCTTATCCAGACACTCTTCGTGATAGGTGTATTGGTCTCTATTCGCCGCCTGAAATGGATCTCGATCCGCTTGCTGTCGTCTTCATTTGCTTTTCTCCTCGCTGGAGTGTTCTTTCGCCAGATAGATGTCGCAGGATGGTTCACAGGACCAGATTCCTGGCTCCAGGGCCACGTGCTCTGGCACATTTTTACGGCAATTGCACTGAGCTTGGGCTATGCGTTCTTCCGCTCAGCGGAAAATGCCCTTCCAGTCAAAGGGAAAGGCCGGAATGATAATGTTTCTTGAGATCACGATCATACGTGGAGACCCCAATGAGAAGGGTCTTTTTGCAGGAACCGAGCACCCACAGGCAGAAGACCGCGTGGCATTCCTGGGGGCTGGGATTGTCTGGGATACCTAGTCAATGGCAAAGTTGAAGCTCTACCGCAGTCCTGCCAGCGGTTTTTCAAAACCGAAGCGGCTCAACTTCAAAGTGTTGTTGCTCGGAACCCTACCACCGCTGGCGCTAATGGCCATAGCTTCACTCCTGGATTCCGTCTGGAAGCTGTACCATAATACAGTGGTTCTCAATATTGTCTTCATCGGTTGCGGGATAGTCATTGCTGCTAGCCTTATGATATATGCCTATCTGCCTTGGTTGATGAATGACCGTGAACAAACTGCCACCAAGGCGTATGCAAGCGCATTTGTAGTAATTATCATTTTAGTCTATGCTGCAGGTTTCGTCTATGTTGCTATGGCCCTGGGATTCCTCGGAATCATCCTTGCTGTCAAAAGTGCCAAGGAAAACCCACGGCCAGATACAATCGACGAAGATGATGCTTGGGATTCACAGGGCTTTGGTCATCATGAAAACCCGGGGAATGTAGCAGGCTTGGACCCAATGAGTCCCTTTGAAGTATTGGGGATATCTCCGGATGCCAGCGATGAGGAGATAAAGACAGCATACCGTCATACCATCAAGAGTTGCCATCCTGATTCCAGCAATGGGGTCGGAGACACCGCAAGATTCAGAAGGGCAGTTGAAGCGTATCGGGTGTTGATGGAAGATAAGCCATGAAGGTGGACTTGCAGGATCTGCCGCTTTGGTCCAGAGACTCCGCGATCCCCTCCTTCATTTTCGCAGGATTTTATCCATTGCCTTACCCCTCGCCAACTCGTCAATCAGCTTGTCCAGGTAGCGGACTTTCCGGATTGTCTCATCCTCGATTTCTTCCACACGGTAGCCGCATATCATTCCAGTTATCTTTGAGGAATTCTCATTGAAACAGGGAGCCCGACGAAAAAAGCTTTCAAAGTCGGTTCCATCGCGGACACTGGCATCAATCGCCTTGTCGTCATAGCCAGTGAGCCACGTTATAATTACGTCGACCTCGCCTTTCGTGCGGCCTTTCCTCTCAACTTTCTTGATATAGAGCGGGTATACGGTTCCGAAAGCCATTCTATAGACTCTCGCGGTGTTTTTGTCTTGCTTGGAAGTGTCAGGCACGGTATTCGCTCCTTTTCAGTATCCATCAATGCTCTAGGCCACGAGGCTGATATGATGTGGCCTTCCTGTCAAGAGGAAGGTTGCCGCGACAGTGGATCAGTGGGCTGCCGTCGCTCAAAGGCGCCGATTCGTGATGGTTGATATGAATGCAAATAATTGAACGGGGCGGGGAGTCCATGCGTGACTGCTAGGGGGAGGAGAGTAGCCCGCATGGCGAGACAGGTCTTTACACCAATTGAAGCACTCGCTATAATATGTAACGAGTGAGGTACACATGCCCCGTGGAACGCAGATCATCAGAGGCACTGAGTATGTGTTTGAATCGGTGTCGAAATGGAATGCCGAGAAGGGCTATGCCACGCACAAGCGTGACTATATCGGCAAGATGGTCGAAGGTGTTTTCGTTCCCAATGCGAAGTACAAATTGAAGGCAGCCCTTGCCGAAGCCCAGGCATCACCCCGACGGGGGCCGGTTCCGGTTACCGCCCCAGGCAGGCTCTTCTGTGGCGCCACTGCCTTGTTCGACTCAATCGGAGAGAAGCTGGGAATCACGGAGGACCTGAAATCCTGCTTTCCCGATTCCTGGAAGCAGATACTTTCGCTAGCCTATTTCCTCATCCTCGAGGATCACAATCCCCTGAGCCGGTTTACCCGATGGGCAAGGAGCCATCGGCATCCTTTCGGCGAAGACATAGCATCCGGGCGTTCGAACGAAGTGTTTGGATCCATCGGGGAAGACGTAACACAGCGCTTCTTTCTCAGGCAGACCCAGCGAAGGATGGAGACCGAGTATCTGGCCTACGATACGACCTCCATCTCATCGTATTCGACGATGATCAAGCAGGTTCGTTACGGAAAGAACACGGACCACGACTACCTTCCACAGCTCAACCTTGCACTCTTCTATGGCCAGAGTTCCCGCCTGCCTGTCTGCTACCGCAGGCTGCCAGGCAAAATCCATGACGTCACCACAGTAAACACGCTCTTGTCTGAGCTGGCCTTCCTTTCCGTCGACAAGGTCCAGCTGGTCATGGACCGCAGCTTCTACAGCGAAGACAATATCAACGCGCTCTACCAGCATCACTACAAGTTCCTGATCGGCGTCGAGAAGTCACTGGGCCTGGTGCAGGCTGCCCTCGACGAGGTTCGGGAAAGCATGCTGTCGCGGGCAAGCTATAACTCGATGTTCAAGATCAACTACCATTCACGTACCATCGATTGGCCATACAGGGAGACAAGGAAGCGGTCGGGAAAAACCGAGACGGGAGTTCGGGGGCTGTACCTCCACCTGTATTTCAACGGCCAAAAGGCCGTCGATGACAAGGCAGCATTCTACGACCAGCTCGATCTTCTTGAAGAGGAACTTCGTTCCGGCAAACACGATCCTGAACACGAAAGTCTCTATCGTAAGTATTATGATGTTTCCAGCGCTACCGTACGCGGGGTTGAATATGTCCCGCGAGAGGACGCTATCGACCTAGCAGGGCGTGACTATGGCTACTTCGCCCTGATCTCGAATGACATCATGGATCCCATCGAAGCACTGAAGATCTACCGTACAAGGGAGCTTATCGAAAAGACCTTCGGCAATTTCAAGGAACGACTGAACATGCGGCGGGCTTCCGTGTCATCGGAGGACTACCTCGAAGGGAAGCTTTTTGTCCAGTTCGTCGCGCTGATGTACCTGTCATACATTGGCGCAGCGATGAACGACAAAGGCATGTTCAAGGACTACACGCTCCATGAAGTCCTTGATGATCTTGATGTAATTGAGTGTTTTGAGCATGCTGGGCATGCTGGGCATGCTGGGCATGCTGGGCATGCTGGGCATGCCTCCCGCCTTGGTGAAATCACCAGGAAGCAGCAAGGCCTTTATGCCTTGTTGGGAGTCGAGGTTCCAGCCTGGGAATGAAAGCGCGGGAATCCAGGCTCGATGTGCTCAAGCCTTCGCTTGTCTCGTGCATCCATGAAAAAGCTGGCGGCGCCGCATCCAGGCAACTATAGGTCGTACGGCCTGCTTGTAGACCTGCCAGGCTGCCCGGAAACCATCTTCCGGGCAGCCCCAAGATGGCATACCTTCCTACTGATTCAGGTTGATGAGGACATTACCTTCGGAATATCCGCTGCGCATGATTGCAGCCTTCGAGAAATCAGCACTCACCGCAATGTATTGGCCGGTGGCACTGACGAGGTACGTAGCCGTAAGGGAAGGAGCGGTCACAGTCGAGATGTCGAGCACGTAGATCCCCTTGTTGAAATCTCCAACGTAGGCCTTGTTTTTGGCGGAATCGACGAAAATGCTGCGGGCCAAACCTACCCCTGCATTCTTGGCGTCGAATTCATCAGCCTTGAGGTAGGTCGTGCGCGTGACGGCAGCAAGGCTCGAAATGTTGAAGACCTTAAGTACGTGTCCGCAGCGCAATAGAGGGTTGTGCCGACAAGATCCATGGAATATATGGTTCCATAGGTAACATCGTTGGAGTTGACTATGGGACATGTCAAAAAACCCCAGCATTCCGGGGATTGTCGACAAGCTTTCCCCTCCGCTCAAGAAATCACCACTGACAGGCCAGACATAGTGGTGGAAGGCTGCCTTGCTGGAAATGCCGGCAGAATCTTGCTGCATATATTCTGGAGCTCGATTCGATCCAAAGGATATTGCCCTGGAGTTTTGTGGCACATGACCGACTATGGAACCTGGTTCCGGTCAGCAGGCGGGTCAATTCCTGCAAGCTGGACAAGCTGCCGAGCCTGGACTATATCGAGCCGTTAGCGCACATTCAGCATGCTGCTTTGCTTGCCACGGCAAACGCCTGGGAAGAGAAGCGATGGTTGAAAACTGTCGAACCATTCATGCTCGACCTCAAGCTTGGAAGGGATGCTCTACTTCGCGAGTCCGAGTTGCGCGATGCACTGTGTGTGAATATGAAGCCACTATTTGAGATAGCCAAGGCGCAAGGATTTATTAGCGATTGGGCGTATACCCAATAGCATGATGCAATCATGCCCGGCTTCCTTCCGCTACCAGAACACCAGCTACTTCGTCATGCCCTCAGGGGATGAATCCAGCCTTCTGGCCTTTGATGCCGGATGGCCCTGTTCGCTCCATGAGTATGCGAGGGCCATGAAGGCGACGCCCTATCGATTCGAACACATCAGGTGGGCCATTGTCTCGCATTTCCATCTTGACCATGCCGGGCTGATACGGGACTTCCAGGATGCCGGTATTCAATGCCTCCTTTTCGAAAACCAGGGCCAGGGCATCGACGAAATGGAAGACATGATCGCCCCTAAATACAAAGCATACAGAAGGATACAAAAGCAAGCATTCCTGAAGCTCAACACCAGCGAATCTCGTTCCTTCCTGGCAGCGATAGGAATCCACGGCGAAGTCATCACGAGCCATGGGCATTCGGATGACAGCGTCTCCCTTGTCACTGATGATCATGAAGTCCTGATCGGCGACCTCTATCCCGTTTCGCATCTCATGGGTGATGATGTGAAAAGCTGGGAAAGCTGGGTGCGAATACATGAGTTGGGAGGGAAGCATATCCATCCGAGCCATGCCCCGCCCTTTGAGCTGGAATGACGGCTCCAATATTGATCCTGGCAAGCGCGAAGAAGTGAATATACCAATGCCGATAGTCTGGAAGAATGATCAGGGGGCCTTGCGAAGCCATCCGCAGGAACCTCTCTCCCACTCAATGCATGGCAGGAAGAGGCATATTCGGCATGGAGCGAAGCCGGCCGGATCGGCCTCGTGGGGGCGGCTGCAGGCACGGGAAAGACGCGTCTGGCCATCGAGGCAATCCGATGGCTGCCTTGACAGATACAAGGGACTCGACGACAGCCTCTCCCGCCTCTTCGCTGGCAGGAAACGTCTTCCCGTCGCCAGGAAGCCTCAGCCCTTGCCCGCCAGATGGCGCCTGATCGCCTCGACGACCATGCGGTGATCCTCGGTATCCTTCAGTCCGGAAACGGCAATCGAACCAACTACACCGACATCGCGGACACGAACGGGGAAGGCTCCGCCGCTTGCGGCGTATTCGGCCAGGGGAAGCCCGTAGTCTACCGGAAGAGTCCTTCCTTTTACCCTGAGCTGGGTGGCGAAAAACAGGGAGCTCTGGTGGAAGCGCTGGACGATGCGGCTCTTGCGGAGCAGCCACTGGTCGTTGTCCGGTGAGCTGCCAGGCAGGCCGACATGGAAGATGGTCTGACCGTTCAGGCTGACATCCACCGCTATGGGCAGCTTGTCTCGCCTGGCCTGGGCTACAAGGTTCTGCCCTATCTCCCAGGCTTCGTCGAAGCCAAAGCGCAGGAACTGCAGTTCCTCATGCTCGGCCTTGAGTCGGCTGATTGTTTCCTCGTCTTCAGTCATGGTTCACCTCCCCGTGACCTTCACATCCATCCTGCCACAGCGCATGTGCCTCGCAGGTTCAGCATAGTACCACAGCTTCCAGCCGGAAATGTGCCTCTGCCCGATCCTTTGTGGACTACTGCTGCGGAAGGACCTGCGATCCTTGCCTGCTAGGGCGTATACTGTGGGCAGGAAGGTCAGGATGGGAGCGATCGACGGCATGGCGACACTACAGGATATCCTACAGGAGCTGGGGCGACCCGGTGTCGAAGGGTTCGGGCTTGCCGGTTCCCGGTCTGGGTTGAGCTCCTCGCCCTCGTGGTAGTCTGGAAGACCGCCCAGGGGGCCTGGTACCTCGCCGACCTGAGTCTGCGCAAGCCCAGGTACTGGATCACTGACGAGGAGGGCCAGCGCTGGTTCCATGCGCGCGACCTGAAGCGTGGCCATCAGATGACGCAAGCGGAGGTGGACGAGCTCGGCAAGTCGATAAGGCTTTCCCTCGTCTTCGACCTTCCCGCGCTCAGTCTTCCCTTCGACCTTCGCCCGGCGGGGACCAGGAGCGGGAAGCCCGTGACGGACGATCCACCGCTTCAAAAGCAGGTAATTTCCAGGATTGCCTCCACAAAGCCACTCGATCCGCGGGCTGAACGACAGAACAGGTACGATAAGCTCCGCCGGAACCTGAAGCCCCTCTACACATGGCAGGAAGCCGCGCATTCGGCCTGGCGCGATGCGGGCCGGATCGGCGTGGTGGAGGCTGTCACGGGAAGCGGGAAGACGCGTCTGGCCTTCGAGGCAATAGCCGAAGGCTGCCTGGATAACTATAGGGTATTGGTACTGGTACCGACGATGCCGCTTCTGGAACAATGGATATCTGAACTCAAGGCCGGATTTGGAGAATCCCTGCGGGTAGGGCGTTTCGACGGGAGTATCCACGATTCATTCCTGGACAAGGATGTCATAGTCGCGAGCGCAGGTTCAGCCTTCCAGAACTCCATCGGGGACCTCGGCGATGAGGGAAAGACCATCCTCATCGCAGACGAGGTCCACCACTATGGCGACCCGACCTTGGCCAAGGTGCTCCTTGGCAGCTTCAGCTGGCGGCTCAGCCTGACCGCGACCTTCTGCCGGAAGGATGACCGCGTACTGAAGGCACTCCTTCCCTTGTTCAAGGGTCTCTGCTACAGCTATTCCCTCAGGGATGCCCAAGAGGACAATATCCTGGCGCGCTATGAACTCACCTGGCTCCGCACTCGTTTCCCGCCTGAGCTGCAGGAGGGCTATGACAATCTCGGCAAGCGGCTTGAGAACGCGAAGAGGGATCTCCTGGAGTTGCATGGGTTCACCGAAGATCCTATCAAGGAATTCCTCGAAGCCCTGCACCGCGCCGACGAGGATGTCACCGACCCTGCCCATGCAGCTGCCACGGAATACCTTTCCTGCTTTTCCGAGGGGAGAAGGATGCTCTCAGAGTTTCCTCGCAAGTATGAAGCGCTCGCAGCCCTCGAGGACTGGTTTGCACGCTCAGACCGAAGCCTGGTGTTTGGTTTGACCCTGGCCTGCGCCCATGAATCGGCCAGGGTTATCGGCGGGCTCGGTTTTGCTGTCAGGGTTGTCCATCCGGGCTTGAGCAGCGACGATCGGAGCTATGCGCTCAGCGAGTTCAGGCAGGGATCTGTAAAGGCTCTCTGCGTAGCGCTTGTCCCCGATGAGGGCATCGATGTGCCGGGCTCTGATTTCGCGCTCATCATGGCAGCCAACCTCCCCGAGCGGCAATTCATCCAGAAGATCGGCCGGCTACTCCGCAGGAAAAAAGAAGGCCGTAGTGCCAGCATCGTCATCATGTACGTGGAAGGGACAGTCGAAGACCCGTCAGGCGCATCCGCCGATACAATCTACGGTGATATTGCCGAAGGCTCCGATGCGCTGCGGTATCTGGATTTTGACGGGGACTCCCTGGTCAAGCGACAGACTGTCATCAAGAGGTCCAGGCCAGTGCCCACGCAGGAAAAGGTCCCCAGGGCTCCCAGGGCCATCCTCGTGAAGAGCTCCCGTCCTGTCGACCCTTTGTCTTAGCCGGTCTGGACTGAAATCCAGAGCCGCTGAGGGGCGGTGGGGAAGTACCAGAACAGCACTTCGCAGAGCCAGATCGAGCTGTTGGCTTCGCTGACCACGGCATAGTCCACCCCCAGCTCCTTGCCCCCGTCCTGCAGGAGCCTGAGTTCCAGTCCACCCTCGAAGGCTGCCGTCTCCACGCGTATCATGACCCGCGTGGCACGTGGACTTACCAGGCTTTCCAGGAGCTCCGGCACCCCTGCCACGAGTTCGTTCTGGGCCTTGGAGAAGCCATTTGCGGGATCATCGACATACCAGCGGAGGTCGGGATCGCGGTAGGCTTTGAGGGTCATGGGCGCTCCTTGCAAGGCTTAGTATAGACGATTTTCTCGAAGGAAAGAAAAAACTCGTGTCGTCGAAGGCTTCGCAACGTGATGCTGGATACTCAGCACAGCTGCTTTAAACTTTTCTCGAAATCGAATACAATAAAAAAATAACGAAAAGTGCTCTACTCAAGGGGGCTTCATGTACCGCACATCTCTGGTCTGGCTGTCCGTAGCAGCTGCCACGGTTCTTCTTTCCTGTCAGGGCATGTCCACAGGTGACACAGCCTTGCAGGGAAGCAGGATCTACACGCTTTCTTCCTCACAGGTTCCCGGAAAACCCTCGACTATCCGGGTCAGTGTGGACATCGACGCTGCGAGGAGGGACGCCCTCAAGTCGAAGCTCGGCAGCGACTATTTCCCGCCCGAATCCCTGTACCTCTGGCTTGCGGCCTCGAGCCCAAGCGGAGCCTACAATGTCATGAACAATGAGACGTTTCGCTCGATCTACAGCATCCCTCTCTCGGCCGATCCCGCAGTCCTCCACTACGAGGCTGCCTTCGACCTCTTCGACCTCAGGAAGAACGCCAATATGGATGGCCTTAGCTGGATCGTCGATGACATGTTCAACGCCGCCAAGCCATCGCTCAACCTCTCGGGTTACTTCCTTCAGGCTGCGGACGGCTGGTGGGGCGCGGGCCCGGGCGGCTACGTCTACGGCCTTGAGACGGGAGCATCCAAACCGCTGGAAGCAACCTTCCGCGACACTGTCCCCGGAGGACAGGGCTTTTCCAATTGCGTCGAGGTTTCCGCCTCGTCTTTTTCCCCGATCCTGAACGTCTACGGCGGCTATGGCTACAGCCTGCAGCCAGGTTTCGCGGTAGTGGCCGGGGACAGGCTTGTCATCAACTATCTGAGCGACAGCGAAACCGATCTGCCAACCCTGGGCGTGAGTGGCGCTAACCTCACACTCGAAGCTCCTGCGAGCTTCGCTTCGTCGCCGACGCAAAGCGCAGGTGTCTGGCAACGGCAGTTCACCTTCACCTTCTCGACCGGCACCGCTTCCATCGCCCAGGTTGATGGAGTTGTTGCAGTCGCCCTGCCTGCCCAGACCTTAGGCTTCGAGTTTGGCCTTTCCTCCACCGCCGGAAAGTACGCCCTCACTGGCCTGTCCTACCGCTATTTTGGCGACACCATCGATCTCCTTCCCGGGGGGACTGTCGATTTCGAGGCTAGTCCCGACTGGAGCTACTTCTCCGGGGATCCTGCGGGCAGCAGCTGGAGCGTAGACCAGCCCATCGACCGCGATCCGGCCGTCACAGACGCAGGACTTTCTTCCGGCAAGGTCCTCCTCCTTGCCGATCCGCACACCAAGGCCACGGATTCCTATTATGGCAAGTTCCGCAACGACTGGGTGGACTTACCGGTCGGTGCGGCCATCCCCTCCAACGGGAACCTCCTGTGCAAGTTCTCGCTGTACTGCGACCTGTCACGGGGCGACACGGTCAGGGTCAGCCTCGTGAAGGCCGACGGCAACGAGGTCCAGGGTTCACTGTTCGAACTCGGCAGCCATGACGAGACGGTCACCAATGCCTGGGACCAGAGCATCGTGAAGCGCTGGAAAGCCGAAACGACCTTCTGGCCAGGATCGGCGCCAGCGGGTACGACAATAAAGGCGCTCCGTTTCCGTTTTGTTTCGGACGGCTACCTCGAGGGCCGCGGTGTCGCGATCGACAACGTCCAGCTTATGGGCACAAGGTAGGGGATCCGGATGAAACACACAACTATCAAGGTCACAACCATAAGGATTGTCACGATCGCCTTGGCTGCCTCGTTCGCCCTTCCTGCCCTCGCTGCGCCGGCGACGGGTTTCGGCGACGCACGGGCCATGGGGATGGCCGGGGCCATGACGGCCGTCAACGACGACATGAACACCCTCTTCTACAACCCTGCGGGCCTCTCCTTCCTCCGCAAGGTAACTGCGACGCTCGGGACAGACGCCCTGGCCTCCTTCAACCAGGGTCTCCTGGCCGAGCCGGTGCTGCCGGTTGTGTTTGAGCGTGTCAGCTTTGTCCCCGGAATCACTTCGCTCCACTATTCCAATTGGAACAGCTTCCTCGGGACCTGGGTCCCCTTCGAGTTCGACAGCTACCGCGCCGAACTCGCTGGCTTCATGAAGGACCTCGGCCAGGGCGGGGACTACGATTCCCTCGACAAGCACCAGAAGTTCGAACTCTACAACAAGTATGCCGCGATGAGGGGGACCTACGACAGCCTCGGAGACATCGGTCCCGCCGAGCTCCATCCCCGGCTCCTCCTCGGGGGCCGGTACTGGGGCCTGGCCCTCACCGGCGACTACCGGATGGATCCGATGGCCCCGGTCGGATTCCAGGGGCTCGAAACCGGGGTCGACCTCGCAGTCACGCGGAACCTTGCAGCGGTCGCCGGGCTGGGCATCCAGCTGGGCCCGATGGCGATAGGCGCGAATGTCCGCTATCTCAATACAAGCAATTATGCGATTCCCTTCAGGCTCCGGGACCTCGCGGCCCTCAGCTCCTCGGGGCTCGGAGGAACCGCGCCCGATCTTGCCTCCCTGGCTCCCGTGCTGGGCTACGCCGGCGCGGGCCTCGAATCGACGGACAGCATCAAGGCAGGCCTCGGGTTCATCTTCACGCAGGGCATCCTGAACCTCTCCATCTACAATGCGGACATCCTGCCCTTCCTCGACAAGGCCAACTCCGGCCTGAGCTTCAGCACGGCCTACCTCAAGGCCATGAGCCTCGGGTTTTCCTTCATGCCCTCGGACGACAAATTCGCCAAGGGCAAGTTTCCCCTGGTGTTCTCGGCCGACATCGATTTCAGCAACGTGGGCGACGGGCGGCTCCGGGAACTGGCGGCGGGCATCGAGGCGGGCTTCAATGCGGGAGACTACCTCGTGGCCCTCCTCCGGATCGGCTATGGACAGCCCTTGCCGGGCGACTTCGCCGACATGCTCACCGTCTTCGACCCGGACCTCGGCTATGTCACCGCGGGTATCAGCGCCAGGATCCTTTCCGCGAAGCTCGAGGTCGCCGCGAGTTTCCCCACGGGCATGGTAACCAAGCTCGGCACCTACGGCTCCATGACGGCCATCGAACGCGGGCAGTCCTTCGGGAACCTGGGAGTTGGCCTATCCTTGAACCTCTGACATGAAGGGGGTCGGCGGGTCCAGATGGCCGACCATGTCCTTGATCGCAACTATGACGGCTTCGGGGCGGTCGATGTGGAGGAAGTGGCTGCTGTCTTCGACAAGGCGCCAGTCCGAAGCGGAAGAAAGCCGCCCGAGGCTCCTCTGCAGCCCGATCCACTGGCCCTGGAGCCGGAGGCCGGCCTCGCCCGGGAAGAATTTCTCGGCCCGATAGGTATAGGAACCAGCTGTTAAGATAACAATTGGTAAATGCCCGAGGGTGTCGAGGCGGTGGGCCTCTTCCCGGAAGGCGGGAAGGTCGATGCCCTCGCGGTTGTTAGCCGGATCGCGCCAGAGACCCTGCCAGAAATCGCGCATGCCGGCCAGGGTCGCTGGCTCGCCCTCGCGCAGGCCCGGGAACGAAGGACCCATGAGTTCGAACTGATCCTCGTGCAGGGAATCGACAAGCACGAGACCCGCGACCTCCCCGGGGTAGCGATGCGCGTAGAGCCGGGCGACCAGGCCTCCGAAGGAATGGCCGACGAGGATGAGGGGCCCGTCCCTGGCGAGTTCCGTTGACCCAATCACGCAATGGAGATCCCTGAGCACCTCATCAGGCCCACGGGCTCCTGCCGCAGGATCGCTCGCCCCCCGCCCCGCGCGGTCGTAGGCGCAGCTCCTGACCAGCGGAAGCAGGCCCTCGGCGACGGGTTCCCAGGATCCACTCTCGATACCGAAGCCGCTTTCAAAGACGACGAGGGGGCGACCAGCGCCACGGGGGCCACCGCCACGGAGGGTCGCTGAGACATGCCGGCCGCCGACATCGATACGAAGGGTTTCCATTACCGCGACGCTAGCTGCGGTTGAGGCTGAGGGTCAAGCCAGGCAGGGGAGGGCGGCAGGAGCCTCACCTTGGCCGGTGAACTACTTCAGAATTATGATGAATCCCTGAGGATACCGGGACGGACCGTGGCTGACCTTAGGTCCGGGGCGCCTTGGGGAGGGTTTCCGGGGTCTGCCCCCGGGCCTTGTCGAGGATTTCGAGGTCCCGTTCGAGCATCGCCGAAAGGCTACCCTTCCCCCTGGCGAGCTCGAGTTCTTCACGGGTCCAGGCCCTGAAGTCAGCCACCTCAGCCAGGGAGGGAGCAAAGGGGCCCCCGTACTTGGCCGCAAAGACAAAGGCCAGCTCGGACTCGAGCGCTGAATCCTGCCGATAGCGGAAAAGGAGTTCAGCCTTGGCTCCCGCAGTCTCGAAGGCCAGGGCCGAGACACCGAGCTCTTCCTGGAGTTCACGCGCCACGGCAGTCTCCAGGTCCTCGCCGAGGGAGACATGTCCTGCCATGGCGGCGTCCCACTTTCCCGGCTCGGCTTCCTTGTCGGAAGAGCGCTTTTGCAGGAAGAGCCGACCCTCTCTGTCGACGAGATGGAGACGGACGACCGGGTGGAGCTTGCCAGGACCCTGGTGGCATTCGGGCCGGGGCGCGCTTCCAGTGATCTTTCCCTCGTCGTCGACCAGGGGAAGGACTTCCACACCGCGGGGAGCTCGAGGTCCCAGGCCCTGCCTGCGGGCCTTGAGCCTGGCTGTTACCAATTGCACTAAAAAGACTAGGGCAAAGAGGATGTAGAAGAGGCCGCCGGAGACAAAGCCCCATCCGGCGTCGGAGAGGTTGAAGGCGGCCCAGGCGGTGAGCCCTGAATGAAGGACGAGGAGACAGACCATGAGGACGATGCTCTTCCTCAGGGCGGGCAGGGCGCCGGAAGGGAGGGCTGCGCCTCGGAGGACGCGCGCGAAGTAGCCTTCGAGGAAGCGTTCGGGAAGGACGAGGAGAAGGCCCATGGCTGCGCCGAGGACGAACTCCACGACGGCGGGCTTCAGCTTGAAGAAGATGTCGTTCCCGAAGGCGAGGGAAACGCCGCCGGCCAGCGCAATGAGGGCAGTATCCGCAGCCACGAAGGGATCGGCGCGTTTTTCGCGGGCCAGCACCCAGATGAACTCGCCGATTCCGATGGTGATGCCTACGATGAGGCCGATGGTCTCGCCGAAAAGGGCTTCAGCGACGATAAAGGCGAGGAGGGGAATAAAGGCCGGAACGAGGGCGCTGAGGAGGGAAAGTGGATTCATCGCAGGCGAGGATAACCTTGGGCGGGCCGGGGGTTCAAGCGCGGCCTGAGGGTCCACCTGGCTGTTCGGTGGTTCCAGCCAGAAGGGTCGCGAATTGCCGCTTGAGGAAATCCTGCCAGGGCATATATCGGATGCCGTCCTCCTCACGCGCAATTCCATCTCGGGAAATCACATATCGCTCGGTATCGGCAGGGAAATCCTTGGCTGCGAGGAGGAGCGACTTGGCATGCCGTTCGTCCACGGCTGTCGCCGATTTGATCTCGACAAGTTTGACCGCCTGCCCAGGCTGGGTCATGACTAGATCGACCTCGAAATCGTCCTGGGTCCTGAGCGTCTGTATGCGTCGTCCCCGGTTTTCATAGGCGGCCAGGCGCCACAGCTCGGCGACAAGAAAATGCTCGAAGCATTCCCCGTAGTATGATGTGCTTTCAGCAATCGGGACATGGATGGTCTGAGCCATGGCGCGGGCCACTCCATTGTCGAAAAAAAAGAACTTCGGCATTGATAGGACCCGTTTCCTCGCTGACAGGTGGTACTGTTCGAGGAAGAAGCCGAGATGGGTGTCTTCCAGGATGGAAAAGTAGGACTGGACCGTTTTTGGATCCAGGCCGGTGTCGCGGGCAATGTTGGTTGCGTTGACCAGCCTTGTGTTGCCCTGGGCGGCCACTTCGAGGAAGCCACGGAATGCGTCCACCTTTCGTACGAGCTGCTCCGCAGCGATTTCTTCCCTGAGGTAGGTCTGGGCATAGGCGAGGAGGAAATCCAGCCTGTCCGCATCCTCGGGAAGTGTCTGGACCTCGGGAAGGTTTCCCCAGGCGAGGGTCCGGTCAAGGGAAAAGGAATCTCCCAATTCAAGGTAACTAAGAGGATACAGCTCCCGCACAGCGGCCCTGCCGGCAAGGAGATTGGCCCCTCCCCGTCTCAGCTTGCGGGAACTGGAGCCGGTCAGCACAAAGGTTCCCCGCCCCCTGGACAACAGGGAATGCACGACATCGAGGAGGGCTGGGACCTTCTGGATCTCATCCAGCACGATGACTTTCCCCGCCGCTTCTGATACTACCCCTTCCAGCAGCTCAGGTTTCCGATGGAAGCGGAGCTCGGTGCTCGGCGAAAGGAGGTCAAGAAAGAGGGTCGTGGACTCGGCGAAACGCTGCCTGAGGAGGGTAGTCTTACCACTTCCTCTGGCTCCTAAGAGGAAAAAAGAACGATCTACGGGAAAACTGACTAACCTCTGGAACATACTCCTGTTTCCCTCCGGTATTGCGGAATATACTCCGCTTTTCGCATCGCTGCAAGAAATCGCCGGATCTACCACCGCAGCTGCCGCCGCAGCCGGGGAAACTCGCCGTGCCGCTTCATTGCCGGCCTTCCCCGTGCTATCGTGGCCCACATGGCCAATGTCCTCCCCCTTCCGCGCGGTCGATCGCTTCCGCTTGAGCCCTTTGCCCTCATGGGCGTCGTGAACGCGACGCCCGACTCCTTTTACGCGGCCTCGCGGCACCAGGCACTCGGCGAGGCGCGGGACATCGCCCTCCGCATGGTGGAGGCCGGAGCGGTGATAATCGACCTCGGCGGCGAGTCGACGAGGCCGGGGTCGCTCTTTGTCGACGAGGAGGCGGAGTTCGAGCGCGTCATTCCCCTAGTCAGGGCGATACGGGCGGAAAGCGATGTTGCCATCAGTGTGGACACGAGGAAGGCTGCGGTCTGGCGGAGAGCCCTCGACTCTGGTGCGGACATACTGAACGACATTTCCGCCCTGCGGCATGAACCGGAGTGCGGCGCCTTGGCCGCGCGGGCGGGGGCGACTGTAGTGCTCATGCACATGCAGGGTGAGCCCAAGACCATGCAGGAGGCCCCCATCTACGTCGACTGCCTTGCCGAGGTGGTGGCCTTCCTCGGCCAGGCCCTGCGCAGGGCCCTTGAAGCGGGCATTCCCTCCGACCGCATCGTCCTCGATCCGGGCATCGGCTTCGGCAAGCGCCTCGACGACAACCTCGCCCTCATCGCTGGCCTCGGGGCTCTCACCGCCCTCGGCCAGCCGGTACTCGTGGGCCTGTCGCGCAAGTCCTTCGTGGGTGGTCTGACGGGGCGCCCTGCCGAGGGTCGCCTGGCCGGCACTCTCGGGGCGACGGGCGCGGCCTGGCAGGCTGGCGCGAGGCTGTTCCGCGTCCACGACGTGGAGGAGACGCGCGACTTCCTGACCGTCGTCTCGGCAGTAGCCTCTGCCGCAGCTACTGCCGCAGCAGCGCGTTCCGGCAGGCGGGGCTGAGGATCCATGCACATCACGGAAATCCTCCAGAACTGGCTGCGCCCGGTCCTCGACATCCTCCTGTTGGCCTTCCTGGTCTACAAGACCTGGGAATTGCTCGTTTCCACGCAGGCGGTCCAGCTGCTCAAGGGGGCCCTGGCCCTCGCCGCCTTCTGGGCCGCCGCCTTTTTCCTCCAATTAGGAACGGTTTCGTGGGTATTGAACGCGTTGGCACCGGGACTCGTCATAGCGCTGGCCATCGTCTTCCAGCCGGAGCTCAGGAAGATCGTGCTCCGCCTCGGCCAGGGTCCGCTGTTCAAGGGCAAGCAGGCCACGAGCACGGACATCATCGATTCGGTGATCAACGCGGCGGAGATGCTCTCGTCTTCACGGCGCGGCGCCCTTGTGGTCTTCGGCAGGAGCGTCGGGCTCAAGTCCTTCACCGAGACGGGCACGAGGCTCGACGCTGTGGTCTCCTCGAGCCTCCTTGTAAGCGTCTTCGCCCACGATACCCCGCTCCACGACGGCGCGGTAGTCATCCAGGACGGGCGCGCCGAGGCTGGTGGCTGCTTCCTCCCGCTGTCCGAGCAGCAGGATATCCGCAAGAGTTTCGGCACGCGGCACCGCGCAGCCCTCGGCCTCTCCGAGGTGTCGGACGCAGTGGTCCTCGTCGTGAGCGAGGAGACCGGCGCGATATCCCTCGCCTACGATTCCCGGCTTTTCTACGGATTGTCGATCGAGGAGGCCACGGCCAGGCTCGGGGAGCTCCTCTCGGCCTCGCCTGCGGCGCAGGCGGGGAACCTCGATGGCTGAGCGCTCTACCCTCCAGCGCATAGTCGCGGACTGGCCTGCCAAGGTGCTCTCCCTTGTGACGGCACTGCTCCTGTTCGTGTTCTACAACCTCAACCGCCTCGAGGACCGCTTCGTGTCCGTGCCCCTCGGCATCACGCTGAGCGACGACTACGTGCCCTCGACGGTCCTGCCCCGCGGCGTGCGCCTGACCCTCCGCGGCGAAGCACGTTCAATTGTGACGATCCTCGAGGACGACCTGAAGGCCTCGGTGGACTTTTCCCGGGTGCTCACGGAGGGAGTGGCGAAGGCCTCGGTGGTCGTCGAGCGCAGGGGGAGCGCCCTCGGCATCGACCCCCTGGAGATCGTCGTGGAGCCCGCCGAGGTCCTCGTCAACCTGGAGCGCAAGGTCCGCAAGGTCGTGCCCGTAACGCCCTCGTTCAGGGGCTATCCCGAGCCCGGCTACGAGATGTCCACCTTCGGGCTCACGCCTGCCGAGGCGGAGGTCACGGGTCCGGCGAGCGCCGTCTCCCGCGTGGTTGACCTCTCCACGGAGTTCATCGAGCTCACGGGGCGGACTGAGAACTTCACGACCGAGACGAGGGTCTTCTCCCGCGATCCCCTGGTTTCCGTGGTCGGCATCGGAACAGCGAGTTTCCATGCCGAGGTCCATGCCGCCATCGACTACCGGAAGGTCGAGGGCTTCCGTCCGAAGATGACGGGCCTCGAGGAGGGTCTTGTCCTCGCCTCGCCGCTGCCGAGTTGTACGATCAGGTTGCAGGCGAGCAAGGCCCTCCTCGCGGACTTCCAGCCGGCCGAGGATCTGGTCATAATCGACCTCGCGAACGTGCGCCGTCCGGGCGTCTACACCTTCCCGCTCTTCGCGCGCCTGCCCGAGGGTTTCGCCCTCGACAGCCTCGACCCAGAGAGCGTGACCATTCGAATCGCGGCAGGCGGAGGAAACCGGTGATACTGGGAATTGGAATAGATGTCGTGCATGTCCGGAGGATCAGGCACTGGCTCGTCGTGCCGGGACTCGTGGAGCGTTTCTTCCATCCCGACGAGGTGAGCATCTTCAAGGAGAGGGGAGATGCCGCTGCCCTCTCGCTGGCCGCGCGCTTCGCTGCCAAGGAAGCCTTCGGCAAGGCCATCGGGTCGGGGCTCTCCGGCATCAACCTCCGCGACATCAAGGTCATAAACAACCACAACGGCAAGCCGGAGATCACCCTCTTCGGAACCGCCCTCGAGAGGCTCGAGGCCCTCGGCGGCAAGCACGTCCATGTATCCCTGACCCACGAGAGTGACAACGCGATCGCCCTGGCGATCATCGAGGACTGACATGGCGAAGCCCCTGGCGAAACCCGAGAAGGACGAGAAGGAACGCAAGATCACCTATGCGGGCAAGGAAGAGATCAAGTGCCCGATCTGTGAGTCGGCCTTCCACCGCGAGGAGCTCTTCTCCGGGCGAGTGAACGCCGGCAACCTCACCGACGAGCTTCACCGCACCTACATCCCCATGAACCAATGGGGCGAGGTCCAGCCCCTGGTCTACGAGCTGACGGTCTGCCCCTCCTGCTGGTACTCCGCCTACAAGGGCGATTTCAGCGCCATCGGCCCCAGGCACCAGCAGCTCCTTGGCGAGGGCATCGCGTCCCGCATCGAGGCGGCCGAACGCCTTTTCCAGAAGGTGGATTTCAGCTCACCGCGAGGCATCCCCGAGGGGGCAGCGAGTTACTACCTGGCCATTATGTGTTATGAGCATCTTTCGGCGGAGTTCTTTCCGACCTTCAAGCAGGCCCTCAGCGCCATCCGTTGCGCCTGGCTGGTGGGCAGGCTCGCCGAGCTACGGCCCGGGGAACTCTACGAGGACGTAGCTCTGGGCTTTTACCGCAAGGCCCGCTTCCTGTACCGCCGCGCGATGGAGCTCGACTCTTCGGGCAAGGAGCCCCTTGTCGAGGTCAAGTGGTTCGGTCCCGACAGCGACAAGAGCTATGGCTTCGAGGGTGTCATCTACCTCTCAGGCGCGCTGGAATTCAAGTATGGTCCCCGGAACGACCCTGAAAAGCGGGCAGCCAATCTCATCGTCTCCAAGCGTTCGATCGCCAAGCTCTTCGGCCTCGGCAAGAACAGCAAGAGCAAGCCCGGGCCCCTCCTCGAAAAGGCCCGCGACCTCTTCGACCTCATCAAGGCGGAGACCGAGTCCGTACCCGGCGCCGATGACGAGGAAGACTAGGCGGAATATCCGTCTGGTCGTGGCCTACGACGGTACCGGCTATGGTGGCTGGCAGCGGCAGGACAATGCGCCCTCGGTGCAGGCGGAGCTCGAGAAAGCCCTCGCGAAGATGCACGGAAGCAGCCCCCCGGTCTTTGCCGCGGGTCGCACCGATGCGGGCGTGCACGCGCAGGCCCAGGTGGCGAATTTCTACACCGACATCGGGTCGATCCCCGCAGAGCGCTTCGTTCCGGCGCTCAACAAGCTCCTGCCCCGCGACATCCGCGTGATGTCCGCCACCGAGGTACCCCTGGACTTCCACTCGCGCTTCGACGCCCGGCTGCGGCGTTACCGCTATTTCATCGTAATTGGAAGGACCGTCGATCCCTTTGCGCTCCGGACAGCCTGGCAGGTCACCCGCAGCCCCGACCTCCGGGCCCTCAACGAGGCGGCTTCCCTCCTCCTCGGGGAGAACGACTTTACTGCCCTGTGTTCGGCCCGTGACCCGAGCCCTTCGAAGCGGCGCACTGTCCTCGAGGCTTCCTTCCGCTGGGAAGGGGGACTCCTGGTCTTCGAGATCGCCGCGAACGCCTTCCTCCTCCGCATGGTGCGCTCCATCACAGGCTCGCTGATCCACTGGGAGGCCGGGGGTGGGCCGACAGGAGGACCGGCGGGGACGGCGGCGGAGACGCTGCAGCTCGCGCTGGCCACGGGCAACCGGGCTCTCGCGGGCCCGACGGCGCCTGCCCAGGGTCTCTTTTTCTGGAATGCTGAGTACTATGAGCAACCGCGAAGACCCGGAAGGGGGACCTCCTGGTCCCGCAGGGGCTACGAGGAGCCGCAAGGCGGAAGCGGCGACGAGCCGGTCGAGCCGGGACCGCTGATACCCCCGACAGGGCCGGCTTTCCGCCTCGTGCCCGGCATCGGGAACCTGGAGGAATGACTGATGCGTGCAATTGACTGGAAACCCAAGGCGGCCCTCTTCGATCTCGACGGGACCCTCGTGGACAGCGAACCCCTCTTCGAGCACTCGGAGAAGGCCTTGCTCGCCGACTGGGGCATCGATCTCGACGAGGCCCTCATCCACGAGCTCTACGGGCAGAGCGCCATGGGGTTCTTCAGGATCCTCGGGGCGCACTTCCCGGACAACGCCCTTTTCAAGGTACCCCTGGAAGAACGCCTCGCGGCCAAGACCCGCGCCTACCTGAAGATCGCCCACGGGCGTATCCCTGTCTTTCCCCGGATGGAAGCCTTCGCGCGGAACCTCGCTGTCCGGGGCGTGCCGCTCGCCCTCGCCTCGAGTTCCACGCACGAGATCATAGACTTCGAACTGGCTGAAACCGGCATGGCAGGCCTTTTCCCTGTGAGGGTTTCCGCAGTCGATGTCCTGCAGGGAAAGCCCGAACCCGACGTCTTCATCGAAGCGGCCCGCAGGCTTGGCGTTGATCCGGGCGACTGCGTGATCTTCGAGGATTCCTTTCTCGGCTACCGTGCAGCCCGTGCTTCGGGAGGCTTCGTCGTCGCGCTGCCTGCACCCTCCGCGGACCTGGCGCGCTTCGCCGGTGCTGACCTCCTGGTGGCCGGTGGAGGCAATACCTTCGAGGCTTCCCTCCTGCCCTTTCCCGGATGGGAGCTGTAGCGGACTCTGCTCTAGTCCTTCATCGCATTGTGGCCGATGAGGGCGTCGTTGGTTTCGCGGAAACGCCTGACGACAATGGGAAGGAGGTCGATCGCGATCTCGGGATGGGATTTCAGGAAGGAGTTGAATTCCCAGGAAGCGAGGACGAGACAGATTGTCTCCATCGTCGCCACGACGCTGGCCGAGCGGGGCGCTCCGTCAAAGACCGTCATCTCTCCCATGATGTCACCGGGGCCGTTTTCGGCGATCTCGACAGTGCGCCCCGAGCTGTCCGTCTTTTCGATCCGCACCTTCCCCGTGAGGATGATGAAGAGCCCGATGCCGTCCTCGCCCTGCTTCATGAGGGCCTCGCCCTCCTTGAAAGAGCGCTCCGTCGCAATGCCGGCGATGCCCTTCAGGGATTTCTGGCTGAGGTTTTCGAAAAGACCCACCTTCGAGAGGGCTTCTAGCTTGTCCATGCAACGCTCCTTGCGGGCTTTCCGTGTCTGATGAAGATTCAAAGATAGAGGGGGGCGGAGGCGCGGTCAAGACAGCGGGCCTGGGCGACCGCAGGCACCTGGTCCTTGACGCATCGCAGTCCGGTGCGGACACTGGCCCTCCCGTGACCACAGCTCCCGCATCGGCTTCCAGCAGCTCCTTCACTGCGGACATCCTGCGCATCGGCCTCCCCATAGCCCTCCAGAATTTCGTCTCGGCCCTCGTGAACATGCTCGCGACCGTCATGGTGGGCAGTCTCGGAGCGACAAGCCTCGCAGGCGTGGGCCTGGGAAACCAGGTGTTCTTCCTCCTCAACCTCATCCTCTTCGGGGTCGGGACGGGGGGAGGGGTCTTCCTGGCCCAGTACTGGGGCAAGCGCGACCTGGCGGGCCTCAGGCGGAGCTTCGGCCTGGCCCTCGCGCTCAGCCTCGGAGCAGGCCTGGTCTTCTCGGTCGCAGCCATCGCCTTTCCCGCCTTCCTACTCGGCCTCTATTCCCCTGACCCCGCGGTGATCGCCCTGGGGGCCCGCTATCTCCGGATCGTGGGTATTGGGTATATTCCCACCTCGCTGTCCCTGGTGCTCGGCCTGTCCATCCGGAGCGTGGAACGGGTGCGCCTGCCCTTGGCTGCGACGACGGTCTCCCTGGGGCTCAACGTGCTCCTTTCCTGGCTCCTGATCTTCGGGAAGGCAGGATTCCCCGCCCTCGGCGTCGAAGGGGCAGCCTGGGCCACGGTCATCGCCCGCTTTGTCGAAGCCTTCATAATTGTTACAGGATGCGCGGTCGGTCGCATCCCGCTCCTGGGCCGCCTCGGGGAGCTTTTCGACTGGGGTGGGGGTTGGGTATCGCGTTTTTTCAGGGTCACCTGGCCGGTCATCCTCAACGAGATCACCTGGAGCCTGGGCATCACGCTCTACAACGTGATCTTCGCGCGGATCGGCACCGGCGCGATCGCCTCGTACAACATCGTGAACTCGGTGAGCCAGCTGGCCCTGGTGCTGTCCTTCGGCCTGGCCAACGCGGCGGCCGTCATGATCGGCAAGAAGATCGGGGAGGGCCAGCAGGCCCTGGCCTTCTCCTGGGCGAAGCGCTTTGCCCTCGCCTCGCCCATCCTCGGCCTCGCCATGGCCCTCCTCATCGTCCCCTTCAGGCTGGCCCTTCCCTGGCTCTACGCCCTCCCCGCGCCTGTGCTCTCCGAGGCCGGCATCATGCTCCTCGCCCTGGCTGCCACCTTTCCCTTCAAGGTCTTCAACCTCGTGCTCATCGTCGGGATCTGCCGGGGGGGTGGGGATACGAAATTCAGTATGTACTATGACCTTGCCGGCGTCTGGGGCCTGGGTCTGCCCCTGGCCCTCCTCGGGGCCTTCGTGCTCGGCCTCCCGCCCTGGGCGGTCTTCCTCCTGACCATGAGCGACGACTTCGCCAAGTCCTTCGTCGGTGTCTGGCGCCTGTTCTCGAAGCGGTGGATCAGGGACGTCACCGCCTGAGCCCCGCGGCGGGCCGGTATTCCGGCGGCGACCTCCCTTGAATATACTAATGCTTAGATATAATTAAGCGCCTTGGCCCTGGATGTCAGTTCCTCCCTGAACTTCGGGTCTGCGATGGCGATGAGGGCCTTCGTGCGCTCGCGTACGGTGCGGCCGCGGAGCCGCGCGACGCCGTGTTCGGTGACGACGTGGTCGACGTTGCTCCGGTGGAGGGTAACGGCCGAACCCTCGGAGAGGGTGCTCTGGATGGTGGACACCGTGCCGCCCTTGGCAGTGGAGTAGCAGGCGATGATGCTCTTGCCCCGGCCGTCGGTCGCGGTGACGGCGCCCTGCGCCGTGTCGGATTGCCCACCCGTGCCCGAATACTGGTTGGGGCCGATGGATTCGCTGGCTACCTGTCCGGTGAAGTCCACCGAGAGGCAGGTGTTGATGGAGACCATCCTCGAGTTCTGGGCAACCACCGCGGGATCGTTGACCCACTTGCCGCGCTGAAACTCGACCGCCACGTTGTCGTCGAGCCAGTCGTAGAGCTTCCGCGAGCCCATTGCGAAGGTAGTGATGAACTTGCCGCGCTTCAGGCTCTTCCTGTCGTTGGTGATCACTCCCAATTCATACAATTCCATAATCGAGTCGACGAACATCTCGGTGTGGACCCCGAGGTCCTTCTTGTCGCGGAGGGCCAGGGCGGCCGCGTTGGGGATGCCTCCGATACCGAGCTGGATGGTGGATCCGTCCTCGACGAGTCCGGCGATGTGGGCGCCTATCATCAGATCGGTCTCGCCCGGGGTCGGGGCGGGAAGGGTGGGGACCTCCTGGTCGTGCTCGACAAAAAAATCCACGTCGCGGATGTGGAGCTGGGTGTCGCCGTAGGTCCTCGGGAGCCTGGGATTGACCTCGAGGATGACGAGCCTGGCGGCTTCGATGATGTCCTTCTCGTAGGTGATGCCGAGGGACAGGGACACGTAGCCGTGGCTGTCGGGTGGCGTACAGGTGCCAAAGAAGATATCGGGTTGCCGCACCGAGATGCGATCGGAGGCAGCCCTGCTCAGCATGTTCGGCACGAAGGTGATGGTGCCCGTCCCCGACTTGAGCGCCTCCCTTGGGCCTGGGGCGTGGAACCAGCTTGCCAGCTCGAAGCGACCGCGCATTTCCGGCTTCATGAAGAACTCGTAGGGCTTGAGGGTGAGGCAGGAGAAGACCCGGACGTCCTCTACCCTGTCGGCGATGATATGGAAGCGCTCCATGCAGCCCTGGGGCTCGGAGGCGCACATGGCGGCTATGATCTCGTCGCCGGACTTGATCTTCGATACGGCATCGTCGATCGCGATCAGCTTGCCCTTGTATTCGCTGAGGTTGCTCATTGGAAACTCCTTGCGACGCTCTGTCCTGGCACGTGCGCCGGCAGTCTTTGACAATAGGGACATTCTGCGCGAAGGACAGGCGGAGGTCAAGGAAGGACGGCGTGCTTTCCACCGGAAACCCATGCAGGTCCCGACGAAGGCGGCCGCGTTGAACGAATGGTTCGCTCATTTCCGTGACAGGGAGGGAGCGTCCCTCATCGCCAGGGTCTCTACGATCTTGCCGAGCCTCACGAGGTCCTTCTCCGTCCTCTGCGACCATACCGAGGCGTTGAGCCTTATGTAGTCGCGGTGCTTGCGGGAGGGCGAGAAGATGGAACCGGGGGCAATGGCGATGCGCGCGCGGGCCGCCTCGGCGTAGAGCTCCATCGAGTCGACGCCACCGGGCAGGCGTACCCAGATGAGGTAGCCCCCCTCGGGCTCGGCGATCTTGGTACCAATTGGAAATGCTTTCTCGATGGCCTCGGCCATGGCCTCGACCCGGCGACAGTAGGCGCGGCGGATGGAGCGGAGGTGGGCGTCGTAGCCTCCTGACTCCAGGTAGCGCGCGATGGCCAGCTGGGGCAGGGCGGAGGTGCCGCTGGTGAGGGCCATCTTGAGCCTGACCAGGTCCTGTGCGCGCCTGCCCGCAGCGACCCAGCCGAGTCGGTAGCCGGGCGAGATGTCCTTCGAGAAGGAAGAACACAGGAGGATGTTGTCCGTGTCGAAGGATTTGGCCACAATTGGTCGTTTATCCCCGAAATACAGCTCGCCGTAGATGTCGTTCTCGACCAGGGGGATGCCGCGCCGTCCGGTCAGCCGGGCAAGCCTTTGCTTGGAAGCGTCGGGCATGAGCGAACCCAGGGGGTTGGAGAAATTCGTCATGGCTACGACGGCCTTCACCGGATGGTTGTCGAGGGCGAATTCAAGGGCGTCGAGGGCCAGGCCCGTGCCGGGGAGGGCCGGGATCTCGAGGGCGCGGAGCCCCATGGCCTCGAGGATGAGGAGGAGTCCGAAGTAGGCGGGGGACTCGATGGCGACGAGGTCGCCCGAGCGGCAGACTGCCAGGAGACACAGGCTCATGGCCTCGGAGCAGCCCGCGGTTATGACCACTTCGTCCGGCGAGATCGGGCAACCTGCGGCAAAGGCGCGTTGTGCGATTCCCTGGCGGAGCTCTTCGATGCCCTCGGGCGAGAAGGATGTGTCGCGGGCGAAGCCCCCCTCGCGCGCGATGGCTGCCACGATGCGGTCGAGCTTTTCCGAAGGCAGGAGCTCGGGGTCGGGGGAGGCCGCCCCGAAGGGCGCGACATCCGGGTCGAGCTTGCCCCTGTAGAGTCCCATCGAGACCTCGTCGAGGGTGACGCCCATCGGGTCGATGGAGGTTTCCTCGGGTTCCAGCTCCATCTTCTGCGCCTTGTGCCTGCGCTTTACGTAGTAGCCGGACTGGGGACGGGCTTCCGCCAGGCCACGGTCCTCGAGGAGGCGGTAAGCCTGGATGGCAGTCGACAGGGACAGGCCCCGCCCCGCAGCAGCTTCACGGAGGGAGGGGAGGCGGCTGCCCTCGGGGAAGGTGCCGGCGGCTATCTGGGCGGCAAGCTCGTCGGCGAATTGTTCATAGAGGGCTTGAGTTTTCACCAGTACAGTTTGAGTTCACGAACCCAGTACAGTCAAGGAACAATCGAACTGTACTGTATTCAATTCATCAATTCTGGATCTGTATTCATTCATCCAGATTCGCTATCTTTTCTATTGTCGGGTGCATGACAGCCAGTTCGGCTCGGGCAGCATCGGACCCAAACCTTTCATAGGAGGCCTACCATGAATATCAAAGCCATCACTGTCCTTGAGACCCTCACCATTCCTGTCGCCGCTCCCGTGACCAGCCTCGCAAAGGGCTCGACCTTCTCCGTGGAAGCCCCGGGGCCTGTGAGCCTCTACTGCATCAGCGGTGCACTCTGGGCTACGGTTTCCGGAAATCCGGCTGACCTCCTTGTCCAGGCGGGCGAGACAAAGCGTATCGAGGGAAGGGGCCGGCTCCTGGTGTCAGCCCTGGAGCCTTCGAGGTTCTGGATCGGGTAAGGAGGTCCTCGAACCTTGTTGGCAGGGGGCAAGGTGGCACGGGAAGTTGCCGCCTTTCCGCGTTCCCGCCGCTCCTCTGCCTCCCCCCTTTATGCCATCGCATACCCTGGGAGGTAGTCCGGTCCACTCTGTCCAGGACTTGCCCG
>CAIJMU010000071.1 GCA_903821875.1 uncultured Spirochaetota bacterium
CGGGCAAGTCCTGGACAGAGTGGACCGGACTACCTCCCAGGGTATGCGATGGCATAAAGGGGGGAGGCAGAGGAGCGGCGGGAACGCGGAAAGGCGGCAACTTCCCGTGCCACCTTGCCCCCTGCCAACAAGGTTCGAGGAACTTCAAAAGACTTACGGGCGCACCCTTGATCCTTGGCGTGGATTGGTGCAAAATCGTGAAGAATATCCAAACTTGCTGATTCAGGTGGAATCATCATCCCTGGGGAGGGTTGCCTGGATCCTACGCAGGTCCAACGGTGAGCGAGGATTCCCTAGGTCATTTCACTGCCAGTGCTAAACAGGAGCGGCGCATGAAGACTCTCAGGATGCTGGTTGTCGAAGATGAGTTCCTCTCCCGGAACTTGTTGATACGGATGATACAAAGATATGGGACCGTCGATGGCGCCGTCGATGGCAACGAGGCGATGAGTGCGCTCAAGGCAGCCTATGAGGATGGACATCCCTACGATCTGGTATTCCTCGACATCATGATGCCGGTAAAAGACGGGCAAACAACGCTCCAGGAGCTACGGCTCTTCGAGGAATCGAGGGGCATCCTGCCCACCGATAGCTGCCGGGTCATCATGGTGACAGCGCTTGGTGATGCCAAGAACGTCATGGCCGCCTTCAAACACCAGTGTGAAGGATATATAACAAAGCCCTATTCCATGGAAGCAATCAAGGAAATCGTCGAGAAGGTCGCGGGGAGCTGATCCCCTTTTTCGGGCGTTGCCGCGCCTGTTTGATTTGTGCGAGAATTCACCATGAAGAACGCTGAGACGACGGTCGCGAAGTTGATCGAAGTAGCGCTTCGGCGCTATGAGATGATCGCGTCGGGTGACCGTGTGCTAGTCGCCGTTTCCGGGGGCAAGGATTCCACTGCCCTTGCCTGCGACCTTGCTGGAAAACGGAAGTGGTGGCCCGTCCCCTTCGAGCTCCGTGCGATCCATATCGCAACTGATTTCTGTTCCTGCTGCAAGAAATCGAGTTTGCGGGAAAAGCTGGAATCCTGGGAAATCGACTATGTTTCAGTCGACGTACCGGTCATCGGAAGGTTGAAGCCCGGCAAGAAAATGAACTGCTGGTGGTGCTCGACCCAGCGTCGAAGCGAGTTGATCAGATACGCCTTGGCCGAGGGCTTCAACAAGATCGCCCTTGGCCACCATCTGGATGACATCGTAGAAACGCTTTTGATGAACATGATGTACAAAGGCGAGCTCTCCGGAATGAAACCCGTCGTCAGCTATGACAAGTACCCCATCAAGATCATCAGGCCCATGGCGCTCTGCGAGGAGCGCCAGATCATCGACTTCGCGGCCGCCAAGGGCTTCAGGTCCGCTGCCTGTACCTGTGCCTTTGGACTCGATTCGAAGCGCAGGGAAGTGCGCCGCAAGATACAGGACTTGACCGAAGGGTCTAGCCTGGTAAAGCGGCGCATCTTCGAGTCGATGAGAAATGTCAACCTGGAGTACCTGGGATAAAAAAAGGGAACGGATCTATAAGCCGGGTTCTGTTCCGCTCCAGCCTTGGCCAGAGCGGCAACCATCATCCATCTCGGCGCTCGGTTTCCCTCGCGCTCAAGCAGCCAACCCGCGGACTGCGTCGAAGACCATGGGTCTCCGACGCCGGGGGAGCTCCCTCCGCTGCGCGGCCTTGCTCACAGCGAGGCTTGCCATGCCACCCCCGTCGCCGGAGGCGCGGTGGGCTCTTACCCCACCCTTTCACCCTTGCTCGCCAAGGCCGCCGGATATGCTCGGCTATGGGGAATGCTTGCATTCCCCAGGTCCCTCGCATATCCCATTCCCTGGCGGGCGGTTTTCTTTCTGTTGCGCTGTCTGTTGTGCAGGTCCGCGACGCGAACGCCGCTGACCTGCACACCCGGGTGCTACCCGGCGCTGCGCTCTCCTGAGCCCGGACTTTCCTCCGAGGCGGCGCGGGCATGAGCCGACGCCGCCGCGGCGATGGTCCGATCCGTTCCCTGAATCAACTATGCAAATCTATACTAATTGTTATCTCCGTCGTCCATCCCTTCCTTCTCGCCGTCGCCGTCATCGTCGTCGTAGGAGTCTTCCTCTCCTTCCTCGGCGTAGTCCTCGAGGTCGGACAGGGATCCGGATTCGATGTCGACAAAGAGCTGGTCACTGGCGTCGTTGTCCGATTCCTCGAAATAGAGGACCCTTGAACAATAGGGACAGAATATGATCTTGCTCCCGGACCGCACCTCGTTCACGAATTGGGCCGGCAGGATCATGTAGCAGCCGGTGCATACAGAGCCCTTCACTGGCACGATGCCGAGACCTTGCTTCGAGCGGATGATGCGCTCGAACTTGAAGAGGACTTCCTTTTCGATCCCGCTGGAGGCGCGCTCCTCCTGGGTCCTCAGGCTTGAAATCTCAGCGATCTTCGAGTCCCGTTCGGCATTCGTGCGGGTGGATTTCTCCTGGATCTCGGCTTCCTGGAGCTTGATCATGGACTCGTCGCGCCGGAGGGCATCCTCGATCTCGGCAAGCACGCGTTCCTCCTTCTGGAGGTCCTTGCGCAGCTGGTGCTCCTTCTCGGTGGCGTCCCGGATCTCCTTGTTGAGTACCTCGTATTCCCGCTGGGTCTTGATGGAGTCCATCTGTTTTTCGGCGCCTTCTCGGGACATTTCTGCCTCGGCCAGCTGCCCACGGTACTCCTTCACCCGCCCTTCCGTCTGCTCGAATTCCAGGTTCCGTTCAACGTAGGACTTCTTGATGCGGGCGAGTACCTCCTCCTGCGCTAAAAGCGCTTTGGGGATATCCTCTACATCCTTCTCTATTCCAACGCGCTTGGTCAGGATTTCCTGGAATTCCCGGAGCCGTTCAAAGACCTCTTCCATCAGCATGGGCAACCTCGCTCGTTCGACGTGATCAATGATCCATATAGTCACGAAGCTTCTGGCTTCGCTTGAAATGCCGCAGTTTCTTGAGGGCCTTCGCCTCGATCTGCCTGATCCGTTCCCGGGTAACGTTGAAGTAGAGTCCCACTTCCTCGAGGGTGAGGGAATATCCATCGTCGAGGCCGAAACGCATCCTGAGCACTTCCTGCTCACGGGGAGGCAGGGTCGACAGCACCGAGCGGATCTGCTCCTTGAGGAGGTTGTAGTCCGTCTGCACCGAGGGATTCTCGACTTCTTTGTCCTCGATGAAGTCACCGAGGAGTGAATCCTCATCCTCACCGATGGGCGTCTCAAGGGAGATGGGCTCGCGCGCTACGTTCTTCACGCTCTTCACGCGGGCTACAGGCCAGCCGAGCTGTTCGGCGATCTCTTCGTCCGTAGGCTCCCTGCCAAGCTTCTGCATGAGCTGCCGGCTCTCGCGGACAACCTTGTTGATCTGCTCGATCATGTGGACAGGAACCCTGATGGTCCGGGCCTGGTCGGAGATGGAACGAGTTATCGCCTGGCGGATCCACCA